>NZ_JAVDVQ010000034.1:0-28883 GCF_031456935.1 Arthrobacter ginsengisoli | reverse complement strand
CGCGGGTCCGAAGGCGTAGCGGAACATGCTGCGCGCCAGAGTCGGGTGCCGCGGAAGCAGGAAACCCCGCGGCAGAGCGTCCCGCCGGCGGTGGCCGCCTTGAGCCCCAGGGTGCCCAGCTGGCAACGCCTACGGGGTTTCGAATCCCCCTCTGCCACCTTTTTCTTCCTGCCTCAGACCGGAGTGCCCGCCGGGACCCAGTTTCCGCGCCTGTTTCGGACGCGGGGCGCGGATTCGGACGGCCGCACCCCGGATCCGCGTAGCGCGCGTCCGAAAGCGTAGCGGAACGTGCTGCCCGGCAACTCGGAGCCGGTCAGCCACGGGGCACCCTGCCCCGCACTCGCCCCGCACCCGCGTCGGATCCACGCGGCGTTGGGCTCACCCGAAAGGGATGATGCGGGGGACGCCTGCCGGCGCCGGCGTGGGACGTGAAGGGACGTTCGCCTCGGGAGGCCGGTCCGGCGGTGGGCCGTCCGGAGCCCGCCGTCGTTATCACCCGGCGCGGGTGGTGACGGCCCGGCAGGTGACGTCCACACTGAGACGAGCGCGCCGGACAGTGCGCTCGAAACCGAACGGAGGCATGCCAGTGACAACCACACCGGAGACAGAGGCCCACGGGCCAGTCGACTTTGTGCTCCTTGAGTTCCCGATGGCAGGACTGACGGGACGGGCGAGTGAAGAACTCATGCGGCTCGTCGAGCAGCGCGTGATCCGGCTCTTCGATCTTCTCATCGTGATGAAGATGGAGGACGGCAACGTCGAGGTCCTCGAGCTCACCGACCCAGGCGGTCCCGCGGAGTCCTTCTCGTACTTCGCCGGCGCGCAGACCGGAATTCTCGGCAAAGAGGAAATCGCCGAAGCGGCAGATGCGATCCTCCCGGGGAGCCTTGCCGCGCTGATCGTCTACGAGAACATCTGGGCGGCACCTTTTGTGGCGGCCGTTCGGGAAGGCGGCGGCGAACTCGTTGCGAGCACGCGGATCCCTGCGCCGGACGTGATGGCAGCACTCGAAGCCCTCGACGACGCACCGCCCGTAGCCTGACACATAAGACGCGATGCGAGAGGAGAAGAATTATGGGACTGCTTAGGGGTATCGGACGGACAGCGGTCGTTGCCGGGACGGCATCTGCCGTCAGTGGCCGCGTCCAGCGCCGGCAGGCTGCGAAGTTTGCCGAGAAGGACGCCGCGACCGCGGCCAAGGAACAGCAGGCGTACGAGACGCAGATGGGCCAGCAGCAGCAACCTGTGTACCAGCAAGCGGCGCCCGCGCCGGCCGCCGGCGGAATCTCCAACGACGCGATCCAGCAGCTCAAAGAGCTCGGGGCGCTGAAGGAGCAAGGAATTCTCACGGAACAGGAGTTCGGGGTGCAGAAGGCGAAGATCCTCGGCGGCTAATGCCTCCAGGTCCGCGCTGACGCATAAAGCACCCCCGCACGCGCCGGCGACGGCAGCTGCGGGGGTGTGTTGCCGTGCAAGTATCCTCACGGCCGAACGGCCGGCTCAGCTGACCTTCGTGTCGGCCAGGATGGCGTCGATCTGGCCGAGGGCCTGCTTCATGCCCTCTTCCATGCCCATGGCGAGGACCTTCTCGAGCGCCTCGGCGGAGTCAAACGTCGACACCATCGTCATCCGGGTGCGGTTGTCGACCGCCTCAAGCCGCATCACGGCGTGGCTTGTGCCCATGGCCGGGATCGGATCGCCGTTCTCGTCGGCGAAACCGTCGTCGAACTCCAAACGGTGCGGGGCCTCGATGGCGGTGAACCGCCACCAGCCCCGGCTCTTCTCGCCTTCGGGCCCGGTCATGAAATAGCTGGCTTTCCCTCCGGACACAAAGTCGTGGCTGTCGAAAGTCGCGGGCCAGGTGGGCGGGCCCCACCAGCGTTCCAGCTGGCGCGGGTCTTCCCAGACCTGCCACACGCGCTCGACGCCGGCGTCGAACTCTGCGACGACGGTGAAGCTCAGGGCTTCGGCATTCTTCTGCGAACTGATAACGGTCATGACGGAACTCTCCCTATCCCTCTGCGAGAATGTCTGCGATCCGGTCAGCCCGCTGCCGCCAGATCGTCTCGTACTCATCGAGCAGCCGTCGGGCTCGTTGTAGGCCCTCGTGGTGCGCCCGCACGATCTGCTCCCGTCCGCGCTTTTCCTTCGTAACGAGGGACGCGCGCTCCAACACCGCCACGTGCTTCTGGACGGCGGCGAAACTCATGGCGTAGTGCTCTGCCAGCCCCGATACGGAATACTCTCCGGCCGTCACCCGGGTGACGATGTCCCGGCGGGTGGCATCGGCGAACGCCTGGAACAGGCGGTCAAGGTCGGCATCCCGGAGCTCATCTACAACCATTTGGTTGTAGAATAATCCGCCTGTTCCAGAGTGTCAATGGGTTTCCGGAGGGCTACCCGGCCATCCCGGGGTGCACCGCGACAAACTCGATTTTGTTCACGGGCTGGACGGTTTTTTTCGGTGCCCGGGAGTATCCCTTGGCGTCCAGGTGATTCTCTGCCCGGTAGACACTCAGGGCCGCGTCATAGATCGCATTGAGCTGCAGGCCGGAAAACTCTTCGGTGGAACCATCATTGAATGTGATGGAAACAATGCTGCTGCCCGGAAAGTGCCGCTTCATGCGGATGAAGCCTTCGGGGTCCTGCTGGAGATTGATCAATGCGGTCCTGCCTTCGTGATGGGGGACTTCCAGTCTCCCGCACCTTGTTCGGAACGTCCGCACGGCCCGGCCGGACGGAAGGCCCCTCATTGAGGAGCCTTCCATGGTTTCCGGACTACACCCTCTCGCGGGTCCGGTCGGCCGTTGCCGGATCCTCGACCGTGAATTCCCTGCTGCGCCGGGGGAAGGCCCAGAACTTGAAGTCAGGCGCTTCCACCCGGGGCTCCGGGCGCGCCTCGGTTTCCTTTGATTCATCCTTCTTGATGTCCCGCCGGAATTCCCTGTTGTACGGATAGCACATCACTGACCTCCTTATCGTGACTGCCCTTTAATCCTCCTCCGCTTCGTTCCCGGCGTCGATACCCTGCCGAGGTCGGACGGCAGCATCGACGACGCAGAAGCGGTTGCCCTCGGGATCGGCCAGAATGACGTAGTCCGCGTCCGCGGGACGCTTGCTCCATTCCACGCGGCTCGCACCCAGGCGCACGAGCCGGTCGACATCGCTGGCCTGCTGCTCCGAATAGAGGTCGAGGTGGATTCTGGGTGGCACCTGGACCGTCGACGGGACACGGTCCAGGGAGATGTTCGGGCCGGGCCCGGCCCTCGGCCCAAGGACGACGAAGTCCTCTTCGGGGGGCCGCCGCGGTACGTAGTCCAGGGCCGCCGTCCAGAAGTCCAGCTGGCGCTGGAGATCATCGACACGGATGACGATTGAGCCAATGGAGATCATTGGAGGCCGAGCAGCCGGTCGGTGGCCGCATCGGGCACGCCGTCGAAGTACCCGGCCAGGACCTCCTGGAATACGGTCTGCTGCGGGTCCGCCCGGAGGAAGAGTGTCATGGACGAGTGCAGCTTCCGTTCGTCGATCCCGCCGAAGATCTGCCGCGCGGTGCGCCCTTCGAGTCCGGCCACCACCGCGGCGCATTCGACCAGCCGCGGACCCAGCACCGGGTGCCGCAGATAGGCCTTGGCTTCATCCAGCGAAGTCACGGCATAGGTCCGGGCGGTGGGGCTTCGCCCGAGGCCGGCGAGCTGCGGGAACACAAACCACATCCAGTGGCTGCGCTTCAGGCCCGCGTGGAGCTCGTCGAGGGCGTGCCGGTACGTCCCGCCGGAGTCCTGGGCCTTGACGAACCGCTCCAGATCGTAGGAATCCTCCACAGTGCCCTCCTTCGCCGGCAGTCCTTCCGGCACGGTTCAGCTGCCGTGCGCTCACTCCTGGAAGCGTGCCGTGACGTCAGTATCGCCGGCGATGGATGCCACGACCGCAGCAGCGACGTCGCGGATCTTCAGGTTCCTGTTGTTGGAGGTGTTCCGGAGGATCTTAAAGGCGTCGTCGCGCCCGCACCGGTTCTGGGCCATGACGGCGCCGATCGCCGTGTCGATCGTGGTCCGCGACTGCATCGCGGCGGCCAGGTTGTCCCGGGACTCCGTAAGCTGGGAAATCCGCAGCGCCAACAGGAGCGCCTGCGCGGCGTCGGACACAAACTGCTGGGCATCCGCGAGATCCTCCGCGGAAAACGCGTCGGCCCGCGGCGAATACAGGTGGACAACGGCAGAGGTGGCGTCGTCGAGGGCTACGGGGATCTGGAGGACGCTGGCGGCTGCCGCCCCGGTGCTGCCGGCTTCTGAGGTTGGCTGCTTCCGCCGGTTGACGGTGATCCCGCAGGAGACTTCGTGGTCCGGGCGGGACAGTTCGCTCGCCGCCAGGCGGCTCAGCTGGGTCAGGAAACCGTCGACGCCGGAACCAGGCTCAGTGCTGTCCAGCACGAGGTCCAGCATGGTCCTGGTGCTGGTGCTGGTGCTGGTGCTGTGCGCTGACGCAACGGTACTGCTGTCTCTCATGGGTGCCCCCACTTCCCAGCCGCACGCGGAGCAAACGGCGGCTTTTCCCATCCTATGCCGGGGGTTTGGGCGAAGGAAGGGAGGCGCCCTGCAGGATGTCCGTGGCAATAGTGTGGAGCCTGGTGTCGGTGGCCCGGGCGGCCAGGTGCAGAAGTTCCATGGCCCGTTCCCTGCTGCACCGGTTCTGGATCATGATCAGCGCGACGGCGGCGTCCACGATCGCGCGGGATTTCAGTGCGGACCGCAGATGTTCCGGGTAGATTTCCGGCGGGTGCACTTTCAGTGCCAGGCGGAGGATCCGCGAGATGGATGCGGCATGGCGCTCGACCTCCGCGACGGTGGCCTCGTCAAAAACGCCGCTGGTCCGGGCGTAGCAGTTCAGTGCTGCGGCTGCCCCCGGATCCGTGGCGATCGGCACGGCCAGGACCGCCTTGATGCCCTCGCCCGAGACCGCGGAGGCGTAGTGCTCCCAGCGGTCGTCATTCGCCACGTCGGGAACCAGAACGCTGGTTCCGTGCCGCAGGGCGGTAAGGCAGGGACCGTCGTCGAACGCGTACTGCTTCTCATCCAGCCGTCTCGCGTCCGCGCCGCTGCTGGCGACGGTGGCGGGAGTGCCGTCCCGTTCCACTGTGATGGCACACAGCATCGGCTCGGAACTGCCGAGGAAGGTCGCGGAGATGGTGGTCAGGCCCAGCAGGAAGTCAGTGAACCCTGGACTTTCCAGCAGGAGATCCTGGAGTTGCTCGGGCGTTGGGGGTGCGCCGGTACCGGAACCCATGCCGGCCTCAATCCTACGAACGTCTGGCGTCCGTGACGCACCGACTCGGCGGCTGGGAACTCTTGATCGCCCGCAACCCAAATAGCAGCACCGGGATCGTCCAGCCCGGAATGTACCTACCAGCGACACTACGCCGTGTGGGGGACGGTGAATATAGTCGGCTCCAGCCGGCCCGCCGTATGCTTGAATTCTGCGGCGATACGCGCCGGCTGGCATTGCGCCGGTATGGATTTCCGAGGTGAAAATGAGCGTGGAACTGCCGCTGGCTGACGAGATCACCGCTGTTTTTGCCCGAGCCAACAGGCTGCTGCTGACGGAAGAGACGGTGTCACACGCCCTCCGGCTGATCACGGAAGCTGCGACGGCGGCGGTCCCCGGTGCGATCGGCGCCGGAGTGAGCCTGATCAACGGTTCGGGGCTGCGCCAGACGACGGCTGCGTCCGACGCCGTCGTGGCGGCAGCAGATGCCCTTCAGTACGAGCTCGGGGAGGGCCCGTGCATCTCGGCCTGGGCGAGCGGGGAAACCGTCCGGGTCGAAAACCTCGCCTCGGACCGACGGTGGTCGCGCTGGGCTCCGGCCGCGGCGGCCCTGGGGATCTCCTCTGCCGTGAGCTGTCCGTTGCTGTCCGGGGATCTCGCCCTGGGGGCCGTCAAGGTCTACTCGGACGGCGGACAGCCATTCCGCGACGGCACGGTCCGTTTGGCCGAACTTTTTGCTGCGCAGGCGACACTCTTTGTCATCCACTCCCACGCCCGTGAAGCGGCCGGGACGCTGAGTGACCGGCTGCAGGAATCACTGGCGCAGCGGGACACGATCAGCATGGCAAAAGGCGTGCTGATGGCCCGGAACGGCACCGGCGATGAGCAGGCACTCCGGGAGTTGATGATGCTGTCGCGGCAGGCGGGGAAGCCCCTCGCCCGGGTCGCGGCGGAACTGCTGGCTGCGGCCGGCCCCCTCGAAAACTGAGCGTAGGACGACCGCATGTCCCTGGGCGACGAGGAGAGCGAGCAACGCCGGCGATTCGCCGAGTCGCTTCGCCACGCCGATGTCAGCGCTGAAGAGCTCTGGCTGAGGTACTTCACGCTGGGTGGCCAGGCCGGACAGTTCGAAGTCGAGGCGTATATCCACGGCGCCATGGCCCTGCCCGCCCTTCAGCGCGACATCCTCGCCCACGCCCTGAATGAACGCCTGGATGAGCTGTACTCCGGGGCGCCCCGCGCGCCGTACAGCGTCGATGGCCACGACGGGACGCCCGACGACGGGCCGGGCAGCGGCCCCGCAACAGATCCCGGCGACGAGTGACGGAGGCCTTGCTAGAGTCAGCCATAGCGTGAGTTCTCTCGCGCCGGCCCGCCACTGACCGGCGGGTACAGGGAAGGTGGGCGGCATGTTCGCATTCTTCACCGACACAAGCCTGGTGGAAGCCGGTTTGCTGCTCGCGACATTCGTGCTGTGTTCGCTGGTCGGCATCGAACGGCAGGTCCGGCAAAAGAGCGCGGGCTACCGGACCCATGTGCTGGTGGGGCTCGGCTCGTGCGCCTTCACCCTCGTGTCCGCTTACGGCTTCGCCTTCGTGATGGAGCCCGGAGCCGTCCTCGACCCGTCCCGCATCGCGGCCCAGATCGTCAGCGGGATCGGATTCCTGGGCGCCGGCGTCATCTTCAAGGGCCGGGACGTGGTCCGCGGCCTCACGACGGCCGCCACCATCTGGGTGTCCGCCGCGGTGGGCATGGCCTGCGGCGCCGGCATGGTCTCCCTGGGTGTCGTGCTGACGATCTTCCACCTCGTGACACTGTTCGTGATTGCCCCCGCGGTCCGCAAAATCCCCTCCGTGGACCGGAACCGCGTGATGCACATCGATTACGCCGACGGCCAGGGCGTGTTGCGGCAGATCCTCGAAATCGCCACCACCATGGGCTTCAGTTCCTCGATCCTGCGCACCCGGAGGACCGGGGATCAGCAGAAGCCGATGGTCTCGATGGAGGTCCGCTTCTTCGGCCGTCATCCGCTGCGCAACCTGGTCCTGCCGCTGATGGACCTGAATGGTGTCGCGAGCGTGATTGTCCGGGGCACGGATTCGAGCGAAGACGACGACGACGACGATGACGACGACGGCTGAGTTCACTCCGGCCGCACTGGCACCGGGCTGAGCTCCGGATGACCGGCAACAGTACGCCCTTGGCCGGCAGCGTCCGGATCCGGATCCTGCGAGCCTCCGACGTGGAAGCCATGTGCGCCGCCTACCTGCGTAACCGCGAACATCTGGCGCCCTGGGAACCGCTGCGGGCCGAGGAGTTTTTCACTGTAGACGGCCAAATGATGAGCGTTCAGTCCAAGCTTTCCTTGTTCATCGCGGGATCCGATGTCCCATGGGTCCTGACGGACGGCGAGGCGATTGTGGGGCTGATGACCCTCAGCGGCATCGTCCGGGGACCGTTCCTCAGCGCCCACCTCGGGTACTGGGTGGACAAGGACTACAACGGGCGGGGGATCGGCTCCGCGGCGGTCGCGTTCGCCGTCGGCGCGGCGCGGGACGACCTGGGCCTGCACCGGCTGCAGGCCGCCACGCTCCAGCACAACGCCGCCTCACAGAAGATCCTCAAACGCGCCGGCTTCGCGGAGATCGGGGTGGCCCCGGCCTACCTCAACATCGCCGGCGGCTGGCAGGACCACATTCTTTTCCAGCGGATCCTGTACTAAGGGGAACGCAGCCGACCGGCACGGCTCAGCGGACCATCCGCAGAATCCGGACCGGAGTGCCGGCCAGTTCATGCGTCGCAGTGGCCCCGTCAGGGACGAAACCGTTGCGCAGGTAAAAGGCGAAGGCGCGGGGATTATCCTCCGCAATCCAAAGGTGCGCCCCGCCGTTGCCAATGGCTGCGTCCAGCAGCAGCTGGCCTGCCCCTGAGCCGTAATGGCTGGCCAGCACGTAGATGCCCTGCAGTTCCCGGGGCCGGGGTCCGTCGTCATCGCGTCCGGGCCCGGCGCTCGCCCAGCCGACGATGTCCGTCCCCGCGCACGCCACCCAGACATCCGAGGCGCCCGCGGCGATGGTTTCGCGCCATCTTGTTTCCCGCGGCCGCCGCTGCAGCCCCGCGAGGACGGCGGCCGGCAGCAGGTGGACGTAGCTCTCGCGCCAGGCCTGGATGTGCACCTGAGCAATGCCGGCGGCGTCGGCGACTACGGCCTTCCTGACGGTCAGGTCTGTTGTCATCCGGCAAGGGTAATACGGACTTGCACGCAACGGTGCGCGATCCAGGTACTCCGTGAAGCGCCCATTCCGGACCCGGCCACACAGCCCGCCGCTTCGCCCTTTGGCGGTGGAGTTACTCGCGGGTAATATACCTTCCATGCATTTGCTCCTGCGCACGCTTGTCCTGCTGTTCACGTCCTCGCGCCGTTCCCCGTTGAGCATCTGGGACACCGCGTCGCTGCCCTTGAAGGTCCTGCCGACCGACATCGACATTGCGATGCATGTCAACAACGGAATGTATTTTTCCCTGATGGACCTCGGCCGGTTCGACCTGATGGCCCGCAGCGGAACCTGGAAAGCGATGCGCCGCCGCGGCTGGAGCCCCGTGGCCGCGGGGGAGACCATCGCGTTCCGCCGCTCGCTGCAACTGTGGCAGCGGTACACGATCGAAACGAAGATCATCGGCCTCGACGAAAAAGCCATCTACTTCGAGCAGCGCATGGTGGTGGACGGGGAAATCTACGCCCGGGCCTTCATCGCCACGCGCCTGGTCAGCAGGGGAAAACCGGTCAGCCAGGCGGACATCATCCGTGAGTTCGGTGCGCCGCCAGCGGGGCTGGAACTGCCCGAATGGATCCACGAGTGGCGCGAAACCAACGCCCTGCCCGGGGCGCGGCGGCCGGCGCCCCACGCCTGGGCCTAGCCGTACGCGGTGGCCGTCACATGGCTGTGCCAACAGCGAAATGCAGGGGACAAGCCGTGGCTGCTCGCGTACCGTTGACCCATGGCTACCGTAGACATTACAGGTGAACAGTTCGCATCTACCGTCGAGGACAACGACATTGTCCTCGTCGATTTCTGGGCCGAATGGTGCGGCCCGTGCAAGCAGTTCGGACCCACCTACGCCGCAGTTTCCGAGAAGCACCAGGACGTCGTCTTCTCCAAGGTGGACACCGAGGCAGAGCAGCAGCTCGCCGCCGAGGCCGGCATCACGTCGATCCCGACGCTGATGGCGTTCCGCGAAAAGGTGCTCGTGTTCTCGCAGCCGGGCGCGCTCAATGCCCAGCAGCTGGAGCAGGTCGTGGACGCCGTGAAGGCGCTCGACATGGAGGAAGTCCACGCCCATGTGGCCCGGTCCCAGGCCGAGGCAGCAGCGGCCGGCAAGCAGGACGGCAGCCAGATCCCGGAGGCCTAATCGCCCCCTTGACCGGCGAACAGCAACCCACCGGCCAACAGCAACGCGGGGTCACTGCGCGCCCATAATCTTCGGATTAATGGGCGCGCAGTGACCCCGCGTTGTTTTGTCTTGTCTGTGGTTGGGTCCGCTTAGAGTTTCACGAGCCTGACGGGCTCGGCCAGCAGGGCGCTCAGGGACTCATTGAGGTCCTGGACCGCGGTGCCTTTCGAGTGCTTGTCCAGGTCCTCCTGCGAGGCCCACTGTTCGGTCAGGACCAGCCGGTCCTCGCTGGCCTCGGTGAGTTCGTACCGGATGCAGCCGGGTTCGTTGACGACCTCGTCGATCGCGATCTCCAGCGCGAGCTTCACACGGAAGAACTCGCCGTCGTTGGGAATGAAGATGGCCTGAAGGTCAATGGGTGCACTCATGGTTTTTACCATACCGGGCCGCGGCTTTTTGTCCCGATAATTTCGTAGGACATCCAAGCTTTGGTCTTCTCTTGCCGGCCGAGTGTTGGTAGCGTCACACCATGCTTGCATACACAGCCGGGGACACTGACGTCCCGCTGCTCGAGGAAACCATCGGCGACAACTTCGAACGGATCGTGGCCAGGTTCCCGTACCAGGACGCCCTGATCGAGGCTGCAGCGGTGCCGGGCGAAGAGGCACGTCGCTGGAGCTACACCAAGCTGAACGACGACGTCGACCGGGTGGCCCGCGCGCTTCTGGCCCTGGGCGTGGCCAAGGGCGACCGGATCGGCATCTGGAGCCCGAACTGTGCCGAGTGGACCATTCTGCAGTACGCGACGGCCAAGGCCGGGGCGATCCTGGTCAACGTCAATCCCGCCTACCGCAGCCACGAACTGGAATTTGTGGTCAAGCAGAACGGCATGCGGATGCTCGTCGCGGCGCCGTCGGACGCCAACAGCGACTACACCGGCATGGCCCGGCAGGCGCTGGCCGAGTGCCCGGAGCTGCGCGAACTTGTGTTCCTCCCCGACGCCGGCCTGCCGGCCCTCACCGCCGGCGTCCCCGAATCGGAGGCGGAGCGGACGTTCGCGGAGCTGCTCAAGCGGGCCGACGACGTCGCCCATTCCGCGCTGCGGGCGCGGATGGCCGAACTGGACCCCCACGACGCGGTCAACCTGCAGTACACCTCCGGCACGACCGGCTTCCCCAAGGGGGCCACGCTCTCGCACCACAACATCCTGAACAACGGCCACTCGATCGGTGAGCTGCTGGAGTACACCGAGCACGACCGGGTGGTGCTGCCGGTGCCGTTCTACCACTGCTTCGGCATGGTGATCGGGAACCTGGCCGCCCTCAGCCACGGCTGCGCCACCATCATTCCTGGCCGGGGGTTCACGCCCGCCGCGGCGCTGGAGGCGGTGCAGGACTTCGGCGGGACGTCGGTGTACGGCGTGCCCACGATGTTCATCGCCGAATTGGCCCTGCCGGACTTCGCCTCCTATGACCTGTCCACGCTGCGCACCGGGGTGATGGCGGGCTCGCTGTGTCCGATCGAGGTGATGAACCGCGTCATCTCGGAGATGAACATGTCCGATGTGGCGATCTGCTATGGCATGACGGAGACCTCGCCGGTCTCCACGATGACCCGAAGCGTGGACACCATGGCGCAGCGCACCGAGACCGTCGGGCGGACCATGCCGCAACTGGAGAGCCAGGTGGTGGACCCGGTGACCGGGGCGGTACTGCAGCGCGGCGAAATCGGCGAACTGTGCACCCGCGGGTACTCCGTGATGAAGGGGTACTGGAACCAGCCGGACAAGACCGCGGAGGCGATCGACGCCGAGGGCTGGATGCACACCGGCGACCTGGCCCGGATGGATGAGGACGGCTACCTCGTGATCGAGGGCCGGATCAAGGACATGGTGATCCGCGGCGGGGAAAACGTCTACCCCCGCGAGATCGAGGAGTTCCTGTACACCCATCCGGACATCCAGGACGTGCAGGTGATCGGGGTTCCGGATGCCAGGTACGGCGAGGAACTGATGGCCTGCGTCATCCTGAAGCCCGGCGCCGCCCCGCTGGACGCCGCGGGCCTGGCCGAGTTCTGCCGGGGGAAGCTGGCGCACTACAAGATCCCGCGCTACGTGGACGTGCGCGCGAGCTTCCCGATGACCGTCTCCGGCAAGATCCGCAAGGTGGACATGCGGCAGGAGGCAGTAGCCCGGCTGGGCCTCTAATTCGAGCTCCGGTTGACCGCCCGGATGCCCACGAAGAGCCCGACGGCGGCGCTCACGCCGGCGGCGGCCAGCCCGGCCAGCGTGTCCACCCCGATGGCCCCGGCGAAGAGTTCGCGTTCGGCGTTGACAAGGTACGTCAGGGGATTGAACAGGCTCGCCACCTGCATCCAGTCCGGCCCGGCCTCGATGGGAAGCATAATGCCGGACAGGATCATCAGCGGGAACAGCAGGGTCTGCTGGACGGCCCAGAAAATCCACTCCTTGCTCTGGGAAACCAGGGCAAGTGAATAGGACAGCGCTCCGAGGCCGATGCCGAAGATCCCAAGGATAATCAGTCCGAACACCACATGCAGCGGGTAGAAGACGAAGCCGAAAGGCACACAGACTATCGCGATCAGGAGGCCCTGCACGACCAGCGGGGCCCACTCCTTGAGCGCCCGCCCGATCATCAGCGAGGAGCGGGACAACGGTGTGGCCAGGATCCGCTCGTAGGAACCCGTCATGAGTTCGTATTGCAGGTTGGAGCCGGTCATGGACGTGCCGAAGAGCGCGATCATGACCACGACGCCGGGCAGGAACCACTGCAGCGTCGACTGTCCCCCGAAGGCCGGGGAGCCCACGGCGGATCCGAGAAGGGGCCCGAACAGGGCGAGAAATATCAGCGGTTGAAGCAGGGAGAAGACCAGCGAAAAGGGGTCCCGCAGGGGAAGCAGCATCTCGCGCAGGAAGACGTGCCAGGTGTCCCTCAGGATCCGCCCGGGCATCAGACCTTGGCTCCTTCCCGCAGGCTGCGCCCGGTCAGTTCCAGGAACACGTCATCCAGGGTTGGCGGCTTCAGTTCCAGGGACAGCGCGGGTGCGCCGGCGTCGTGCATTTTCCTCAGAAGGTCCGGGGCCAGCCGGGAACCATGGGTGAGCCGCAACCGGAACCGGACCACGCCGTCGTCCTCTGATTCGTCGACATCGCCTTCCGTGGCGGTCCGCTCCAGCAGGCCGCGCACCGCGGCTGCCGAACCCGCTGCCACTTCCACGGCCAGCAGGTCGCCGGCCAGATCCGCCTTGAGCCGTGCGGGAGTGTCATCGGCGATGATTGTCCCGTGGTCGATCACGACCACGCGCTCGGACATGGCATCCGCCTCGTCCATATAATGCGTGGTCAGCACAATGGTGGTTCCGTGTTCGGCACGCAGGCGCATGATGTGCTCCCAGAGATTTGCCCTGTTTTGGGGATCCATGCCGGTGGACGGTTCGTCGAGGAACAGCAGCCGGGGTGAATGCATCAGCCCCAGGGCCACGTCCATCCGCCGCCGCTGGCCGCCGGAGAGCTTGATGACCGTCCGTTTCGCAAGCTCGGTGAGGTCCAGGGATTTGAGCAAGTCGTCAGCCCTGGCCAGCGCGTCCGCAGTGTTCATGCCGTAGAAGCGGCCCTGCATGACCATCTCGTCGATGACCCTGAAGCTATGGCCCCCGCCGGTGCCCTGCCCGATGTAGCCGATCCTGGCCCGCACCCCGGCAGGATCCGTTGCGACGTCCAGGCCGGCAACCGTGGCGGTGCCGGAGGTGGGTTTCAGCAGGGTTGTCAGCATCCGAAGGGTGGTGGATTTGCCCGCGCCGTTCGGGCCGAGGAATGCCAGGAGTTCGCCCGGGGCCACATCAAGGTCGATGCCTTTGACCGCCTCGATGGTTTCCTTCTTGACGAGGAAGTTCTTCGTGAGTTTCCGGGTGTGGATCACTGGTACTCCAGGAATGTGAGGCCCGGGCGCCCTGGCTGCCGGGCACCATTCCGCCACGCTATACCCAACCGGCAGGGTCGTCCACAGGCCGGGGACGGCCCGGTCCGCGAAGGATGCCCTAGTGGCCGCGGTGGTCCTGGATGGTCATCCGCGGGCCGAAGGTCGGTTTGCGGAAGCCGCTGAGGCCGATCATCCGGACCACGCGCTGCCGGTGCCCGGTCCACGGGGCCAGCAGCCGGAGCATCCCGGCGTCGTCGGTCCGGCGGCCGGTCAGCGCCGCGCCCACATACGCCGCAAGGTGGTAGTCGCCCACCGCAATCGAGTCCGGGCAGCCGTGGGTGCGCTGCACGACCTCCGCCGCGGTCCACGCTCCGATGCCGGGTATGGTCTGCAGCTTCGCGGCGGCTTCCGCGGCCGGGAGCACGGCCAGCCGTTCCAGCGCGACGGCGGAACGCAGCGCACGCATGACGGTGGCCGAACGCTGGGGCCCCACCCCGGCCTTGTGCCATTCCCAGGACGGGATGCGCAGCCACTGCTCGGCGGTGGGCTGGACCATCAGGTTGGCGGGCGCGACCGTGCCGGCACCGGGTGCCGGGGTTCCGAAGCGGTACATCAGGTAGCGGTAGCCGCGCCGGGCCTCGACCACAGTCACCTTCTGCTCCAGGATCGTGGGAACAAGGGAATCGATCAGCCGGCCGGTGGCGGGCAGCCGCACGGCCAGGTTCCGGCGCCGGGCCTCCACAACCATCCGGGGGAGCGTGGCGTGGAAAGCGGGCTCATCAAAGCCGGACCAGTCGTCGTCGCGGCCCAGCATCCGCGGCGCGGAACCGGCGGCCGCGGCTGCTCCCGGTCCCCAGGCCTGGACCTCGACGGCGTGCTCCCCCGGCGGACCGGCCGCAGCCAGGCGGAGCGTGGCCGGACCCGAGGGCGTTGTGAAGGCCAGCCAGAGGCCGTCCGGCGCCGGGCGGATGGACGGATCGCCGTTCCCCCGCTGGAGCGTGCCGATGGTCTGCAACAGGTCGAAGGGCCCTCCCGGGTGCCACCGCACTGAGGCGTCCGCGGCGGCGGCCAAGCCGGCGGGGACATCTGCAATGGTCATCCGACCATGATTCCACGAACGGCTGACAGTGGCCGTGCCGCCGGCATCCGCAGCACGGGCCGTTGGGCCCTTAGCCCCCGCCGCCGCCGGGGCTAGACTCCGGCTGTGGCGTGGACGCCAGCGCCTGCCCCTGGGCCCGAAACCCTGTTCCTTAGGAGAATGTGATGGCTGGTGGAGTAGTACATTTCGAGATTCCCGCGGACGACGAGAACCGGGCACGGGAGTTCTACAGTTCGGCGTTCGGCTGGGGCTTTGAGGTCATGCCGGAGATGAAGTACAGCCTGGCGATGACCACCCCGATGGATGACCAGGGCCGGCCCACGGTGCCCGGGTCCATCAACGGCGGCCTGTTCAAGCGGGAGGAGGGGATCTCGACGTCGGTGGTCACCGTGGACGTGGACGACATCGACGCGGCGCTGGAGAAGATCACGGCGCTGGGCGGATCGACCTACCGGGAAAAGATGGAAGTTCCGGGGATGGGCTGGAACGCCTACTTCAAGGACTCCGAGGGCAACATCGTAGGCCTGTGGCAGAACGCTGCACGGGACTAAAATCTCCCTGTGGCGTGGACCGCCCGCGCCATGGCTGCAGAGGACAGGTGACTCAAATGGCTGGACGCGTTGTGCACTTCGAGATCCCCGCCGATGACGAGGAACGGGCGCGGGAATTCTACAAATCGGCCTTTGGCTGGACCATCAACACCATGCCGGACATTGGCTACAGCATGGTGATGACCACGCCCACCGACGAAAGCGGCATGCCGGCGGAGGCAGGCTCGATCAACGGCGGAATGTTCGCCCGGGAAGGCGAACTGAGGTCCCCCGTCATCACCGTGGATGTGGAGGACATCGACGCGGTCCTGGAGAAGATCGGAGGCCTCGGGGGCAGCACCGTCCGGCCCAAGCAGGCCGTGATGGACATGGGCTTCGCGGCCTACTTCAGGGATCCGGAGGGCAACATCCTTGGCCTCTGGCAGAACGCGGCCCCGGCCGGGGATTCGGGCGGCGCGGCTGCCGGAGCGAACGACATCGGGGCCTAAGGCGGGGTGTGCGTGGCCCCCGCCCGGCGCCCGGGGCCACCGCTGGCGGGCGGAGACGGTAACTTTGTACCTATGAAGTACGCCCAGTCCGTTCTGGACCTCATCGGCCATACGCCGCTCGTCAAGCTCCACCACGTCACCAACGGCATCGGGGCCACAGTCCTGGTGAAGCTGGAATACCTGAACCCCGGCGGTTCCATCAAGGACCGCATCGCGGTGAAGATGATCGAGGAGGCCGAACGCACCGGCAAACTCCTGCCCGGCGGCACCATCGTGGAACCCACCTCCGGCAACACCGGCGTCGGACTGGCCCTCGTGGCCCAGCAGAAGGGCTACCGCTGCATCTTTGTGGTGCCGGACAAGGTCGGCGAGGACAAACGCGCCGTGCTGCAGGCCTACGGCGCCGAGGTCGTGGTGACCCCCACCGCCGTCCCCCCGGACAGCCCGCAGAGCTACTACGGCGTTTCGGACCGGCTCGTCACCGAGATCCCCGGCGCCTACAAGCCCGACCAGTTCTCCAACCCGGCCGCCCCCGCCAGCCACTACGAAACCACCGGCCCGGAAATCTGGCACGACACCGACGGCCGGATCACGCACTGCGTGATCGGCGCCGGCACCGGCGGCACGATCACCGGCACCGGCCGGTACCTCAAGGAAGTCTCCGCCGACCGCGCGGAGTCCGACGGCGGCAGGGTCAAGATCATCGGCGCCGACCCGGCAGGTTCGGTGTACTCCGGCGGCACCGGCCGGCCGTACTTCGTCGAGGGAGTCGGCGAGGACATGTGGCCGGCCAACTACGACAAGTCCGTCCCGGATGACGTCATCGCGGTCAGCGACGCCGATTCCTTCGAGATGACCCGCCGGCTCGCCCGCGAGGAAGGCCTGCTCGTGGGCGGGTCCTCCGGCATGGCCGTGGTCGCCGCCCTGCAGGTCGCCAAGGACCTGCCGGAGGACGCCGTCGTCGTCGTGATCCTGCCGGACTCCGGCCGCGGCTACCTGGCCAAGATCTTCAACGACCAATGGATGCGCTCCTACGGCTTCCTGGCCAGCGGCGACGAAGCCTCCGTGGGCGAGATCCTCAAGGCCAAGACCGGGGAACTGCCGGACCTCGTGCACATCCACCCCAACGAGAGCGTTCGCGATGTCATCAACATCATGAACGAGTACGGCGTCTCGCACATCCCGGTGCTGTCCCAGGAACCGCCCGTGGTGATGGGCGAGGTCCTCGGCGCCGTCGACGAACGCACCCTGACCGCGAAGCTCTTCCGCGGCGAGGCCAAACTCTCGGACAAGATTTCCGAACACATGGGGGAGCGGCTGCCGGTGATCGGCTCGCTCGAATCGATCTCGACCGCCCGCGAGCTGCTCTCCGACGCGGACACCCTGATGGTGACGTTCGTGGGTGCCCCGGTGGGGATCCTGACCCGCCACGACCTGCTCGCCTACCTGAGCAACTGACCGCAGCAACCAGCAACTGACCCCAGCAACCGACCCGGACACCGGAGCGCCCTCCCGGGGGCGCCCGGCGGCCGGCCGAAAGGAACGCACATGTCTTTGCCAGAAAGCTCTTCCGCACCGATCGCCGGCTTCAACACCCGCGCCGTGCATGCCGGCCAGGCGTTCGAGCCGCGCACCGGCGCCGTCGTGCCGCCCGTGCACTTCTCCTCCACCTATGCCCAGGAAGCGATCGGCGTGCTGCGGGCCGGCTACGAATACGGCCGCGGCACCAACCCCACGCGCGACTCGCTGCAGGAACAGCTCGCCGCGCTGGAAGGCGGAACCGCCGCGTTCTCCTTCAGCTCGGGCCTGGCCGCTGAGGACTCGATGATCCGCGCCCTCACCCGCCCGGGCGACCACATTGTGCTCGGCAATGACGCGTACGGCGGCACCTACCGGCTGATCAGCCGGGTGCTGGGGGAGTGGGGCATCGGCAACACCCCGGTGGACATGTCCAACCTTGACGCCGTCGCCACGGCCGTGGCAGCCAACAAGACCCGCCTCGTCTGGGTGGAGACGCCGTCGAACCCGATGATGAAGATCACCGACATCGCTGCCCTCGCCACGCTGGCGCACGACGCCGGTGCCCTCCTCGTGGTGGACAACACCTTCGCCTCGCCGTACCTGCAGAACCCGCTGGCGCTCGGCGCCGACATCGTGGTGCACTCCACCACCAAGTACATCGGCGGGCACTCCGACGTCGTTGGCGGCGCCATCATCGTCAACGATGCGGAGCTGGCCGAAAAGATCGGCTTCGTCCAGTTCGCCGTCGGTGCCGTCTCGGGCCCGATGGACGCCTTCCTCACCACCCGCGGGCTCAAGACCCTCGGCGTCCGGATGGACCGGCACAGCGACAACGCCCAGGCCGTGGCCGAGTGGCTGCTGCAGCGCCCCGAGGTCGAGGCCGTGCTTTACCCGGGACTGCCCACGCACCCCGGTCACGAGCTGGCGAAGAAGCAGATGAAGAAGTTCGGCGGGATGATCTCCGTGCAGTTCAAGGGCGGCGAGGCCGCGGCACGCAAGGTGGCCGAATCGACCTCGGTGTTCACCCTCGCGGAGTCCCTGGGCGGCATCGAATCCCTGATGAACTACCCCTCGGAGATGACGCACGCCTCGGTCAAGGGCACCGAACTGGCCGTCCCGGTCAACCTGATCCGGCTCTCGTGCGGCATCGAGGATGTTGAGGACCTCATCGCCGACCTCGAGCAGGCCTTCTCGCAGATCGCATCCGCGGCCGGCGGGTCAGGCAGCTAAGCACCCGTGACAACCACCACCAGGGCCAGGCCCTCCACCCCGCCCTCCACCACGCCCTCCACCCCGCGCGGCTGGCTCGCGACGGCGGCCGGCGCGCTCACCGTCGCCGTCGCCCTGGTGGTGCTGTACTCGTCCTACAAGCCGCTGCTGAACGATTTCGAGGTCTACTTCTACGGCGGCAGCCGGGTGCTGCTGACCGGCGAGACCGGCGTCAACGAGCTCTATGCGGCGCGGGACGGACTGCCGTTCACCTATCCGCCGTTCGCGGCGCTGCTGTTCGCGGCCATGGCGACGCTGGGCCGGGGCGGCGGCGGCCTCGTGTTCATCACCACGGCGCTGCTGGGCGCCGGCATCGTGTCCGCCTGGCTCGCACGGCACTACTTCCGCCTCGGCCGCTGGCGGGATGCCTTCGCCGACTGGCGGTTCCGGGCCGTGGCACTGGCCGGCACCGCGGCGATCCTGCTCCTGGGCCCCTGGCGGGACACGTTCGACTTCGGCCAGATCAACATCATCCTGATGGGCCTGATCCTGGCTGACTTCGCGCTCTACGGCAAAGCCCGGGCCGGGGAGATCCGCTGGCCGGCGGGACTGCTGATCGGGATCGCGGCCGGCATCAAGCTGACCCCGCTCGCCTTCGGACTGTACTTCCTGGTCCGCCGCGACTTCAAGGCCCTTGGCTGGATGGCGGCCGGCTTCTTCGGCTCGATCGTGCTGGCCTGGGCGATGCTGCCCGGCGCCTCGCTCACGTTCTGGACCAAGATCCTGCCGGACACCGGACGGATCGGCGGGCCCGCCTACGTGGACAACCTCTCGGTCAAGGGCCTGCTGCTGCACCTGGGCCTGCCGGATTCCGACCTGACCAGCATGGTGTGGCTGGTGTTTTCCCTGTCCCTGGCCGCACTGGCCGCGCTGGTGATCAGGTGGGCGGTGGACGCGGACGAGAACTTCGTCGCGGTCTCCGCCACCGCCGTGCTGATGCTCCTGGTCAGCCCGGTGTCCTGGTCCCACCACTGGGTGTGGATGGCCGTGGCGCTGCCGTGCATGGGCTTCGCGATCCACCGGGTGCCGTCCCGGAACGGACGGATGCGGCTCGCCGGCTGGATCATCGTCGCGTTCTCAGCCCTCGCCTTCTATCTGACGCCCAAGTACCTCTCGGTCATGGCCGGGGCGGCCGAGTGGGGCAAAGACCCGGAGACCCAGTGGCAGCTCATCGTGGCGAGCCTCGGCGTGCTCTGCGGCGTGGCCATGCTGGTGTACTGGGCGCTGGCCTACCGGCCCTCCCGCGCCGCGCTCCGCTAACGCGCAGCCTCCGCCGGTTCCCCGCCGCGCGCGTGCCGCGAGTGCGCATTTCACGGCAGTGTTTTCGCAAAACATTGCCGCGAACTGCCATCTCGACGAAAAAAACTCTGGCTTTCTTGAAGATAGTCAGCTAGTTTTGTCGGCATGGCACTTCGATCAGACTGGTCCCAGCGGAACTGCAGCATGGCCCGCGGCCTGGACATCCTCGGCGATCCGTGGGGCATGCTCGTGCTCCGCGAGGTCTTCTTCGGCAACGGCCGCTTCGACGCGATCAAGTCCCGGCTGGGGGCAGCCGATTCCATCCTCACCAAACGCCTCACGGCCCTCGTCGACGCCGGGCTGCTCAGCCGGCAGCCGTACGACGACGGCGGCCGAACCCGCCAGGAGTACGTCCTCACCGCCAAGGGGGAGGATGCCCTGCCGGTGCTGAACGCCGTCGTGCTCTGGGCCGAAAAGCACCTGCCGGCGCCGTCCGAGCAGGCCCACATGTACGTGATCCACACCGGCTGCGGCGAACGCACCACCTCCGCGGACAGCTGCACCGCCTGCGGGGAGCGGCTCACGGCCCACAACACCAGCTGGCACAGCCTCACGAGAACCCCGGATCCCGTGCCCCTTGCCGCCGCCCCCTCAGCCAGCACCGCCACCCACGCAAACGGAACCGCCGCATGAGCGCCCCCGAAACCACCCTGCTTCCCGCTCCCAGGCGGAGGAGGATCCACCCGGCCTGGACGGTCGCCGCCGTCGCGTTCCTGGCGCTCGTCGGCGCCGCGGGTTTCCGGGCCGCGCCGGGGGTGCTGATGGTGCCGCTGCAGAGCGAATTCGGCTGGTCCACCACCGTGCTCTCCGCCGCGGTCAGCATCAACCTGGTGCTCTTCGGCCTGACCGCCCCCTTCGCCGCGGCCCTGATGGAACGCTTCGGCATCCGCGCGGTCACCGCCGTGGCCCTCGTGCTGATCGGGGCCGGCAGCGCCCTTACCGTGCTGGTGAACGAGTCCTGGCAGATCCTGCTGACCTGGGGGCTGCTGATTGGGCTCGGGACCGGGTCCATGGCGCTGGTCTTCGCAGCGACCATCGCGAACACCTGGTTCGTGAAGAGCCGCGGGCTGGTGATCGGCATCCTCACCGCCGGCAGTGCCGCCGGGCAGCTGGTGTTCCTGCCGTTCATCGCCGCCCTGGCCCAGGATCCGGGCTGGCGGCAGGCATCGCTGCTGATCGCCGCCGGCGCCCTCGCGGTGGTGCCGCTGGTGCTGAAGTTCCTGAAGAACTCTCCGGCCGAAGCCGGCGTGCTGCCGTACGGTGCCGAGCCGGAACCGGAACCGGAGCCGGAGCCGGGATCCGGGACCGGCCCCGGACCCCAGCCCGGGCAGGTCGCCGCCGGCGTACCGCACCGGAATGCCGCCGTCCGGGCGCTGCAGGTGCTCAAGCGGGCCAGCAAGGTGCGCACTTTCTGGGCCCTCGTCGCCGGGTTCGCGATCTGCGGCGCCACCACCAACGGCCTGATCGGGACTCACTTCATTCCTTCCGCCCACGACCACGGCATGTCCCAGACGACGGCGGCCGGCCTGCTGGCCGTCGTCGGAATCTTCGACATCGTCGGGACCATCGCCTCCGGCTGGCTGACCGACCGTTTCAATCCCCGGATCCTGCTGGCGGTCTACTATCAGTTCCGCGGCATTGGCCTGCTGGTGCTGCCGTTGCTGCTCAGCGCCACCGTCCAGCCCAGCATGATCGTGTTTGTCGTGATCTACGGGCTGGACTGGGTTGCGACCGTGCCGCCCACCGCCGCCATCTGCCGCCAGGTCTTCGGCGCGGACGGCAGCGTCGTGTTCGGCTGGGTCTTCGCGGCCCACCAGCTCGGCGCGGCGGCGGCGGCACTGGCCGCCGGCGCCATCCGGGACGCCACCGGCCAGTACACCTACGCCTGGTTCGGCGCGGCCGCGATGTGCACCGTCGCCGCCGTGATCAGCGCGACCATCCGCAAGGACGCCGGCGCGAAGGAACCCGTGCCCGTTCCGGCCTAGCGGAAGGCGGCCAGCCCGGTGATGTGCTGGCCCAGGATCAGGGTGTGGACCTCGTCGGTGCCCTCGTAGGTGCGCACCGACTCGAGGTTGGCGGCGTGCCGCAGCGGCGAGTAGTCCAGCGTGATCCCGTTCCCGCCCAGGATGGTCCGGGCCTCCCGCGCGATCGTGATGGCTTCACGCACGTTGTTGAGCTTGCCCAGCGAGATCTGCTCGGGCCGCAGCTTCCCCGCGTCCTTGAGCCGGCCCAGCTGGAGCGCCAGCAGGGTGCCTTTCTGGATCTCCAGCAGCATGTTCACAAGCTTTTCCTGGGTCAGCTGGTACCCGGCGAGCGGCCGGCCGAACTGCAGCCGTTCCTGGGCATACTTCAGCGCGGCCTGGTAGGAGTCCCGGGCCGCGCCCATCGCACCCCACGCGATCCCGTACCGCGCCTCGTTGAGGCAGCTGAACGGGCCGCGCAGGCCGCGCGCTGCCGGGAGCAGGGCCTCCGGGCCGAGCCGGACGCCGTCGAACGTGACATCGCACTGGATCGAGGCGCGCATCGAGAGCTTCTGTCCGATCGGCGTCGCGGTGACCCCGGCGGTGCCGGCGGGGACCAGGAAACCATGGACACCGTCGTCGGTCATCGCCCACACCACCAGCACGTCCGCCACCGAGGCGAGCCCGATCCAGCGTTTGGCGCCGTCCAGGATCCAGCCGGCGTCGTCCCCGGTGCCGTCACGGCGGGCGAAGGTCTTCATCGAGCCGGGATCGGAGCCGGCGGTGGGCTCGGTCAGCGCGAAACAGCCGATCAGTTCGCCGGCGGCCATCCGGGGGAGCCACTGAAGTTTCTGCTCCTCTGAGCCCCACTTGTGGA
The DNA here is from genome assembly GCF_031456935.1 of Arthrobacter ginsengisoli. NCBI lineage: Bacteria > Bacillati > Actinomycetota > Actinomycetes > Micrococcales > Micrococcaceae > Arthrobacter > Arthrobacter ginsengisoli. The sequence continues at coordinate 6,223 of NZ_JAVDVQ010000034.1, read as the reverse complement.
TGGCCGTCATGGCCAGCGAGCCCTGTACGGAGACGAAGGTGCGGATGCCGGAATCGCCGGCCTCGAGCTCCAGCGCCGCCAGGCCGTATTCGACGGCGGAGCGGCCCGGGCAGCCGTAGCCCTTCAGGTGCATGCCGAGGACCCCGAGTTCGCCCAGTTCCGGGGCCAGCTCGAGCGGGAAGACCCCGTCCTCGTACCAGCCCGCAATGCCCGGACGGATCCGCTGCTCGGTGAAGTCGCGGACCCGTTCCCGGACGGCCAGCTCGTCGGCGCTCAGCAGCGAATCGATCGCCAGGACGTCGGACACGTCTGTTCCTTCAGATCCAGGGGGAAAACCAGCCTCATTGCTCATTCCAGCATCCTACGGTCTCGGCGCAGCCGCCGGCCCGCCCTTCCCGCCCAGTTACTTCCGGGCACCGGCCCGGATCCTGGCCAACACGCCGGTGTCGCAGGGTGTTCGCGTGGTGGACCGGAAAGTAACTGGGCAGGAGCGTCGCGCGGAGGCCCGGGCCTACACTGGTGCCATGGACATCGCTACTGTTCTCGCCGTATGCCGCGTACACCAGCTGCTCGACGATCCCGGAAGTGTCGGCGTGACAGCGATCGACAAACGGCCCGTGGCCGGACCGGTCAGGGTGCACACGCTCGGACTGCACGGCGACATCCAGGCCAGCCGCGTCCACCACGGCGGCGAAGACCAGGCGCTCTACGCCTACTCCCAGGACGACGCCGACTACTGGGCCGCCGAGCTCGGCCGTGAACTGCCGCCCGGGATCTTCGGTGAAAACCTGCGCGTCGCCGGCATCAGCGCCACCGATGCCCTGATCGGCGAACGCTGGAAGATCGGACTCGACGTCGAAGTCGAGGTGACCTCGCCGCGCACCCCCTGCGCCACCTTCCAGCGGCGGATGCATGAGCCGCACTGGGTGAAACGGTTCGGTGACGCGGGGCGGGTGGGGACCTACCTGCGGGTGGTGCGGGTCGGCAGCATCCAGGCCGGGGACCACATCCACCGGATCTTCCTCCCCACCCATGGAGTCACTGTCGGCAAGTGGTTCAGCGACCCCACACTCGCGGACATGGAGGCCCTGCAGGACGCGGACGCCGACGGCGAAATCCGGCTCCAGCCGGAGTACCGCGGGGAGTTCGAGAAGCTGCAGCGCGGCCTCGGGGTGTAGCGGAACCGGGGCCCGTGTGCGCAAGCTCACCGCCGTCGCGGGCCCGTCGGGTTACCCAAGCGCGGATCCATGCCCTACACTTGAACTATCCCCCACTCCGGAAATCCCTTATTTCCTGCCCAATTCTTGAGGCAAGACTGGTAAGTGTTGGGGCCCGCGCAATTGAGATGCGGGCATTTTCATAGGGAGAGCCGGCTAAAGAAAACGCTGTACAGACTGCTGGGATAGCAGCCAAGAGTTGCAGCGGGAAGTCCTGCCACGGGATTGCGAAAGCGCCGGGCTTCTATGTGACCGGCCGGTCAAAGTATGCCCGGCGATTTTGCGTCACGCGTACTGCGGCTCCGCTCACCTCGGGTTGTGCCGCTTGGCCCCTATGGATGAGGATATTTCACCTATGCCCGAAAATCAGAACAACTCCGTCGAAACCGAAACCCTTCAGAACGACGTCGAGATTTCTGAAACGGCTGCCCCCGCAGCCGGCTCCGCCCCGGTCTTCACCGAGGCTCCTGCCCCCGTGGAGGTTCCGGCCGCTGCCGAGACCGCACCCCAGGCTGACGCCCACGTCGCCGAGGCTGCCCCCGCCGAGACCAAGGCCGCCCCGGCCAAGGACGAGGACGACGAGGAGGGCGTCAAGTTCGTTGACCTCGGCATCGACGGCCGCGTCCTGGCCGCCCTGCAGGACGTCGGCTACGAGAAGCCGTCCCCGATCCAGGCAGCAACCATTCCGCTGCTGCTCGAAGGCCGCGACGTCGTGGGCCTGGCCCAGACCGGCACCGGTAAGACTGCAGCATTCGCAGTACCGGCGCTGTCCCGCCTGGCCGAGCTCCACGACCTCAACGGCCCGTCACGCAAGACCCAGGCCCTGGTGCTGGCTCCGACCCGTGAGCTCGCGCTCCAGGTCGCCGAGGCCTTCACCTCCTACGCCAAGCACATCGATGACTTCACCGTCCTGCCGGTGTACGGCGGCTCCGCCTACGGCCCCCAGCTCGCCGGCCTGCGCCGCGGCGCCCAGGTGGTTGTCGGTACCCCCGGCCGCGTGATCGACCACATCGCCAAGGGCTCCCTCGACCTGTCCGAGCTCCAGTACCTGGTGCTGGACGAGGCCGACGAGATGCTCCGCATGGGCTTCGCCGAGGACGTCGAGCAGATCTTCCAGCAGACCCCCGAAGGCCGCCAGGTTGCACTGTTCTCCGCCACCATGCCCAGCCAGATCCGCCGGCTGTCCAAGCAGTACCTGAACAACCCGGCCGAGGTCCAGGTCAAGTCCAAGACCACAACCGGTGCCAACACCCGCCAGCGCTACCTGCAGGTCATGGGCCCGCACAAGCTCGACGCGCTGACCCGCATCCTCGAGGTCGAAGAGTTCGAGGGCGTCATTGCCTTCGTGCGGACCAAGATGGCTACCGAGGACCTGGCCGACAAGCTGCGTTCACGGGGCTTCCAGGCTGCCGCCATCAACGGCGACATCCCGCAGCAGCAGCGCGAGCGTACGGTCGAGGCCCTGCGCGACGGCAAGATCGACATCCTCGTCGCCACCGACGTTGCGGCCCGCGGGCTCGACGTCGAGCGTGTCAGCCACGTGGTCAACTACGACATCCCGCACGACACCGAGTCCTACGTGCACCGCATTGGCCGCACCGGCCGTGCAGGCCGTTCCGGTGACGCGATCCTCTTCATGACGCCGCGGGAGAAGTACCTGCTGCGCTCCATTGAAAAGGCGACCCGCCAGCCGGTCGAGCAGATGCACCTGCCGACCGCTGAAACGGTCAACACGCTGCGCCTGGGCAAGTTCGCCGAGCGCATCACCGAGACCCTCGAGTCCGAGGATGTTGCGGCGTTCCGCGACCTCATCTCCTCCTACGAGGAAGAGCACAACGTGCCGGCCTCGGAGATCGCCGCTGCGCTGGCCGTTATGGCCCAGGGCGGCCAGCCGCTCCTGGTCAAGGAACTGCCCGCCGCTCCTGAATTCCAGAAGCGCGAGCGCGCCAAGGACGGCTTCGGCTCACGCGGCCCGACCCGCACCCTGACCGAAGGCAATGCCACCTACCGGATCGCCGTCGGACGCCGTCAGCGCGTTATGCCGGGCTCCATCGTTGGCGCCATTGCCAACGAAGGCGGCATCTCCTCGGCCCAGATCGGCGGCATCGACATCCGTGCGGACCACTCCCTCGTGGAGCTCCCGGCGGACCTGAGCGCCGACCAGTTGAAGGCACTGTCCCGCACCCGGATCGGCGGCGAGCTGATCCACCTCGAGCTGGACAACGGCCGCAAGCCCTCCGGCGAACGTAGCAGCTACCAGGGCGGCAGCCGCGGCGGATTCTCCGGCGGCGGCGACCGTGGCGGCAACTTCAAGGGCAACGGCGGCTTCAAGCGCGAATTCCGCAAGAACGACGGCGAGCGGTCCTCCGCTGACCGTGGCGGACGCTCCTTCAGCGACCGCAACGAGCGTGGCGTCGGCACCGACGCGGCCCGCAAGCCGCGCACCGAAGGCGGCTTCAAGCCCCGCAACAAGTGGTAACCATCAGCTGCTAGGCACTGATTCACCCTGAGAACGGGCCGGCCTTCCAGCCGGCCCGTTCTTCGTTAAGTTCCCTTGGTCACATCCGGGCGCCCTGCGGTGCCGCAGGACGGCCTGCAGCACCCTGTTGGGCCCCTGGACCCCCGGATTTCCGCCAATTTTGACGCATAGACGGCCGTTCCGGCGCCGATTTGTTGGCAGCGGGATCTTCCGGTAAAGTATTTACTCGTTGCCCCCCTAGCTCAGTGGTAGAGCGCGTTCTTGGTAAGAACGAGGTCACCGGATCGATTCCGGTGGGGGGCTCTGAATGAGGGCCTGTGTCAAGGCGGTTTTTGACCGGCTTAGCGCAGGTTTTCCTCATTTATGGCGGCGTAGCTCAGTTGGTTAGAGCGCACGACTCATAATCGTGAGGTCGGGAGATCGAGCCTCCCCGCCGCTACAGATAAGACCCCCGGAATCCGCAAGATTCCGGGGGTCTTTCTGTTCAAACGTATGAGTCCTTTTCCGAGGGTCGTCTCTTTGGCAATGCTTCCCCGCCCGGCGGCGGAGGACGGTGCTGCGAGGCCTTGCGCGCCCCTGCGTCGCCGGCTGTAGCGTGGGCGCGGCTTGCGGACGGAGGGCCTTCAGGTGGCCCACGAAGGGGGGGGCTCGCATTTGCCGCAACGGGATTCACTACCCGCGCCGGCCAAAATCCTTCCCGGAACATTCGTATGACAATCGAAAGGTCACCGGATCGTCGCCGGGCGGAGTCACCAGCTATAACCCGACTGTTCCTCGCGCAGTTTAGGTCGGTTGGTTACCCGTCGGGGCCTGGAAACCTCGTCGGCGGGCAAGGAGGGTTCAGACGGTCCACGATGGCGGTGCCCGGTCGCTACCGAGCGACTCGTGGTTCGACCTTCGCTGGAGCGTCGCCGCGTTGCTGCGGGGATCCCTGCTCTTGCCCGTCCTGGGTTTAGCGATTTCTCAAGTCCGGCGTTCGGAATGTCATTCTCTACGAGATCCGATTGCCCACTCGATCCGCCCTCGACTACAAGGATGTCGCCTTCCCGCAGTGACGAGGCCTTTACTTCGACGTGTGAGAACCACATTTAACTATCGTCGCTGTATGCGAGTTGCCCGACTTGAAGTTTGCCGCTTTGAGGAAGGGCAGGAAAGTGTCGGTTCGACTTCCTGCTCCCGCTGCAGCATCTTTCCGAAGAGCATGTCATAGCGGGTTTGACCGCGCCAAGCCTCCAGTGCGCAGGTATCTCGCCGAGCCAGGGGATGCCGGGGGTTTACTAGTGGCGGTGGGATCTAGGCCTTTTGTGACTGCGCGGGTGATGCAAGGTCGAGCTGGGAAGTTGCGGGCGGGCACATGGGGCACCGTGCATTCACGAGCACGCGTGCATACGGTGCCCCATAGGATCCCGCCGGATCGGGCGTCTAGAACAAGTGGTCTCGGGGCGCGGGCCGCGGGACATGGCTTTAATCGGTGTGGCGGCAGTCCAGTACGATCTTGCCGACGTGGCCCTTGGTATCGAAGTAGGCATGCGCTGCGGCCACGTCGGAGAGCGGGTAGACCCGCTCGGTGACCGTCCTGATGTCGCCGGCTTCCAGAAGCGGCACGACGAGGCGGGCCACCTCTGCCATGATCTGGGTCTTCTGCTCCGGTGAGCGGTCGCGCAGGAGGGTCCCTGAGACGGAGGCTTTTTTCTTCATGAGGGCTGCGAAATTCAGGTTCCCCTCGGTCCCGCCTTGCATGCCGATGGTCACGATCCGCCCGAAGGGAGCCAGGGCATCGACGTTGCGTCCCAGGTACGGTCCTCCGACGGTATCGAGGATGATGTCCGCCCCGCCCTCAGCGATCATCCTTGCGGCGAAGTCCTCCTCCACGTAGTTAATCAGGACATCCGCACCGAGGTCACGCGCGGCCTCGAGCTTCTCGCTGGTGGATGCGGTGACTGCCACCCGTCCTCCAAGGGCCTTGATGAGCTGGATGCCGAAGACTCCGATGCCGCCGGTGGCTCCGTGGATCAGAACGGTCTCGCCGGGCGCGAATCGGCCCGTGCCCCACACATTGGAGATGACCGTCGCTGCCACTTCCGGGATCCCTGCGGCCTCGAGCAGATCGGTTCCCTCCGGGACGGGCAGGACGTGACCGGCATGGACGGCGACGTATTCCGCATATCCGCCCGATGCCAGTAATGCCATGACTTGGTCGCCCGGCGCGAAGCTGCTGACACCGGGGCCCACTTCTGCGATGGTTCCGGAGACCTCCATTCCAAAGATGTCCGAGGCGCCGGGCGGCAGGTTGTAGCGCCCCCTGCGCTGGAGTGAGTCGGCCCGGTTCAGCCCGGCTCCCGCCACCCGGATGAGGACCTCTCCGGCCTGTGGCTCGGGACGTGGGAGTTCTTCAACTATGAGGGTTTCGGGACCGCCGGGGGTTGTGGAGCGTACTGCTTTCATTGTTCGTATCCTTGGTGTTCGCAGAGGCTGAGGTAGTCCTCGCGGACGGGCGCGAAGACATCGATGTTCAGCGCTTTCTCCT
>NZ_JAVDVQ010000033.1:0-30421 GCF_031456935.1 Arthrobacter ginsengisoli | reverse complement strand
CAGCGTCACCCCGTCACCGGCACGCCGCAGCGCCCGCCGTATCGCGCTCGTGTCGGGGACAAATGTTTCAACGTCAGGCATGGGCTATCTCCAATGGATGAGGTGGTGCCTTTTCAAGATCAATGCCCACTATCAGGACTCCGTCGGTGACGTCGCCCGCAAACGATTCTGGCGGTGGGCGCTAAGCATCCGGCTTCTTCGGCTTTCCGCAAAGTCGGGTCTGTAGGATCCCGGCTTGTCGAAACCAAGAGGATGACGCATTTGACGAGGACCTTGCCGACTATATTGTCGGCCACGGGGGCAATGAGCCGCGTGTGTGACGCGCGGCCGTTGTCCGCAGACTTAGCCCTTCGTTCAGCGGTGGAGAAAGACGGGGGAGCATTTCTCGACGAATGCATGCATTCCTTCTTTTTGGTCCTTGATGGCAAAGCAGGAATGCATGAATCTGCGCTCCGTCTGGACGTCCTCGACCAACGACATCTCGTACGCACGATTCACGGATTCCTTGGCTAACATCGCGATCGGCTTGGACATGTCCGCGTTGGTCCTTGCCGTTGCCAAGGCATCCTCCATCAGTTCGGCCAACGGGACCACTTTAGCTACCAGGCCGCTGCACCCTGCTTCCTCGGCGCTCATCGTCCGTCCCGATAGGATCATCTCCATGGCCTTCGACTTTCCGACCGCCCGGGTCAGGCGCTGGGATCCGCCTATGCCGGGGATGACACTCAGTTTTATTCCGGACTGCCCGAAACTGGCATTTTCGGCAGCAATGATTAGATTGCAAATCATGGCGAGCTCACAGCCTCCACCCAATGCATAGCCTGCGACAGCGGCGATCATCGGAGTTCTGATCTTTGCAAGCCGGGCCCACACAGAGAACCAGTCCCGGTGAACATATCGACCTAGCTTTGAGATACCATTTCTTTGATATCAGCGCCCCCTGCAAAAGCACGATTTGAACCGGCGATAACGATGGCCCCGATATCCGGATTGGTATCGAGTTCTTGTGCTGCCGTCAAGACTTCAATACTGAGAGCTGCATTCAACGCGTTCAGGGCTCTGGGGCGATTCAGCGTGATGATGCCAACCCGGCCGTCTTGATTTACAAGAATATTTTGATATTCGGGCATTTGGTTTCCTTCGTCTCTGCGGTGGCCCAGTCTGGTCGAATCATGCAACGTTTTTCTGATCCGCACCGGTGTCTTCCCGCGCAGGGTCTGGAAGCTGTCGGTTGTTGACGTTTCCCCTGCTTACCGAGAAAAACGTCCGGTGAGTGATGCAATGGGCTGCAGGAAAATGGGTTTGGCGAGGAGCCAGGCGGCGATCACGACGACGAGCGATGCCGCGAAGATCCAGAATCCCAGCCACCCCCCTTCATCACTTGATGCATACATGTGATTAAGGTTGCGCAGCGCTCCGGTAGCCAGCACCAAGGTCACGTGCGCGATGATAAAGAGCACGAAGTAGAGCATGACCGGAAAGTGCATTGCTCGGGCGGCAGTAATCGGAAAGATCCTGTTAATCGTCTGTGCCTTGGTGGGCCAGAGTGGTGACATTCTGAGGCCGGTAATCAATGCGAGGGGTGCTGCTATGAAGACCGTGGTGAAGTAGGCCAGCAATTGGAGGCTGTTGTAGTTGACCCAGCCGTCCTCGGTAGGCCAGTTCAACGAGGCGTACTGCAGCGCAGCCGAGGCCGCGTTCGGGACCACGTCCCAGCTAGTCGGCACGATGCGCACCCATTGCCCGGTGGCTACGAGCAGCATGATGAACACGATGCCGTTGATGACCCAGAGGGCATCAAGGGTAAGGTGCAGCCACAGATCCAGGCTGATCTTCGTCGGCTGGTTCTTCGTTCGGATCAGGCCCGTGTGGTTCCGAGTCCAATACACTTTGGGACGGGCCGTGGTGCGCACCAGCCAACCAGAACGAATGATGAGAACGATGAAGAACATATTGAGGAAATGCTGCCACCCCAGCCAAGCGGGGAGGCCCACCGGTGCGCCTTCAGGCAGTTCTGTATGCCCGGGAAAGTCTGCCAGGAACGATTGACCCCCAGGAACTTCCCGGAGCCATTTCGCTAGGAGCACGACCAGAAAGAGAGCCGCGATGGCTGTGGGCGAGATCCAAATGATTTTGGACCACCTGCTTTTGGTGCCCGTTGGTGATTTCGTGGATGTCGACATCAGGCAACACCCCTCTCGCGAGTGGTCCGCCCATCAAAGGACTGATGACGGAGTCGTTGGCTCGCCCTTTGCCGGGGTGCAGTTGCCCGGCAGCGCCATCCGGGTGATGGGCGTCGGCTGCAGCTGTCCAGATCGGAGAGTGTATGGCAGCAGGAGCGTGTTTCGCTCGATCGCCGCGATGAGTGTAGTCGACTGCATTTCCGTCTTACCCCCATAGGAGTGCCGTTCTGCCTGGATCCAGGGTGGCTTCGCGTCGTGCTATTGAGCTGCATGAGATACCGTCCTGAAGCATGATGTCGAGCATTGGTCTATCGTTTACCGACCATATAACGACCGGTTGGTATGTTTCAAGAGCCTGCAATCCTACTCGCGGGCACGGGGGACCCCGCGGCGCATCTCTTCTCGCCGCACGGGTTTCGCCGATACATGGCGCGCCGCGGCGCAATCGGCGGCCAAACCAGGTGATCCGGGCCAACGCTCTCCTGAGTATATGGACATTGTGATCGAGCAAGGGGGCAGTAGGTGGAATGCTTCGCCGTCCGCCCTGACGGATGCCTCGTGGGCCTGCGGGCTACGAATGGATCTATTGCAATGGGCCCCGGGCCGGTCTTAAAGCTTTCCTTGGATTTCTCGTCCCGAGGGGCGGTGGCCGGTTGGGGATTCACCGAATGCGCTGGCAAAGGTCGATCAGCGGTTCCGGCAGGACCTTCCGGCCTGGCTCGATACGCGTGCGCTGCTGTTGCGGGAGCGTTGCGTTACAGTGCGGCGCAATTGCCCGCGCTCGGTATCGTTGCTGAAGTGGCCGGGTGCGCTGATCTGGATGCAGCCGTCGATGACTTGGGCGCATAGCTCTCTAGCGCTGCGCCGATGCCCTGGCGCCATCAATGCCCGTCTTGCATCGCAGCGACAGGTGACGTCGAGTGGAGCTTTGACGATGGAAGGGAAGCACTATGTTAGGTATCTTGATGGACTGCAGATGCAGTAGAGTCTCGAGGTTCGCGACACTAAGGCCGCTACCCCTTGACCGGTGACTGTGATCCCGCTTACAGTCAAAGTACATACCGACCGGACGTTATGAATAGCAGGGGCGCCCCAGCGGCACCTTACAAGGCTCGGGGCCCATATCGGCGGTACTTCTTGCAGGGCGCTTGCCGGGTCGTATCGTGCCGGCTACACCATGGATGGTTCCTGACATTGGCGGGGACGGCAGAGAGGGATACATGCAAGCACGTAAAACAATCTTAGATGTGACTGACTTGTCGATCGTGCACCCCGGCCGCCGTGGCCGTCCCGCGAATACTGCGGTCAAAAAACTGAATCTGACTGCCGGTGCCGGCGAGATTGTCGGGGTCGTTGGCGAGTCCGGTTCCGGCAAGACGTCGCTCGCTATGGCAGTGGTCGGTTTCGGCCGGATCACGAGCGGGAGCATCACCGTCGATGCTGTCGTCCCAGGGCCGAGGATGTCCCTTGACGAACGTGCATCTATTCAGATGGTCTTCCAAGACCCGCATGGCTCGCTGGATCCGCGCCAGACTATCGGCAGCGGCTTGGACGAGCTGCGCAAATTGCACAAGAAGCGCACAAGCTGGATCAGCGACGAAGACCTGCTGTCGCGCGTAGGACTCAGCACCGAAGTTCTTACTCGACTGTCGCACCAGATAAGTGGTGGCCAGGCTCAGCGGGTCTCGATCGCCAGAGCTTTGCTTCTCCGCCCCTCACTCCTGCTGGCCGACGAGCCGACTTCCGCTCTGGACGTTTCCGTGCAGGCGCAGATTCTGCGACTGCTGAAGAACCTTCGTGATAACGAGGGCCTCACTATTCTCTTCATTAGTCATGACCTCGCGGTAGTGCGAGCCGTTTGTGACCGGGTCTATGTCATGAAGACGGGCGAAGTCGTCGAATTCGGTTCTACGCACGAGGTTCTTGAGCACCCGAAACACCCCTACACCCAGGCCCTCCTGGCAGCGGTGCCAGGAGGAGGGATTCGTCGCGAGACCGGGCACGGGCCGCAGACGAAAGCTGGGCCGGATGGATATCTTGGGTTTGATCCGTACCAGCCTGCTAAGGAGGCTTCGTGATCCGCCTAATCGTCTCGAAGACTTCCAGCGCGGTCCTGACGCTGGTTGTGGCTTCGTCTATTGCTTTCTTTCTCGCCCGGGGTAGCGGGAGTCCTGTCCAGCAGATTCTGGGTGACTTCGCTACGCCTGACCAGATTGCACAGTTGAACGCCGAGCTGGGCATGGACCAGCCACTGATCGTCCAGTACGGCCGGTTCCTGCTGGATCTGGCAACTTTCAACCTGGGGGATTCGCTCCGGTATGACCTCAGCAATGTCGATCTCATTGCCAGCAGGCTTCCGGCGTCTATTGGATTAGCGGTCGCCGCTTTGCTGATTGCGGTACTGATCGGTGTGCCGCTTGGCATTCTGGCAGCGGTTCGCGAGGGGGGCATCATCGACCGTCTCGCTTCAGCGATGGCTTTGCTGGGGCAGTCTGTTCCACTGTTCTGGCTCGGGCTGATGCTGATAATGCTCTTTGCTGTTCAACTCGGTTGGCTCCCTGCCGGACAGAATGCGTCCCTGCCGTCTCTCGTGCTTCCTGCCGTGACCTTGTCGACCTTGCCCATGGCGCAGATAGCCAGACTCACCAGATCCAGCATGAGCGAGGTATTGCAGGAAGGATTTGTCTCAGCGGCACGCGCCCGAGGACTCGCCGGTTGGCGAATCATTCTTGTTCATGCCCTACGCTCGGCGGCCCTGCCGGTAGTGACAATCGTTGGACTTCAGATGGGAATGCTATTTTCGGGCGCCGTTACAGTTGAATTCGTCTTTGCGTGGCCAGGGCTGGGAAGCCTCGCAACCCAGGCAGTACAAACCAGGGATTTCCCACTGGTCCAGGCGATCGTCATCGTGGGTGCCCTGGGATTCGTTTTGATCAACCTCCTCGTCGACTTGCTCTATGGACTAGTTGACCCAAGAATCCGGGAGAGCGCATGAGCACCCTGACGAAAGTTGGTGAAATCCGCGTCGGCGTCAGAAAGACTCCAGGCTACTCGAGGGGCAGTGCCTCAATCCTTGCTTTCGGTGTCCCTCTCGGGCTGATTGCGTTGGTGACACTTCTGGCGCCCTTGCTTCCATTGCCTGGCCCGAACGTCCAGGTTCTTTCAGCTGCGCTAAGGCCGCCGGTGTGGCTTCCCGACGGCACGTGGAGCAACCCCTTAGGGACCGATCAGCTGGGGCGTGATGTTCTGTCTCGGGTTGTCTACGGCGGTCAGCTCACGTTCATCATCGCGCTCTCCGGCATGGTCGCGGGGGCGGTCCCAGGTATCCTTCTCGGTCTGCTTGCCGGCTACCGCCGGGGCTGGGCCGATGCAGTAATCTCACGATTCGTGGAGGCCCAGCTTGCCCTACCGTTCATCCTGCTCGCCATCGCTATTATCGCTGCGCAGGGACGATCACTGACAATTCTCATCGTTGTGCTTGCTCTAGTCGGATGGGCACAGTATGCCCGCGTGATCCGGGCGGAAACGATGTCCCTGAGGGAACGGCCCTTTATAGTCGGCCTACGATGCGCGGGGGTTCCTACCTGGCGAATCATGCTCAGGCATCTCCTGCCGAACCTCGCCGGCACAGCCACCGTCCTGGCAACCCTTCAAATGGGAACGATCATCCTGGCTGAGAGTGCCCTGAGCTTCCTCGGGCTGGGGGTCGTCGCACCCGACATCAGTTGGGGCGCCATGCTTGCCGACGGCCGGGACCAGTTGACCATGGCGTGGTGGGTGGCTGCGCTGCCGGGGCTCGCCATCACCGTCGTTGTGCTCCTTGTGAACCTTCTTGGCGACGCGCTGCGGTCCCGCTTCGATCCGAAGAAACGGAGCTTCTGATATGACTGCAGTTCTCTCAGTCCACGGTCTCACCATCGAGGCGACGACCGGGCTAGGGCCGGTGAAGCTGGTTCACGATGTCAATCTGGACCTCCACGAGGGGGAGATCCTTGGCCTGATCGGGGAGTCGGGCAGCGGCAAGAGCACGGCGGTTCGGTCGATGATCGGACTCCTCGAACGCAATGTCCGGGTGAGCTCAGGAGAGATCGCACTGCGAGGGGAGGTGATCTCCTCCGAGTCGGTGAACCACTTCGAGGGCGTGCGCGGCAGCGAGATCGGGATGATTTTCCAAAGCGCCGCTATGTCCCTGAATCCGCTGATGAAGGTGGGCAAGCAGCTCCGGGAGGTGGTGCGACGCCACCAGAAGCACGCGTCGGCGAAGGAGATAGATCAGCGCCTCGAGCTGGTGCTGAGGAAGATGGGATTCACGGATACGGATCGTGTCTTGGGCGCCTTTCCACACCAGCTCTCGGGAGGAATGCGCCAGCGCATCGCGATTGGGCTCGCTATTGTCACGGAGCCCGCAGTTGTAATCGCGGACGAATGCACCTCAGCCCTTGACGTGACCACACAAGCTGAGGTGGTCAAGCTGCTCAGGACACTGACCAGCGAATCCAGGACAGCCATGCTGTTCGTCACACATGACTTGATGTTGGCGAAGGACATCTGTTCCCAGATAGCGGTCATGTATGCGGGAGAGATTGTCGAGACAGGCGAAGCGAACGAGCTGATTGACAATCCTCGGCATCCCTACACACGTGCACTGTTGCAGGCCATACCGACCTGGGGTACCGACGAACTGCAAGGCATTGAAGGATCTCCGCCACCGGTGGCTGCGGACTGGCAAGGATGCCGATTCGCCCCCCGGTGCCCCTTGGCACGTGACGAGTGCAGGCAACAAAACGTTGGCTGGACCCGACTTGGCGATAGGTCAGGGGCCCGCTGCGTGGTTGTCCAAGAGGAGGAAGTCAGAATTCCAGATTCAGTCCTGGGCCACGCTTGAGCGCCAGGATGTGAGGTTTGCGTACCATCCAGTTGGTATTATCTAGGAGGCTTGATATGACAATTTTCCGTCGTTCCCCTCGCAGAAATCTTGCGGCCCTGGGATCGGTGCTGATGCTGGTTCTTGTGTCCACCGCCTGCGCGTCTGGTGGATCCGGTAGCGGCAGCAGTAGCAGTACCCCTATCGTGGGCGGCACCTTGAGGGTCATCACACCGACCGAGCCGGTGACCTTGAATCCGATTCAATCCGTCATCAGCGACGCACGGGTCTGGGGATCGATTCTGGATCCGCTCATTGATGTCGATGTCGCGGGAACGCCCCAGGACAGCGGCCTGCTGACTTCGTGGAAGCAGACCTCATCCACCGAGTGGGAATTCACGGTCCGCGGTGGTGTGAAGTTCTCCAACGGCGAAGCATTTGATGCGGCAGCGGCTGCGTTCTCCATCAAGGAGAACAAGACCGATCCTAAGGCCAAACTCGCGACGTACATGAGCGTTGTCAGCGATGTGAAGGCGGGGGATGCCACCAAGCTCCACGTAACGACGACGACGCCCTATATTGCGCTTCCACAGCTACTTTCGGTTGTGTATGCACTCCCGCCGGCCAACTACACAGAGCAGGGAGCCGCAAAGTTCGCTAAGGCTCCCGTGGGAACTGGTGGCTTCACTCTTGCCTCGTACGAACCAGGACAGAAGATCACCGTCAAGAAGAATCCCGACTACTGGCGCGGGCCGGGCAAGTTGGACGGGATCGTGTTCAGCTGGGCTCCTGATGCCGCCTCGCGACTTTCGCTGCTGCAAACCGGTGCCGCAGACGTAGCGATTGATGTCCCGGTTGAGCAAAAGAGTGCCCTGGTCAATGATCCGCAGCTGACATTGTTGTCGGAACCCTCGACGTCGGAGATGGCCGTATTCTTTGAGACCGCCAAGGCGCCTTTCAACGACGAAAAGCTCCGCAAGGCCGCGTCCATGGCCATTGACCGTGATTCCATCGTCAAGTCGTTGTTCCACGGTGACGGCGCCCAGGCCCAGCCGTTTCTCATCGGACAGCTAATGTCCTCCGAGCCGAAGCACAGCAAGCCGACCAGCTACGATCCTGCGGGCGCCAAGACGCTGTTGGCGGGTTCTCGCCCGACGATCACCTTCTCCTACACGGTCGGACGGTATCCCCAGGATTCCAAGGTGGGTGAGGCAGTCTCCGGCATGCTTGAGGCCGTCGGGTTCGACGTAAAGCGCAATCCATTGGACGTGACCAAGTTCTTCGAGCTGCGTCCCAAGGGCGCCTTCGAAATGTACATGTACCAGATTTCGCCGGTTTTCCTGCAGCCCGACGTCTATGTGCACGGGTTCCTGACGAACAACAGCATTACCAAACACTGCGTGGACCCGAAGATCGACGCCTTGTCTGCCCAGGCACTTGCGGCAGAGACGGTTCAGGAAAGCGATAAGACGTACGCGGACATCGAGGACTACGTGCTGAACCAGAAGGTGTGCAACGTGCCGCTCTACGACGTGGTTGGTCTGTACGGACTGTCCAAGAAGGTCGACGGTTTCGTGGCCCCGCGAAATCTGCTGCCCAACTGGGCTGTCGTCTCACTCAAGAACTGACACCGCACGAAGTTCCTGGACAGCGCCGCTGCATCCGCTTCGGCGGCGCTGTCCAGGAACACCCAAGCCAAGCGTGAGGAGCAATCGGTGAATAATGTCCTCGATAGGACCCACCTTGAGTTGAACAGCGGAGTTGCCCGGCTCAGCTGGACATCAGCGAAAACGAAGAACGCGATCGGAAAGGCAGAAGCTGAAGACCTGGCGGAACGCCTTGACCTGCTGGCGGCCGACGACTCCACATCGGTGATCGTCCTCGGGATCGGTCAGGTTCCATTCTGCAGCGGCTGGGATATCAGGGACCTGGGCGTGCTGAAAGGCGCCACCAGCGATGAAGCCCGCCATTTCTTCACTTACGGGCGTCGGCTTCTGGAATCCATCACAGACTGCCCTCAACCAGTGATCGCGGCGGTGAGCGGCTGGGCACTCGGCTTCGGCTGCTCGATACTGTCACGTTGCGACGTCGTGCTGGCCGCCGACGATGCGAAGTTTGGTGTCCCGGAGGTCCGGAACGGATTCGCTCCGGCAACGGTCGTTCCGGAGCTTCTGAACACGATGAGCACCCGCGAGGTGAAGGCCTGGGCATTGACCGGCGAAACAGTCTCTGCTGGGAGAGCCTTGTCGGCCGGGCTGGTACACGAGATTTGGTCACCGGATAAATTGGGCACGGCTGCACTTCAACTTGCGGAGACCATGGCAGGATACGGTGCCGCGCCGCTGCGCGATACCAAGCGGCTGGTTGCTGAGGCTGCGGGTCTCCCCGAAAAGGGCAGACGAGAATTGGGCGTTGAAACGGCGATGGCGCATTTTTGTGCTGAAGAAACAACGAATAGCAACAGCGCTAGTGCGGATTAAAGGAGATTCTGTGAGCGATTCATCTGTGGCACAACGGCTCAGGGTAGGCATGTCGCTATCGGCGCACTACGAGGTGGAGGCGGACGCCCGTTCCGGGCTGCGAGACACAATGGAGCAGGTGGAACTGGCAGAACTGGCTGGTTTGGATTCGATCCTGATCGGACACCATTACCTGACGCGATCGCAGTTCCTTCAGCCGCTCTCCGTCGCCGCCTATCTGGCGGCCCGTACGGAGCGAATCAGAATCGGCTTTGGCGTTTATCTATTGCCGCTGGTCAACCCGGTCGCATTGGCAGAGGAGCTGGCGACCATCGACGTCCTCTCTGGCGGAAGACTCATCGCCGGGTTCGGTTCCGGATACAGAAGTGTGGAATATCGAGCCATGGGCGTTCCCTACGACGAGCGATTCCGGAGGTTGGAGGAGTACGTATCGGTAGTCAGGGCCCTCTGGAGCGGGGAATCGGTGACAATGTCCGGCAGCTTTGGTGAGCTCGAAGATGCCAAAATTTTCCTTCGGCCCGTGCAGCCTGGCGGACCGCCCATCTGGCTCGGCGCATTCGGCTCGGTCGGTATGCGCCGGGTGGCTCGCCTGGATGCATCGTGGGCGGTGGCTCCCAACGGGGATCTTGACGAGGTCACTAATCGCATGACGGCGTTTCGCGACACTCTGCGGGAGTACGATCGCTCCCTGGACCGGGACTACCCCTTGCTCCGGGAGGGATGCGTCGCCGGAACCACGCCACTTGCAGCCGAGGCGGCGCGTCCATTCCTGGCGGAACAATATGCCAACTATCGAGGCTGGGACCATGGCGCCTCGATCGAAGAACTGATCTCAGGGCAGGCAGTTGTCGGGGATCCCAAGGCTGTGATCGAACGCCTCAGCCGTTATGCCCGGATGGGCTATACCGATGTGATCTTGCGCCTCCAATGGACTGGCATGCCGCAGAGGGATGTACTGAGATCGATCAGACTTCTGGGTGAAGAAGTTCTGCCGGCTCTCGACAGCGTCGAGGTTGAGACGCTGGTATGAACAGGTATCTTATAAAGGGAGCAGAGTGAACAGCGCAAACATTAATCTTTCCAATCTCGTCGACGTGCACCGGAGCCGGCGCCCGGATGAGCCGGCCCTGCTGACAGACGCCCGGACGTGGACGTACGAGGACCTTGCCGCAACCGTCCATTCTTTCGCCGCGTACCTGGCCACGCGCGGCATCGGCCGGGGTGATCGAGTTTCGCTGCTGGGCCTGAATTCGGCTGAGTACGTGAATGCCCTCCTCGCAATCTTTAGGGTGGGTGCCATTGCGGTGCCCCTGAACTACCGGCTGCAGCAAGACGAGCTGGACTATCTCCTGACCAATTCGGGCAGCGTTGCCATTCTGGCCGATGAAGAATTCGTCGGCATTGTTGACGAGCTCGCTGGAGGAATGCCTTCCTTGGGCACGCGGGTTTGTCTTAACGGGTCTGGGACGGCGGAATGGCTGGCGTTTGATGATGCTGTCAGGCAACACCAAGGGGCAAAGGTGTCCTCCGCGATCGTCGGCCCGGAGGACATCCAACGAATTATGTACACGTCCGGGACGACCAGCCGTCCTAAGGGAGTCGTGATCACTCATGGCATGGTCCTGTGCAACATCTCCTCTTCAACGGTGGAACTTCAGTTGACGGCGGCTGACCGCATCCTGGTATCTTCTCCCCTCTACCACATCGCAGGGCTGGATGCGCCCGGACTTGGGATTCTCTTCTCGGGCGGGGCAATGGTGATCATGCGGAAGTTCGATGCGGCGCAGGCGTTGCGGATGATCCACGCACACCGAGTTACTGGGGGCATCTTCGTTCAGGCCGTGCTGCATGCCTTGCGGGACGCCAGTCGTGAGGATCTGGATCTGTCCTCCTTGCGGTGGATGACGTTTGGAGCCGCTTCCGGGGAGCTTTATCGGGACGTGCGGCGGCAATTCCCGACCACACGGCTTGTCCAGGCCTACGGAATCACTGAAGGGTGTAGTATGGTCAGCTGCGTTCCCGAGCGACTCGCCCTTGAAAAATACGGGACGGTTGGAACTGCCGTTTCCTTCGCAGAGTTCCGCATAGTAGACGCCAACGGAGAAGAAGCACCTGCGGGGCAGGAGGGGGAGATCGTCATCCGGGGAGCGAAGGTCACACCAGGCTACTGGGGCGATGCAGCCGGGACTGAGACCGCCTGGCGCAGCGGCTGGTTCCACACAGGTGATGTTGGCGTTCTCGATGCCGACGGATTCCTTTCGATCAGGGATCGGCTCAAGGACATGATCCGCAGCGGCGGAGAAAATGTTGCCAGTTCCGAGATTGAACGGGTGATCTACGGGCACCCCGGAGTCTACGAAGTTGCAGTCATTGGTGTTCCTGATCCGCGCTGGCAGGAGGTTCCAAAGGCGTTCATCGTGCTGAAGCCAGGTCACTCGATGGAGGCTGAAGAGCTGTTCGCCTTCTGCCGGGCGAAACTCGCCTCGTTCAAGACGCCGAAGTACGTAGAGTTCGTCGGCACGCTACCGCGCAATGCGTCGGGGAAGGTATTGAAGAGGAATCTGCGCGAATTGGCGTCTGCCCCACCCCGCTAAAACATCATTAAAAATAAGTTGAGCCAGCACAACAGGAGAGAAACGGATGACATCTTCCGGCCGCGGAAACGGATCACGGGGCGGTACCTATGCACCCGAAGAGACGCGACGGATTCTATTGGATGCCGCTCTGAAGCTGTTCGAGGAGCGGGGCTACCATCCGACATCGGTCGAGTCGATCGTTGCTGAGGCCGGAGTGACCAAGGGTGCGTTTTACCACCACTTCGTGGGCAAGGAGGATATCCTTCATCAAATTCAAGAGGATTACATTGACAACCGCTTGAGAAACTGCGAACGGATCGTCGCGGCCAGCGATGACCCGGTGGAGCAACTCCGGGAACTCATTCTTGAAGCCCTGGTCGGCATCTCCGAATATCGGCCGCAGGTAACGATCTTCTTGCAGGAGCGGCGCTTTCTCGTGGGGGAGAGGTTCGCCGCGATCAAGGAGAAACGTGACGCCGTGGACGAATACTGGGTGAAGGTGATTCGAAACGGAATGGAATCTGGGGTGTTCGCCCCGGTCGCCAGTCCGCGCATTGCCAGCTTCGCCATCCTGGGAATGTGCGGCTGGGCGGTCACTTGGTACAGAGACGATGGTGATCTCAGCCTTGGTGAGGTTGCTCAACAAATGACCGATCTGGTCATCAAGGGTGCCTTGCCGCGGTAGGTTCCGCCGGCGCCCTGAACCAGATCTGTAGCGAGGCCCGCCACCATCGTCGCGCGGGCCTCGCGCGGAGGGAAGATTGCCCCGGGGGGGCCTGTTGCCTCATGTCAATAGCTCCGCGAACACCGAGTCGTTGCCTCAAATGAATATCTCCGGTTGGCTCGGTAGTTCCACTGTTCGTTGGCGGGCGGCTTGACCGGGGCCGGTTGCTTGGCGGTGGCGAGGGTTTCGAGCCGGCCCGTCAGCTCCAGGATCCGGCGTGAGAGCGCTGCCGGCCTGATTCTCTTGTACTGGGCGTTCATCCGGATGACCGGCGTTTTCGGCATCCGGGGGTCGGCTGCGGCGCGCCGGTGCGGGGTTGCTGCCCGGTCATGGGGTTTTACTTACTTTGGCTCCGTGGCGGACCTTGGCGATGATTTTTTGCTGGGGCAGCAGGTAGTTGGTGAAGAACCGGTCCAGTTCCCAAATCTCGTTGAGCAGCTCCAGTCCCACGGCGGTGTCATAGCGCAGGTAGCCGACCAGCTCACGGACCCGGGACCAGTTCTTCTGCTCGACGTGGGCGCCGTCGTTCTTGTTGCTCGGACGGGACCGGGTGAAGGTGATGCGGTGCTGGAGGCAGAACTCGAAGAGCTCGATGTTGATGAACTCGCCCCCGTTGTCCGAATCGATGCCGATGACGGGAAACGGGAAGACCGCCAGCACGTGTTGCAGGGCCGCGAAGACGTGCTTCTGGGCCTTGTTCGGCACGGACCGGTTCACGGTCCAGCCGGTCGCGATGTCCGTGACCGTGAGTGTGAAGCAGAACTGGCCCGAACTGTTCGAGCCCTCGTGGCCAGGTCGATCTCCACAAAGCCCGGCACCGCGTCGTCCCACTGGGCCCAGGTGCGGATCGGGATCTGTGACTTCAGCAGCGATCCGGGCTTGGTGTGGGACCGGCCGCGCGGCAGGAGCTTCGCCCGCTGGCCCGCCAGCCGCCGGTCGATGGTCGCCGCGCTCATGCGGGCCAGCGGTGCTGCCTGCCCGTCGGTGATGTCCAGGGCCTTCTCGGCCCGCAGCATCCGGACGAGATCCGGCAGCATCGGTGCCAGCAGCTTGCCCGCCGGGCCCCGCAGCACCGCCCAGCACAGCACGAGCCCGTCCTGCACGTCTGCCCCGTACACCGGGGCACGTCCGGCCTGGCCGGCCGCGGCCGCGGCGGGTCGAGCGCATGCCGCAACACCGCCCGGGCATGATCCCGGCGCCAGCCCCACCGGACGGACAGGTCATAAAAAAGACACCGGGACCGGGTCAGAGTCACGTCCAGCAGGACTGGCAGCCATCCTGCCAGCCAGGCGCCAGGCCAGCCACCACCCATTAGAGAGTCAACGCGGGGGTTGTCTTTTCCTGCAAAAAAGTCTAGCGTAATCAACATACCAACCGGTTTGAAGGTGCCAGGCTGCGGGCCTTGAAGATGGACCCTTTAGCGCGATAGCATACTGACTAGTCGGAATGAAATGGAGCAGATCATGAAATTTGGAGTAATGCATCTCTTCCCGGCAGACGGGGAGGACCGCGATGTCTTGTTGGACACGGTGGATGACATAGCGCTGGCAGATGAGCTCGGATTCGACTCTGCGTGGCTTGCGGAGCACCACTTCTCCCGCTACGGCCTACTGGGCAACCCCCTGATGCTTGGCGCGATGCTTGCCGAGCGGACCAAGCGCATCACGCTGGGGACTGCCGTCCTGGTGTTGCCTTTCCACGACCCGATCCGTCTGGCGGAAGATGCGGCCCTGCTGGACAACCTTAGCGGCGGCCGGCTGCAGCTCGGCGTCGGGCGGGGGTACCAGCCCAAGGAATTCAGGGGCTTTGGCAAGAATGTTGAGGACAATAAGGAGCTGTACCAGGAAACCCTCGATATCATGCAGCTTGCCTGGAACGAGGAGAAGTGGTCCTACCACGGCAAGCACTACGACTACGACGACATGGAGATCTTCCCGAAGCCATACACGCCCGGTGGTCCTCCCGTCGTCCACGCCTGCTCGTCGCGTGAATCGTATCGTGCCCGCGGGCTCCGCGGGGATCCGATTATCTCCTCACCGCAGTTCACCCCGTTGAGTCTGATGCAGAAGAACTTCGACAGTTATAAGGCGGCGCTCGGCGAGAGTGGCCATGACATCAACGACTTCGAGCTTCCCTACATGCAGCAGGTCTGGTGCGGGGACGATCATCGTGACCTTGTGGCCGTCAGCGAGGCGGCTCTCGCTTACTACAAGCAAGTTGGCCAGGTTATTCCGGGATCGGGGGAAGCCGCCGAGAACGAACGACAGTACTACGACGCCGTGCGGCGGAATATCGATTTGTTGAACCTTGAGCGTACTCTGACCCACGGAGGCAACTTCGGATCAATCGACCAGGTCGTAGACACTCTGGGAACCCTAGAGCAGGAACTCGGGATCACCCACTACATCGGTTGGTTCCGGATCCCGGTCCTCGACCCCAAAATTGCGCGTTCATCCATGGAACGGTTTGCCTCCGAGGTCATTCCCCAACTCCGCCGCCCCGAACGAGTATCGGCAACATCATCCGTCTGAAAGGCAACGAAAATGAAGAAATCTGTAACAGAACTGCTTGAGGACGTCTGGAACGCCGAAGGGATGGAGACCGACCCCAAAGTTATAGAGAGTTTGGTCCTGTATGAGAAGGATCCCTCCATTTCAGCGGCCTTCATTACGTTCAACGCTCCCGAAAAGTTGAATGCGGTTCCAATCGCGGCGTTGGAGAGGGTAGGAGATCTCGTCCGTGAGGCTGACTACGACGACGAGGTCAAGACGATCGTGATTCGTGGAAACGGCAAGGCGTTCGGCACCGGCGCAGACGCCGCAGAGCTCGGTCACTACATTGGCTACAAGAAGAATTCCCCGGGCGAGCGGACCAAAGCACCCTCGCAGAGGCAGCGGATCCTTCCGGACAAGCAGCTGCTGTCCGGGGCTTTCGCTGAGGCGATCAGCAACTCCCTCAAGGCAACCCTCGTTGCGGTCCAGGGTTACTGCTACGGCGGCCACGTCAAGATCGCGCTTAACGCCGACATGGTCATTGCCACACCTGACGCTCAGTTCACACACCCGGCATTCCGGTACCTGGGCGCAGCGCCGCAGGACATGTACGTCTGGGTCGAGAATCTCGGCGTGAAGAAAATGAAAGAGATCATGCTTACCATGCGCCCGCTCGGTGCGGAAGAGGCAGAGCGTGCCGGTCTCGTCAACAAAGTGGTTCCCCGGGATGAGCTGGACCAGTGGGTCCGTGACTACTGCCAGGCGATCTCGTTCATGCCCCTTGATGGCCTCATGATCGGAAAGTCGATGATGCGCATGGTGCAGGAAGCCCGGGGCAAGGGCGTTGGGGAGATGACTGCTTGGGTGGGCCACGGCTGGGCTTCGAACCTTCAACTCCGGGAAGGCGAGTTCAATTTCGTGAAGGAGCGCCGTGACAAGGGCCTATCGCGAGCCCTGCGTGAGAGGGACGAAGCCGTCGCGCCGTTCTTCCGTCTTGGCGGCCGGCTCGGAGAGGAGTGACATGACTATGAAGTTCGGGATCCTCGCGTCTGCACAATACCCGTTCGAAGAGGACTTGCAGACTCGCCTGGGCGAGCTGTGGGACTTGACCG
Source organism: Arthrobacter ginsengisoli (assembly GCF_031456935.1). NCBI lineage: Bacteria > Bacillati > Actinomycetota > Actinomycetes > Micrococcales > Micrococcaceae > Arthrobacter > Arthrobacter ginsengisoli. The sequence continues at coordinate 13,990 of NZ_JAVDVQ010000033.1, read as the reverse complement.
AGCATGCGGCGTCCCTTGACTATGACTCGATTTTCATGATCAACCACTTCATGGGCAATCTCCAGACACCGCAAACCATTTCGACCACCGCAAAGCTCATTCAGCACTCTGGCAATATGACTGTCGGCACTGGCATTCTTCTGCTGCCACTGTTCCATCCTGTACATATCGCCGAGGAATTCGCGACGCTCGATCATCTCGCCAAGGGACGGCTCGTACTGGGTGTCGGGGCCGGGTACCGCGACAACGAATTCCAGGCGTTCGGGCTCGATAAGACCCGACGGTTCAGCAGGATGCGCGAAAGTATCGAGTTGATCCGTGCGCTGTGGACCGGCGAGGAGGTCAACTTCCACGGTCAGCACTTTGTCCTTGAAAACGAGCACATCGGCATCCGTCCCTATCAGAAAGGGGGGCCACAGATATGGATGGGTGCTGGCGCGGAAGGCTCGGTCAAGCGCGCCGCGACCGTCGGCGACGCCTGGTTTGCTCCAGGAAACTCCCCCAAGCCGAACTGGACAGAGACCGCCATGGGGTGGCACGACGAGGCGCTGGTCGAGGCCGGCAAATCCCGGGAGGGGCGCGAGTACCCGATCATCGTGCAGCTGTTCTGCGGTGAGACCACTGAATCTGCGCAGGAGATGGCGCTGCCGTATGTCCAGGATTCGTATTTTGCCTACGCTGAGTACTCGCAGCTGTCTTGGCAGCGTACGGCCTTTGAGTACCTGAAAGACAACGTGTTCCTGATCGGGAGCCCGGACGACCTTACGCGCCAGATCAAGGAACTCGAGGCAATCGGGTTCAATCACATCGTCTTCCGGCCATTCTGGACCGGGATGCCGCCGGAGATGGCCCACCGATCGGTGTCGCTTTTCGCGGAGGAAGTCATGCCACGGTTCCGCGGGGCGGAGGAGGCGGGGAAATGACGACTACTTCTTCGGTCGGGTCGTTGATCGCGGCCGGGACCGACCTGACCGCTGAGTGGTTCCGGACTGTCATGGGAACAGTGCCGACCAGCGTTGCGGTCGTTTCGGGTCTCGACTCAAGCGGGCGACCTGTGGGTCTGGCTGTGGGCACATTGACCTCGGTGTCGCTGGATCCTCCGCTCGTAGCGTTCTGTCCCGGCCTGGATTCGAGCAGCTGGCCAAAGATCCGACCCAGCGGTCGTTTCTGCGTCAACGTGCTGGCCCGAAGCCAGGAACACGTTAGCCGCCTATTTGCGTCCAAGCGGGAGAACAAGTTTACGGACGTGGACTGGACGCCGTCCCAGGACGGACTGCCGATGATCGAGGGAACCGTGGCAAGGATCGAATGCGTCCTGCAGGACGAACACGATGGCGGGGACCACACGATAGTGGTGGGACGTGTCGTGCGGATGACCGGCGAACCGGCGGCGCGGCCTCTTGTCTTTCTTGGCGGCAAGTATGGGGAGGTCGGGTGACCCTCGAGCTGGCGCCGGGTTTATGGTCTATCCCAGTGCGCATCCCGATTCCCTCGCTGAAGACCGTCAATGTCTATCTGCTTGAGCTCGAAGGCGGCGGTGCGGCCCTAATCGACACAGGGTGGGACGACGAGGCCTCGTACGAAACCCTTCTCAAAGGAGTGCGGACGACCGGTCACGAACTCGAAGACATCGCGACGGTCGTCATCACCCATGCACATCCGGACCACCTTGGGCTGGCGCACCGAATCCGCGAACTTTCGGGTGCGACCGTCTTGATGCACGAAGCAGAAGCCGCCAGGCTGCGACACGGGCCGAACGGTCCCCAGAGGTACGCCGATGCGATGCTGGAGGCGTTGCCGCGGTGGGGCGTCGATGCCTCTGAACTGGACAACTGGCTCGGAAGCAGCGCAGCGAGCAGCTCCCGCTCCTGGGAGGTGCCTGTTTCTCCCGTCAGGCACGGGCAGGTGCTGGACCTCCCTGGTTGGAACGTGGAAGCTGTGTGGACCCCCGGGCACACGCACGGCCACTTGTGCTTATTTGAGCGCACGACTCGGTCATTCTTCTCGGGAGATCACGTGCTGCCCCGAATAACGCCGGTCATCGGAATGCACCCGGGCGAAGAGACAGACCCACTCGCGGACTTCCTGGCATCCCTGCACCTGGTGGCAACGCTGGACGTGTCCACGGTGATGCCGGCGCATGAACGCCCTTTCGTCGGGCTTGCCGAACGAGTGGCGGAGCTCAAGGATCATCACGCACAACGACTTGGCGAGGTCCACGCGCTGGTGGAGAAACAACCGGGAATAACTGCGTGGAAGTTGGCAAATCTGCTCACCTGGTCGCGGCCCTTGAATGACGCGTCTCCGCCCACCCGCCGTCTTGCGCTGGCCGAAACCCAGGCGCACCTAGTGCATCTGCAGCGCAGGGGTGAGCTGGTCCGGTCAGGTAGCAGCGCCGAGCGCTGGAGAACATCGTGACGTGGGAGCAACCTGCTGCATCTGCCCCCTTTAAGGAGTAAACGCATGAATCGCAATCTTGCATCTGACCTGGAACTACGGGCCGGCTCAGACCCGGACGCTGTTTGTCTGACTTTCGAGGACGGCCGGTCCTGGACCTATGCCGGCCTCAACTCTGCCGGATCCGAGCTCGCCGAAGTGCTCGCCAGGTTGGCGGAGCGGGGGCGCCGTGTGGCCGTCCACCTGCCGAATTCTCCCGAACTGGTGGTGACACTGCTGGCATCTTGGAAAGCCGGGCTTGTCCCGGTGGTCATGAGCGGATTGTACAATCAGGCCGAGGTGCGCAAATGCCTCGACCAGGTAAGGCCCGCCGTGGTCATTTCGACAGCGGGAATGGCCTTTGGGAGTGAAGCCAGGGAGGTGGCAACTGCCGCTGTGGCCCAGATCACCGCGGCTAATGAGGGAGCCGGGCGCAGCTACCCAGCCGCAGTCATGTCCTCTCCCGCCGTTGAAACGGAGGACGAGGGAATCGTGCTCTTCACCGGGGGGACATCGGGGGATCCGAAGGCGGTCTCCCTGACCCACGCCGGCACGTACACCTCGATGAGCAACCTCGTTCGCGCCCAGAAAGGACGCCAAGGTCCACTGCCGACGGCGGGACCTGAGATGCCGCCAAACCTACTGGCGCTGCCGCTCTTCCACGGTGGCGGCTTCCAATCGATGCTGGTGGCCTTCCACCTCGGACGGTCTGCGTTGCTCATCGAACGGTTTTCTGTCGACCGGATCGCCCGGCTGGTGCCCGAATACTCTGTTGATAACCTTTTCCTCCTTCCAACGATGATCTATGACCTTGTCCGTACCGAACCTGCACCCGACCTGAGCTCAGTCCGCCGCGTTCTCGTTGCCGGACAGCGACTGGACCCGATGCTGCAGAAGGATTTTGAGACCAAGTACCACGTCATGGTGCTCACGAACTATGGCTCGACGGAGCTCGGCCACGTTGCTGGCTGGACGGGACCAGACCTCAAGGCCGGGCTGTGGCGGCCCGGTGCCGTGGGGAGGGTCTACGACGGGGTCACCCTTGAGATTCGGGACGGGTTGGGAAATGCCTTACCCGCCGGAACTCCGGGAGAGATCTGGGTCAAATCCACGCGCGCCCTGGGCTATGTCGGTGCCGATGCGACGACCGCCGGAGATTTACTGGCCGATGGTTGGATCCGATCCGGCGACATGGGCTACCTTGACGAGAACCGGGTCCTGTTCCTGGTCGGGCGCAGCCGGGAGCTGATCAAGACCGGAGGATTCCAGGTCTGGCCGGGCGAACTTGAGCAGGTGGTACGTTCAGTTTCGGGTGTGGCCGATGTCGCCGTCGTCGGATTGCCCGATCCGCGGCTTGGAGAGATCCCGGTGGCTGTCGTTGTTCCCAAAGAGCCGTATGCCGGTCCCGAGGCGCTGGAAGCGGCGGTTATCGCCCATTGCCGGGAGAAGCTGGCGCATTTCAAATCAATCCGAAAGGTCCTCGTCGTCGATTCTCTGCCGCGCAGCGAGGTGGGAAAGATCCGCCGTGATGTGGTGGAGGCCACCGTGCGTGACAGTTTTGGCGCAGCCGTTGAAGCCTCATGACGCGCGTATGAGATTCCGGTTCGGGGCCACCGGGCCTGGTGCGCCTGATGGCCCCGGCGCCTCAGGGCCGAGGAAGGCTGCGGTATACGGAGAGCGCGATTTCCTTGGAGAGCCACACCGATGCGCGCTCCTCGTGCAGCGTGGTGGCCGGCGCCGCGGCCGACGACGCCCCGGCATTGAGCAGCTGGCGGTAGGCAGCCTTCACATCATCGACCTTAATGTTCAGGCTGGCCTTCGCGCCGGCCGGAAGATCGTCGGGCGCGGCGAAGGCCAGAGTAAGTCCACCGAGATCAAACGCTGTCCAGCGGTCTCCATCCCGCACCGTTACTGGTGGGGAGATCAGGGTGTTCAGTATGGTTTCGGCACCGTTGGTGCCTTCGGATGCCGCGAAAGCAATACTGCGAAGTACGGGATCGGTCATAGCTCCTCCTGGGTTGACTGCTCTCATGAAATCAACATACTATCCGGTCGGTATGAGGAGGATCAACGGTGTACCTGACGCCTGAACTTGACGAACTGCATGGCAGCGTCGCTACGCTGATGCGGGAGCTGGTCGCGCCGCGGGCCGCGGAGATTGATTCGACCGGTGACTACCCCACCGACCTCTACGAGAAATTCGTTGAGGCGGGGCTCCTTGCACTCTCTCTTCCAGAATCGCTGGGGGGGCCGGGACTGGGGGTCCGCGGTCTGACCATAGCGACCGAAGAGGCAGCAAAACATTCGGCTGCTGCCGGGCTCATGCTGCTGCTTTCGCGGCTGCCGGTGGCACCGATGCTGGTGGGAGGCACAGATGACCAGCTCCGACGATGGGCAGTGCCGCTCAGCCTTGGCCTGTCGCGGGGTTCATATGCAATGTCCGAGCCGCAGGCGGGAAGCGATGTGCTCGGCATCACCACGCACGCAGAATATGACGGCAGCGGATGGCGTCTGACAGGGACCAAGGCCTGGATTTCCGGGGCTGCTGAAGCGGACTGGTTCGTCGTCGTCGCCACCACCGCCCCTGGGGAGCGGCGGGCTGATGCGATCTGTGCGTTCATTGTGGACGCCGATGCAAACGGACTCACGAAGGCACGAATGCACGAGCGCCCCGGGTGCCGGGGCTTGAGCCTGGGCGACATCGTGCTCGACGGCGTGGCCGTGGGTGAGGACCGGCGCTTGCCCGGGATCACCGGCGTCGGATCGATTCTGGGCGCGCTGGCAACCATGCGGCCTGTGGTGTCCGCCCGCGGGCTTGGCCTGGCGTCCGCGGCTCTAATGCTGGCTGTGGAACGAATCGAAGGGCGCCAGGTAGGAGGCCGGCCCGTCGCCTCCCAGCAGGGCGTTCAGTGGCAGGTCGCGGAGGCCGCCATGGAGCTGGAGTCCGCCAGGCTCCTCACCTATCGTGCGGCTGAACTGATTGACTCCGGAACCGGCGGCCCCCAAGTTGCTGGTCAGCTGGCCGTAGCCAAACTCGCGTCCAGCGAGATTGCTGTCAAGGCAGCCGGCCTGGCAGCTCAGCTGCACGGTGCCGAGGGGTGCGTCGCAGGCCATCCCTCGGACCGGCTGGTCCGGGACTCCCGCCAGCTCACGATCGTCGAGGGGACCTCGGAGATCCAGCGCAACATTATTGCCCGCGCGGTCTTCGACAGATCGCTGTGGTGGCAAACATCTGAAAGTGCCAGGGAAAGTGAGCCGATATCGTGATCTGTGAGAACCGAGTAGTGATTGTCACCGGCGCCGGACGCGGACTGGGCCGGAGTCATGTGGAGGCTTTGGCGCGGAGCGGCGCCAAGCTGATCGTCAATGACCTTGGGGTGAACCGGGATGGTCAGGGCGAGGGCCTGCCCGTGGCAGAAGAGGTTGCCGCAGCCATCCGGGCCCAAGGCGGTGAAGCGATTGCGAGCCAGCACGACATCAGCGACTGGGATGCCGCCGGCGGGTTGGTCCAGCAGGCCATCGACACCTATGGACGACTGGACGCCGTCGTCAACAATGCAGGGATTCTCCGCGATCGAATGATCGTGAACACCAGCGAAGCTGAGTGGGATGACGTGATCCGGGTGCATCTTCGGGGGACCTTCGCGGTCCTGCGTGCAGCCGGGGCATACTGGCGCGAACAGGCGAAGGGTGGCAACCCTCTTCAGGGAAATGTCGTGAACACGACGTCACCTTCCGGTTTGTTCGGGAAGCCTGGCCAAGCGAACTATGGTTCCGCGAAGGCTGGGATCGCCACGCTGACAATGATTGCTGCCGAGGAACTCGGGCCTTACGGCGTCACGGTGAATGCCGTCGCTCCCGTGGCGCATACGCGGATGACGGCAGACCTTGTCAGCGACGAAGGCGCCATGCAAACACTCGCTCCGGAGCACGTCTCACCAGTCGTGGTGTGGCTCTCGAGCGTCCGGTCCCGCAGCGTCACGGGTCGAGTGTTCGAAATCTCAGGGAAGCGATTCGGGATCGCGGAGCCGTGGCGCCACGGGCCCGGGATTGCGCCGCAGGGGGTGATGACCCCAGAAGAGGTGGGGTCGATTGCCGACACGCTGCTGCAGGCCGCCCTGCCGCCGGAACGCATGGGAGGCAACCTGTGAGCTCAACCAACGTTGATGGGCGGCCCTCGTACGACAGCCTCCCGGTGGTGGAAGGAGCCCCGGAAAGTTCCAGCTGGGGGCTGTGGAGCGACCAGGCCCTTGGCGCCCTGAACAGCCTGACGCCCGCATCGGTGTTGTCCGCGATCTCTTCGGTGCGGCACGGTGATCTCTATCCCCTGGATCTTCCGCAACGCTTCATTGATCCGCCGCTGTTCGGCCGGTCGGAATCCGAGCATGTCGTTACCGGAACGGACACCGATCTTGCGCGCGACGATCTGCTGAACGGGTGGAACACGCAGGGCTCATCCCACTGGGACGGATTTCGCCATATCCGGGATCCCCGGGGATTTTTTGGGGGCATTCCAGGTTCCGAGCACGGTGTTGAGACCTGGTCCCGTCATGGAATCGTTGCACGGGGCGTGGTCGTCGATATAGCCCGGTTTTGTGCAGACACAGGCGATCCGATTAACCCGACCCAGCCGGTCTGCATTGACGTGGACCTGCTCGAACGCGCCCTGGCGGCCCAGTCGACCACATTGCGCGAGGGGGACGTGCTGATGCTTCGGACGGGCTGGCTGGACTGGTACAAGAAGGCCGACCAGAGCCTCCGCGACCGTGCCGCCAGCAGGGAATTTCTTCGCGCTCCGGGGCTGTTGGCCGACGAATCCACAGCCCGCTGGCTGTGGGATTCGGGTGTGTCTGCCGTGGTTGCGGACAACCCCTCAGTCGAGGTGTGGCCGTTACTCACGGGGGCCGCTGAAGGTCAGGGCATCCTTCACCTCCGGCTCCTCGCGCAACTTGGGATCCCGATGGGGGAGCTGTGGAACCTTGACGACCTGGCCGAGGCCTGTGCGGCCGACTCGCGCTGGGACGCGATGCTCGTCAGCTCCCCCCTTGCCCTGCCGAAGGGGTGTGCCTCGCCGGCAAATGCGATGGCGATCCGATGAGCGGGCAGCTTCCCATCACCGACTTCGAAACGGTTCTCACGACCACGCGCGCTGTCCGCCGGCGGCTGGATTTCGATCGGGCGGTCCCCGCTGCTGTGGTGCACGACAGTCTCCGGATCGCGCTCCAGGCCCCGACTGGCGGTGACGCCGAGGACTGGCGGTTCGTTCTTGTGAATGACTCGCATGTGAAAGCGGCCATCGGAGCGGAGTACCTGCGGATCTTCGATGCGAAGATCCGGCCACGCATTCCGAAGCTTCTGCAGGGCGAGACGATGCGTGACGACCGCCCCGACGTCAGTTCTGATGCCGCTCTGAAGCGCCGCGCCAAGGTGTATGAGACGGCGGCCTACCTTGCGGAGAACATCGGTCGATCACCGTGGCTCGTCCTTGCTTGCGCAACGAGGCCGGACTCCGATCCCCGTATCCGCTCAGCCGTCTATGGCTCGGTCTTCCCGGCGATCTGGTCCTTTCAGCTGGCCTTGCGCTCCAGGGGGCTGGGGTCGGTGATCACGACCTTGCATTTGCGTGAACCGGAGGGCGTCACGCAGATCCTTGGAATACCGGAAGGCGTCACGCAATGCGCCCTTCTGCCCGTCGCCTACACGATTGGAGCCGACTTCCGTGCGGCGAGCCGCAAACCCGTCGAAGACGTTAGTTTCATGAATCATTGGGGGCACCCCGTTGAAGTGCCCTCTCCGCATCTGAACATCTAGGAGTATGCCATGACTGAATCAGTAATTGCGGTTCTTGGAGGCACAGGGCCGCAGGGCAAGGGGCTGGCCTACAGATTTGCCAAGGCCGGACGTCGCGTTATTCTCGGATCGAGGGACGCCCGCCGCGCAGCGGAGGCAGCCCACGAGCTGGATGAGCGCGTCGGCGGCGGAGGACTTGTGACCGGAGCGACAAATCCTGAAGCCACCTCCCAAGCCTCCTTGGTAGTGGTCGCCGTGCCGTGGGACGGGCACGATGAACTTATCGGATCATTGCGTGCAGAACTCGTCGAAAAAATCGTGGTCAGCTGCGTCAACCCCATAGGATTCGACAAACGGGGGCCGTTCGGGCTGCCCATGGCAGACAGCAGCGCAGCCGAACACCTCCAGTCCATTGTGCCCGAGGCGCGGGTGGTCGCTGCTTTCCACCATGTCTCCGCCGGCAACCTCATCGGCCCGGCCGAAAAACTCGATCACGAGGACGTCCTGGTGGCCGGGGACGACAAGGATGCGACAGAGGCGGTCCGTGAGTTGGCGGCGACGGTGACCGGGCGTCCCGGCATCGACGCCGGAGCGCTCCGGCTCGCGCGACAGCTCGAACCGTTGACCGCGGTGCTGATCAGCATAAATAAGAAATATAAGACCCGGGCCGGGGTGACAATCAGCGGGTTGCCGGAAGCCTGAGACCGCCATGGAGACCATGGTTACTCTCGCGCCCACAGATCTGGCCGAGCTTGTGCGGCGGGCGGATGCATGCGAACGTGCCGGGATTACCGCAGTCGGAGTCGGCGACTCGCCTGGGTATCACGATACATACGTATCCTTGGCGGTTTTGGCACAGTCCACGTCCTCGATCCGGATCGGCCCTATGGTGACCAATGTCGTGACCCGTGCTCCGCAGGTCACCGCCGGCGCCATCAAATCGATTGATAACCTGGCCGGTGCGGGGCGCGCCTTCGTCGGCTTCGGCGCCGGAGACAGCGCCCTGGTCGGCGCGCAAGCTCGTCCGGCGGGAGTAGCCGGGCTTCAGCAAGGTGTCGATGTGGTCCGTCGACATTGGCAGGGCTCGGATGAAGGCCCCTGGCGCATAGTCGTTGCCGCCAACGGTCCCCGCACGCTTCGGATGGCCGCCGCCACCGCCGATGTGGTCGTTTTTGGATACGGGGTCGATGATACGAGCATCGACCGAGCAGTAGAACTGGTCGACGAGGTTCGTCGGGAACAGGGGCACGCAGCGTCGCTTTGGGTCGTCGCACGCATGAGTGTTTGTGAAGATCGAGACTCGGCGCTCACAGAGCTCAGGCCCCTGCTTGCGTCTGCTGCTAATCACGTCTTCGCGTCCGCCGCGGAATTGAGCACGCTCGACGAGCGGACAGCCGCAGCCGTCTCGTTGCTCCGGAAGAACTACGACTATTCCTCGCATGGGCGTCGCCATGAGAACCCCAACGCAAATCTTGTAGACGAACTCGGCCTGCGTGAGGAACTCGCCGCACGTTTCGCGATCGCGGGTCCTGCTGGGGAGATCGCCACGCGGCTCGCAGACCTCTCGGGTCGAGGCGTCGACGGGGTCGTAATCCCGGCTGTCGGGCTTGATGCGGATCGACTGATTGAAAATCTTGGCAGCATAACTCGTGGTTCACCAGAGACCAAGATCCATGAGAAGGACCCACAAAAGCGAAGGAGAGTTGACCGATGGCGTCAGTAGGCGAAATCCATCACGTCGCAGTGAACGTGCGGGACTTGGAGGTATCGATCCCGTTCTATCGGGACGGGCTTGGTCTGCGAAAGACCCTCGACATGCCGGTGGGTAACCCGACGACGTGGCGCACAATGGCGCTCCCGGAAGGCACGACCGGCCGGTCGGTCTTCATGCAGGGACCGACTCGGCTTGGCCAGCTGGAGCTACTTCAATGGGACCTTCCGGTCCCGGGGGACACGCGTCCCAAGCGCGCCGGCGACCCGGGCTTATGCGTCTTGTCATTCTCCGTCTCCCACGACGACATCCATGAGGTCTATGACCGGCTCCAATCCATGAACGTCCGGTGCTATACGGAACCCACCACCAATATTCTGACCAACTTTGGCGCCGTGACGCTGTTCTTCTGTGAGGACCCGGATGGCAACCAGGTGGAGGTTATTGCGTTGCCCACATACGACGAGGTCAAGGCATTTCGTGCCGCGACCATGGCGGCTGAGTCACCTGCCGCCCACTGACAGGCCGGCGAGCCGGAGTTCCCCGCTTTTGTCGTTGGGAGTTCCGGCCTACCGGCATTTCATCACGGCACAGGTCCTTAGTTGCCTGTGTCTTTGGACGCACAGGACCGCACATGTGTGGCTTGCGGTCCAGCTCACGGGGGGAGACCCGCTCAGCGTTGCGCTGGTCACCAGCCTCCAGTTCCTCCCCATGTTCCTCAGCGCCCAGGGCGGAAAGCTCGGGGACCGGTTGAACAAGCGGGGGCTCCTGATTGCCAGCCAGAGCCTTACCGCGGCCGGGACCCTTGCCCTCGGCGTTCTCACTTGGCTGGGTGCAGCGAATCTGTTCTGGGTCTGTGTGTTCGCAGCCCTGCTCGGCATTCCGGCCGCGGTCGATGCCCCGACGAGACTGGCCCTGCCTCGGGAACTGGTCGTACCCGAGCTTCTTGCCAGTGCAATCGGGATCAACGGAATCGTCTTCCAGACCTCGCGAGTCGTCGGCCCGGCCATTGCCGGTGTGCTCATAGCTTCCTGGGGTGTCAGCAGCGGATTCTTCGCAGCGGGTGTCTGCGGAGTGCTCGGGTTGCTTGCGCTGGCTTCAGTGCCGAAGGGCACCACGTCGCGGGGGACTGTCCGATCGGGCGAGAGCTGGCGGGAAGCCCTGCAGTGGATTCGAGCCGATGCCGGCTTGGTCGCGCCGATCGTGGGAGGCTTCGTCGTCGGCGTCTGCCTGGCTAACCTGCAACTTGCCTTGCCGCTGATTCTCACGGGTATTGCCGGGGCCGGGGCCGCAAGCTATGGCGCATTGGTGGCGATGACGGGTGTGGGGGGAGCGGTTGGTGCCGCTATTGGGGCCTCATTCCGCGGCGGGGCCCCGATGGGAAGGCTGCATATCCTCCTCGCCGGATTCGCGCTAGCAAGCGCCTTAGTCTCAATCCTGCCAAACGTCGTGACGTTGGCGGCGGGCGTTGTCGTCGCAGCGGTCTTCATGCAGGCCTACAACACCACTGCAATTTCCACTCTGCAAGCCTCCACGCCGGAAGGCGGGCACGGCCGGGTGATGGGGATCTATGTCCTTAGCTACTTCATTTGGTCCGGGGCCGGAACCCCGCTGTTCGGCCTTGCCGCGTCATGGATCGGCCCACGTGCCGCCCTCGGTACCTCATCGGCTCTCTGCCTCCTCGCGGTCACGGTACTCGCGCTGCGGCTACGCCGCTCCAGCTCCAAATCCCACTCTCCAGACAAAGGAGTCGCCCTCAAATGACACCCAAAAATCTCAAAGGTTTCTTCACCCCGGGGAGAGTCGCGCTCATCGGTGCCAGCGAAAGCTCAGGGTGGACGGCGATGGTCCTCGACGGTCTCGCCGCCTCAACAGCCACGGTGGATACGTATCTTGTCAACCCGCGCCGTGCGTCCGTCTATGGTAGAAGGACTTTCGCTTCCGTTTCCGAGATTCCGGGTCTCTTGGACCTGGCATTCATATTGGTCGGCCCCGAGCAGGTGCTGCGCGTGGTCCAGGAGTGCATCGACCACGGAATCCGGGATTTCGTGGTGCTCTCCTCCGGTCTTGGTGAAAGCAGCGCCTATGCCAGCGATGAGAGGAAGTTGCGGGACATCTGCTCCGCGTCAGGGGCGCGTCTCCTCGGACCCAACGTGAGCGGATTTGTCGATATGGCACATGGGGTCACTCTCTTCGGGCTGGCCCGGCCGGATCACCTCCTGCGCGGACGGGTGGGCCTTGCGATGCAGTCCGGGGGATTGGCTACCCATGCCCTGAGCTTGTGCCGTCAGTGGGGGATCGGAATCAGCCGCCTCGTCACCACTGGGAACGAACTGGGGATCACAGTGTCGGATATCCTCGGCGATTTTGTTGACGACCCCGACACGAAGGTCGTGGCGTTGTTCCTTGAGTCGGTACGCGACCCGGCGCGCTTCCGCGATGCCGCGATGAGGGCACGCGAGGCGGGCAAGGTCGTTGTGGCAATTCATGTGGGCAGTTCAGAGATCGGGAAGACCTCTGCACTGGCCCACACAGGCGCTCTGGTCGGTGATCACGCAACTGCCGTGTCCGCCTTGGAAGGAGTCGGCGTCATTTGCGTAGACTCGATAGAGGATCTAATCGCGACGGCGGGGCTCCTGGTCCGTTATCCGGCCGGGCTGCCGGGTAACCGGCTGGCCGTAGTGGCTGCCTCGGGCGGGGCATGCGAGCTCATTGCTGACTCAGCCCAGCGCCTACGGCTCGAACTGCCGCCATTCTCCGAGAACGTGCTCGTCTACCTGACAGATGTGATGCCCGGGGGAAGCACGGCAAGGAACCCGCTGGACGTCACCGGCTTCGTCGTCAAGGACCCGGAGTTGACGTTCCGTGCAGTGGAAGGAATCGCCGACTACGCCCTCGACGCGTATGACGCGTTCGTTTTCCAGTCGGTCCTGTTCCCTGCTGACGAGGCCGTCGATGACCCGGCAGTTCAAGAGCGGTTTCGACGACTAGGCGACTTTGTGCGTTCCATGCCGATACCCCTGCTGCTTCAGACCGCGGGCACGTTCTCTCTATCCCCCCGGGTAGCGGAACTTGTCACGAAAAACGGGTTGTTCGTGCTGCCGGGGATATCCACCGGCATGAGGGCGGTTGCCGCTGCGGTAAGCTCCAGAAAGCTCCCCGCCTATGACCCCCAGGCGGAGCCCGCCCAGATGCAACGCGCCGGTATTGGCCCAGATGATCTGACAGCGGCAATGCGCGAATGCGGGGTCCCGGTTCCCCCGTCCATGATCGCGACAACAGCCGAGGAAGCAGCTGCCGCCGCGTCGGAGATCGGCTTTCCGCTTGCGGTCAAGCTGGTCAGCCCTGACGTGGCACATAAGTCCGATATCGGCGGAGTCGCGCTTGATCTGGGCGATGCAGCCGCGGTCAGAGATGCCATCGTCGCCATGGAGGAAGCGGTGACCCAGGCCCGAGCCGATGCGCGCATCGTGGGCTACGAGGTCGTCGCGATGCGTCCTGCCGGCATTGAATTGATCGTCAGTGTCGTCAACGACCCCATCTGGGGCCCGATGCTCACGGTCGGTTCCGGCGGTGTGCTCACCGAGGTGCTGGACGACGTCGTCGTACGTCCCGTGTCGCTGGATCCCGTGCGGATCGCCGACATGCTGGCGCATCTTCGCGTGTCGAGGCTGTTCCCCGGATATCGAGGGGCCCCGGCCGCGGATCTAGAGGCAGTGATTGCCGCGATCCAGGGAATCGTCCGGCTCGCCACCCGCATAGGACCGGCTGCATCTGCCGTGGAAGTGAACCCGCTGTGGGTCCGCGGCAAGCAGGTTGAGGCGCTCGATCTGCTCGTGGAGTGGGTCTAGCAGGTTTCGATGATGGGGGCGAGGAGCCCCGGCACGATGGCTTTCGTCGTGCCCGTCGCCCGGCAGAAAATGTGGCCCGATGAGGCCTGTCCAGAATGAACAGTGACCCCCTGTTGCCTCATTGCAATACCTCCGGGAAGGTGATTCGTTGCCTCATCTAAAAACCTCCGGTTGACCGCTTCGTTGCCTCATTGAAAAACCT
>NZ_JAVDVQ010000032.1:0-31066 GCF_031456935.1 Arthrobacter ginsengisoli | reverse complement strand
GCCTGAAAGAACCATAGAGACACGGCGTTGACAGGCGACCACGGCACCATTTTCAGCCCGGAACGGGCGTCCGACAAGGACATATTGGCTAGCGCACAAATAAGCACCCCGGACAGAAGTCGAGGGTGCTTATTTCCTGTCTGGTCGTGTGCGGAGCCTTAGGAGGCGAGGCTGGCCGAGGGCTCGGGCTGTATTAAGGTTTCCGCTCGTTCCTCCAGCGGCGGGGTGTTGGCGGTGAGGCCCAGTCGCACGTCTCCTGACTGGGGTATGTCACCCACCTTTTCCTGTACCCAGTCGTGGAAAGCGCTTATGTGGTGCTCGCTCGGGACCAGCACGCCGCCCTTGGCGTAGGTCTTCGAGGCCATGCCGGGCTGGCAGCGTTCGCAGGCGTCGAAGTCCTGCATGTTGACCCTGTGGAAAAGTTCCACCGAGGCCGTGACATCCTTGCCGCTCTCAACCACGGAGGGCAGGTACAGCCAGTCGCATTCAACAATGGTGTGGTCCGCGGACATCGGGAACATGCGGTGGATGATCACGTGGTCCGGCACCAGGTTCACAAACACCGTGGGTTTGATGGTGATGGCGTAGTAGCGCCGGTCCTGGTCCTCGCCCACGCCGGGAATGACATCCAGGCCCTCGGAGCCGTCGATGGTGAAGCCCTTGACCTCGTCGCCGAACTCCGCGCCGTGGCCCACGAAGTACTGGGCAGCCAGACCGTCGGCGAACTCAGGCAGGACCTCGGTCAGTTCCGGGTGGATGGTGGCGCAGTGGTAGCACTCCATGAAGTTCTCGATTATGAGCTTCCAGTTTGCCTTCACGTCGTAGCGGATGCGGCGGCCGAGGCTGAGGTTGGCAACGTCGTAACCTTCGATCGCATTCAGATCTCCCAGCCGTTCCTCGATGGCCCCCATGACCTCTTCTTCGAATGACGGCGGCTCATCGGCCAGGCACACCCACACGTAGCCGAGGTACTCGCGGAGGTGGACTTTCACCAGGCCGTACTCGTCCCTGTCAATATCCGGCATCTTGGTGAGGTTGGGCGCCGCGATGAGTTTACCCTCAAAATCGTAGGTCCAGGCGTGGTAGGGGCACTGGAAGGAGCGGGCGACTTCGCCCTGTTCCTCCATGCAGATTTTCACGCCGCGGTGCCGGCAGACGTTGTAGAACGCGCGGATGGCGCCCTTGCGGGTGCGGCTGATCAGCACGCTCTCACGCCCGATCTGCACTGTCTTCCAAGCACCGGGCTTGTCCAAGTCAGCGGAACGGATGGCGCAGAACCACATCTGCTCGAAGATCCGCTCCTGCTCCGCCCGGAACACGGACTCATCCACATACGTGTAGCCGGGCAGGGTGGGAATCAGACTCGGGGCACTAACCTCAACAGACAATTTGTCCTCCTTATGGACACAAGTTCAACAAACAACGAAAGCCGGATGTTGTAGGGACGGGGATCCAGCGCGAGATATTTCAGGGTTTCAGGACACGACGGCGGCCGCCAGCAGCGAGGACGCGTCTGCACAGACCGCCAGGCCCACGTGCGGACCGGGCGGATGGGCGGGTAGAGCGAGCAGCCGCCTCCACTTGGTGAACAGCCGGGGCTGGTTCATGCCGAGGACCGCCACGGGAACATCCGCACGGTAGTACACGGCAAGGCAGCTGTGCTTGTCGACGTCGCCGGCCTCGATCTCGATCCGGTCATACCCGGCGGAGTGGCCGGCGAACTGCAGCTTGACGCCGTGCTGGTCGGACCAAAAGTATTGCGGTTTCGCCGGCCTCGATACGGCCTCAGCATCCAGGAGGGCCTCGACGGCCACGGCTGCGCGTTCCAGTGCGCCCGTCCAGTGCTCCGTCCGGCGATGCGTTCCAGCTGCAGCGTCGAACCACGCAGCACAGTCACCCACGGCCACGATTCCCGGCACGCTCGTGCGGCCCATGGCATCACACACCACGCCGTCGCGGAGTTCCAGGCCGGAACCCTCCAGCCACCCGGTGTTTGGCTCGGCTCCAATGCCAACCACCACGACGTCGGCGGGCACATAGCGGCCGCCGGCCAGCCGCATGCCGGTGACATTGCCTTCGCCGCTGTAGAAGTCCTCTATAACGGCGGAGGAAATGAGTTCAACCCCGTTGGCAGCGTGGAGCCCGGCCACCACACCGCCCATCTCAGTTCCGAGCTGGGCCGCGAATGGGACGGGCTTCGTGTCGATCATGGTCACGTCCATGCCCCGCGATGCCGCAGCGGCAGCCACCTCCGCGCCGATGAAGCCGGCGCCGATCACGGCCATTCTGCTTCCCGGCACCAGCTCGGGAGACAGGATCTGCGCGTCAGCCAGAGTTCGAAGGGTGAAGACATTGCTGAGGCCTGCCAGAGTGGGCAGCTGCCGAGCCCTCGCACCGGTGCTGATCACTATTCCGTCCGCCTCAATGATGCGGCCGCCCCCGAGGGTGATGGTCCGGGCTTGGGCATCCAAGGAAGCGGCGCCGGCGCCCAACACCCATTCGGCGTCCAGGTCGTCGGCGTCCGATTCCAAGGAAAGATCCTCTGCCGCAATCCGGCCCAGCAGGAAGTCCTTGGAGAGCGGGGGCCGGTCGTATGGGCGGTGGGGTTCATCGCCAATGATGACCAGCCGACCGGTAAAGCCTTGGGCGCGGGCGGCCCGGGCGGCGGCAAGGCCTGCCAGGGAAGCTCCCACAATCGCAAGTATCTGCATTAAAAATCCTCTTTCAATTGCTCGCTACGCAACAACAATCGCTATATGCAACAGAATGATCGACGCCGCCCTTACTGTCAAGGGATGGATTCGCTAAATGTCGAAGCTCCGCAGCAGCGGAAAAACCCTTGACAAGCCGTGTGACCTAGCGCACTCTGTTGCTTATGGCGATTGCTGTTGTTCATTGCGGAACGTGTACAGCGGCAATTGCACCGCCAGGATCCCCCATCAAAGAAGAGGTCCCTCATGCACAAGGCCTGCCCGCTCAGCGAACTGGCGCCCGGGGAGGCGCTGCGCTTGAATACGTCGCCGCCCATCGCCGTCTTCCACACCGAGGAGGGCGAGCTTTTTGCCATTGACGACACCTGCACGCACCAGGATGCGTCCCTGGCCGACGGCTGGGTGGAGGACTGCTGGGTTGAATGCCCGCTCCATGCATCCAGGTTTAACCTGCGCACGGGCGGCGTTGACGCTCCGCCGGCCAAGCTGCCGGTCCGCTCCCACGAAGTCTCAGTGATCGACGGCGACATAATGATCACCGAATCAACGGAGGTTCCCAACCTCCCGCCAGGCCTGACAGTGGACGGCCACGTCTAGCGCCGGCCCGTGCATCCGAACCAGAGGACTTGCTCATGGCTTTGAATAGTGAAACCCGCGTGGACAGTGACAATCATGTCGGGCCGCATACCATTCCTTCAACTACCGTCACCGACGAACTTCGAGATCCGCCCTCGGATGCCGAAGACACCGCGCAAATCATGCAGGAATTGCGCCAGACCAAAACCGAACGGGCAGTGACTGAACGCCGGAACCGCAAACTCACCATGGATAAGGTCACGTTCGGGATTACGGGCGCGTGCGCCGTGGCGTTCGTGATGTGGGGTTTCCTCGGAAGGGACAGCTTGGCTGCCACATCTCAGGGCGCCCTTGACTGGGTCATGGAGTACACCGGGTGGCTCTTCATGGTCCTCGCTTCGCTCTTCGTGGTCTTCGTCCTATGGCTGGCCCTCGGCAAGTTCGGCAACATCCCGCTGGGCAAGGACGGCGAAAAACCTGAATTCCGCACCGTCTCCTGGGTGTCCATGATGTTTGCCGCGGGCATGGGCATCGGCCTCATGTTCTACGGCGTGGCAGAACCCCTGTACCACTACGTTTCGCCGCCGCCCGGAACGGTGGACGGCAGGACCCCGGCCGCCATCCAGACCGCCATGGCCACATCCATCTTCCACTGGACCCTGCACCCCTGGGCCATGTACGCCGTCGTCGGAATCGCCATGGCCTACGGCAGCTACCGCCTGGGCCGCAAGCAGCTCATCTCTGCGGCGTTCACGTCGCTCTTCGGCATCAGGATGGTTGAAGGCCCGGTGGGCAAGTTCATCAACGTCCTGGCAATCTTCGCCACCCTGTTCGGCACCGCTGCATCACTGGGCCTTGGCGCCCTCCAGATCGGCAGTGGCCTGACTTCCAACGGCTGGGTCGGGGAAATCGGCACCCCCGTGCTCGTGCTGATCGTCGCCATCCTGACCGCATGCTTCGTGGCCTCCGCCGTCTCCGGCATCAGCCGCGGCATCCAGTGGCTGTCCAACATCAACATGGTGCTGGCCGTCGTCCTGGCACTCATCGTCTTCGTTGCCGGCCCCACCCTGTTCATCCTCAACCTCATTCCGGCCGCGGTGGGCGACTACGCCAGGGACCTGGCGGAAATGTCCTCCCGAACCGAAGCCGTGGGCGACGAGGCACTGCGCAGCTGGATGTCCAGCTGGACCATCTTCTACTGGGCCTGGTGGCTGTCCTGGACACCGTTTGTTGGGATGTTCATCGCCCGCATCAGCCGGGGACGCACCATCCGGCAGTTTGTCACCGGAGTCCTGCTGGTTCCCAGCATTGTCAGCGTGATCTGGTTCGCCATCTTCGGCGGCACTGCCTTCAGCATCCAGCAGCAGGCCGATAAGACAGAGAACCCCGCCGACGGCCTGGTCACAATGGTCGACGGCGCACCTTCCATATCCTTTGACGGCGCCCTCTTCGACCTGGTCAAGAACCTGAACATGCCGGCCTGGGCCACGGCAGCAGTTATCCTCCTGGCGATGGTACTGGTCGCAATCTTCTTCATCACCGGAGCGGACTCAGCGTCCATCATCATGGCTTCCCTCAGCTCCAACGGATCCAGCGAACCCCGCCGCGGGTTGGTGATCTTCTGGGGCCTGCTGACCGGCGCAGTGGCAGCCGTCATGCTCCTTGCCGGCGGGGATGAACCGTCGGAGGCGTTGTCCGGCCTGCAGCGCATCACGATCGTCGCGGCCCTGCCGTTCGTAGTGGTCATGCTGCTGCTCTGCGTCGCCTTGACACGAGACCTGCGCCGGGATCCGCTGGCCTTGCGTCAACGGCTGGCCACTACCGTCGTCGAACGCGCCATCCGCACGGGCGTGGAGCAGCACGGAGGCGTGCAGTTCGAGCTCGTGACCAAACACGACTGCGACGGCCGGTGTTCCACGGCTGCACGCTGCCCCGGCGACGCCAGCCTCGCCGTCGACGCAACCGCCACTACCCCGTCCGGCTCAACAACACCCGCACCGTTACATTCCGCTGAAGCGAACGTCCGCCAAGCCAACCAGGAGAACCAATCATGAGCGCATCACCACGCGTCGTCATCATCGGCGCCGGCATCGTCGGCACCAACCTCGCGGACGAACTCGCCACCCGCGGCTGGACCAACATCACAGTGGTGGAACAAGGACCGCTGGAGCTGGCCGGCGGATCCACCTCGCATGCCCCCGGCCTGGTGTTCCAGACCAACCCGTCCAAGACCATGACCGAGTTTGCCAGCTACACCGTGGACAAGCTGCTCGCCGTCAGCGCCGACGGAGTGGCCTGCTTCAACCAGGTGGGGGGACTTGAGCTGGCCACCACCGAGGCGCGGCTGCAGGACCTCAAGCGCAAGCTGGGGTACGCCACCTCCTGGGGCATCGAAGGCCGGATCATCGACCCCGACGAGTGCGAGAAGCACTACCCGCTGCTGAACACCGGCACCTTCGCAAAGGGCAAGAGCGTGCTCGGCGGCCTGTACGTTCCTACCGACGGCCTGGCCTCTGCCGCCCGCGCCGTCCAGCTGCTGATTAGCCGCACCCGCGAGGCCGGAGTCACGTATCTCGGTTCCACCGCCGTGACCGGCATCGAGCAGGCGGGCGGCAAAGTCACTGGCGTCGAAACGGCCGAAGGGGTGATCCCGGCGGACATCGTGGTGTCGTGTGCCGGGTTCTGGGGCCGTGAGCTCGGCAAGATGGTGGGCATGCAGGTGCCGCTGCTGCCACTCGCGCACCAGTACGTGAAGACCACGGCACTGCCGGAGCTGAAGGGCCGGAACGAGCTTCCCAACGGCGCCCGCCTGCCCATCCTGCGCTACCAGGACAAGGACCTGTACTACCGCGAGCACGGCGACCGGATCGGCATCGGCAGCTACGCCCACCACCCCATGCCCGTGGACATGGCCCAGCTCCCCCGGGTGGGCGCCGCGGAGATGTCCGATCACCGTATGCCCTCCCGGCTGGACTTCACTCTGGAGGACTTCCTGCCCGTCTGGGAGGACAGCAAGGACCTGCTCCCGGCCCTGCGAGGGGCCCAGATCGAGGACGGCTTTAACGGCATCTTCTCCTTCACCCCCGACAGCGGACCGCTCATGGGCGAATCCCCCGACGTCGAGGGCTTCTTCGTGGCCGAGGCCGTCTGGGTCACCCACTCGGCCGGCGTTGCCAGGGCCATGGCGGAGCTGCTCATCGAGGGCGGGTCCCGCACGGACCTGCACGGCTGCGAGCTCACCCGCTTCGAGAAGGTCCAGACCAGCGACCACTATGTCAGCGAAACGTCCCAGCAGAACTTCGTGGAAATCTACGACATCCTGCACCCGCTGCAGCCCAGGGAGTCCCCACGGGACCTGCGGGTCAGCCCGTTCAACGTCCGGCAAAAAGAGCTCGGGGCGTTCTTCCTGGAGTCCGCCGGCTGGGAGCGGCCGCACTGGTTCGAGGCCAACCGCGGCCTGCTGGCCGAGCTTCCGGCAGAATGGCAACCGCCGGAGCGGGACGAGTGGTCCGCCACGTTCTCCTCCCCCATCTCCGCGGCCGAAGCGTGGAAGACCCGCACCGCCGTCGGGCTTTACGACATGACGCCGCTGAAGCGGCTTTCCGTCAGCGGTCCCGGGGCGCAGGCCCTGCTGCAGCGCCTCAGCACCGGAAATATCGCCAAGAAGCCCGGCGCGGTGACCTACTGCCTGCTGCTGGCGGACGACGGCGGCATCCGCAGCGATGTGACCGTTGCCCGGCTTACGGAGGAACACTTCCAGCTCGGCGTGAACAGCAACGTGGACTTCGACTACCTGCGCGTCGAGGCCAGAAAACAGTCGGCCGCGGATCCCGCCCGGTGGGTGCATGTCTCGGACATCACCGGGAGCACCTGCTGCATCGGGCTCTGGGGGCCGCTGGCACGTGACGTAATCGGCAAGGTCAGCAGCGACAACCTCTCCAACGACGGCCTGAAATACTTCCGCACCAAGGAAATCTCGGTGCGCGGGATCCCCGTCACGGCCATGCGGCTCTCCTACGTCGGCGAGCTCGGCTGGGAGCTCTACACCACGGCAGAGTACGGGCTGAAGCTCTGGGACCTGCTGTTCGAGGCCGGCCAGGAACACGGGATTATCGCGGCCGGGCGCGGCGCGTTCAACAGCATGCGGCTCGAGAAGGGCTACCGGCTGTGGGGCACGGACATGACCTCCGAGCACCACCCCTACGAGTCCGACCTGGGTTTCTCCGTCGCCAAGGACAAGGTTGGCTTTGTCGGCGCCGAGGCGCTGGCCGCCCGCAAGGCGCAGCCCGCCACCCGGGCGCTGCGGTGCCTCACGCTGGACGATGGCTCCTCCATAGTGCTGGGCAAGGAGCCGGTGTACGTCAACGGCGAGGCCGCCGGCTACGTCACCAGCGCCGCCTACGGTTACTCGGTACGGAAGCCGATCGCGTACGCCTGGCTGCCCGCCGGCGTCGGGATCGGTGACGCCGTGGAGGTCGAGTATTTCGGGAAGCGCGTCGCCGCGACCGTCACGGCCGAGCCGCTCTTCGATCCCGCCATGGAGCGCCTGCGGGGCTGACGACCCCTCCGCACTATGAACGGCCCCGCCTCCCGGAAGGGACGCGGGGCCGTTCTCGTGGATCGGACGAACGAGTGGGTTGGCTGACCGTGGCCAGCGTCTCCCGCTCCGTCGAGCGTGATCCACCCTGCGTCGAGCTCGTAGAAGCGCATCATCAGGTTCACCAACGTGGTCTTGCCCGCCCCGGTAGCCCTTTACAGAGCGAATCACGTCGAACCGCTGATCACCCGGTCACGTCCGGCCAGCAGACCCGTCACGGCGAGAACCGCCATGATGCCCGCGGTGACGAGGAGCGGAAGCGTCCAGCCGCCGCTCATGTCGCGAAGCCCACCGAACATTACCGGCCCCACCGCGGCGAGACCGTAGCCGACAGATTGCGCCATTCCTGACAATGACGCTGCCTGCGGGTAATTCACGGTCCGGAGGCTGAACAGCGACAGAGCGATGACAATGAGGCTCCCGCACCCGATCGCCCCAAGAATGACCCACAGCAATATGAGGTCCGGCGCAAGTGCCAGCCCGAGAAACGTCACGAAGGTGAGCGCGCCGCTCGCGAAGGATACAAGGCGTTGGTCCGAACCGCGGTGCAGGATCCCCCCTGTGGCAAGGCTGGCGAACACGCTGATGAGCAGGAATAGGGACAGATGGACGCCCGCAGTCGTGGCGGGAACCCCCTGGCTTTGTTCGATGGTGGGCAGCCATGCCATCAGGACGTAGAAGGCGATCGATTGAAGTCCCATGAAGATTGTCACCTGCCAGCCCAAGGCTGAGGCCCAGGGCGACCGGTAGGGAACCTCCGGGGTGGTGGCGTGCGCGGCGTCTGACCCGTGCCGGCGCAGCCACGGCAGGAGCACCGCCATGGCGATAAGAGCCAGTCCCACCCAGATTCCGAGGGCAAGACGCCATCCCGCCGGGGACGTCTGTGCCGCGGGAACGACGACGGCTGCCCCGATCGCGGCGAAGGCAGCCTGCATGGCGGTGTAGCTTCCGGTGACCTGGCTGACCCTCATCGGAAAGTCCCGCTTAACAAGGGAGGGCACCAGGACATTGAGAAATGCGATAGCCACGCCGATCAGTGCTGTGCCCGCCCAGATGACGCCGGGCAACGGTAAGGAGCGGAGCACAATGCCCGAGGCCAAAATCAGCAAGGACATCCACAGTGCCCGGTCGAGACCCAAACGGGAAGCGAAGCCGGGTGCCACGGGGGAGAAGACTGCAAAAGCAATGAGCGGAAGACCTGCGAGGAACCCAGCTGCGGCACTGGATAACTCAAGGTCGCTGCTGATGTTCCCGAGTACCGGTCCCACGCTGACAAAGGACACCCGAAGGTTGACTGCGATGAGCAGAACGCCGATGAAAGCGAAGCCGAATCTGGCAGTGCGGTCCGGCGCGGTCTGGGTGGCAGCAGGCATCATGCGTTCTTCCATCCTTCGAGAGGTGAGGAGCGCCCTCGTGCCTCCTGCGAATTCGCGTTTGTCAGATAGAAGTAGTCTCTGACTCGGCAATTCAATCTGCCGTCAACCTACCTTATGTCGAGCCGGTTGCCGTCCCTTGCGCCGGCTCGAGCCGTTGGTGCGGAAGTTCCCCGGGGACAGACGGCCACCCCAGCACGGTCAGCAGCAACGTCATAGGCTTGAATGGTCGCTAGCCAGTGACCGCTGCCGCGCCTGACGTTAGGAAGGTGATGGAGACGGCGGCGCAAGCCTAGAGTCGGCGCATCTTTCGAGCCCTTTCATTGGACGGGGAGGGGCCGTGGGCGTCAAAACAGTTCTCGCCTACCGCGCAGGATTCGACCAGAATCTCAGCCGCCCGACACCCGCCGCGGTCGCTGAAGCAGCCCGCCGCTGGCAGCAGAAACCCCGTACCGGCACCAAGGCGAAGCTCACCGACGTGACACTCATTGCCCACTGGATCCACACGGCGGTGTCGGCGCGAGACTGTGGCGCAACGCCATCACCAAAGTAGTCGGCGGATGGATCGACGACGACGACTGTTCCGAGGCGGACGCCCGCAAGATCGTGCAACTCATCGCCCACGACAACGCCCGCCGCGTGTACACGCTCCCCTAAGCCGCCGACCCGAGATCCCGAGCACACAGAACGAACACCATGCTGAGCCCTGGCGCAGCGGACGGCGGCGGAACTTCCCGCCGTCGTCCGCTGGTCAAGGGCGCGCGTGGGGCTTTCGCCTCTGTGCAATGTTGATGGTTCGGCGAACTGTGAAGCTTAGGCGCGCATTGTGTTTACACCGGGCAGATCGCAGGTCATCGTGGCACCAACAAGCACAGGATTGAAGAGGTTCACGGGTGGCATGTTCGTGCTCAGCGCCGTGACGTTCGCGGCGGCTGCCAGCACGTTATCGGCAATATTCGACTGGCCGGATATCCTGCGGGAGCCAGCGCGCGTGGTCTTGCCGGCGTTCGCCGCCGGCGCCCCGGCCCTGGTCTGGATCTGGTTCGCGACAGCCTGGACTTACGCAATCTTGGCGATACCGGTCCTGCTGCTACCCTCAGTGCTCGGCCTCCGTCGGAACACGGCACTGCAGATCGCGACCTGGGCGGGCGGATCCTCGGTACTGCTGTCGTTGATCGGATTTCTGCGCTGGGTCTTCGTCGTTCCACCACTGGCAGACGCCCACCGCGACGGCGACGCTGCGACGCGGACGGCCGTGGAAGCCGCGTGGACCGCCCAGCACCAGTTTGGCGGGGCCCTTCTCGGCGAACATCTAGGTCAGCTGCTGATCATCGGCTGGTCCGTAACGCTCTGCGTGATCATTTTGCGCCGCAGAGTCCTCCCGCGCTGGCTCGGAGCTACCGGCCTGGCGGTCAGTACGCTTTATCTCCTGAACCAGGGCGACATACTCGCCACCGCCCTCCCCGGATTTCCGGTCTGGGACCTGGCCGGCCTGATTGGCAGCACCGGCTGGGGACTATGGATCGCCGCCCTTGGCATCTCCATCTTGATACTTCCCATTCGTGTGGATGGGCCGGACCCGGTCCGCCCCGCCCCGCAGTACTCCTCCGGCCGACCCACCACGCCCGAGCACCCCGCGGCAGGGTAGACATTCACTGGTTGGGCCCGGCAAGCAGCTTTCTGATCTCGGCGAGCTTTGCTTCGGACTCTTCGAGGCTCAGGCGGAGCCCTTGGACCGTTGCGGTCCTCGAGTCAGCCGCATCGACGGGCGGTGCGGAGACCTTCTTCTTGGGAGACAAAAAGAAGTTGGCCAGGTAACCGGTGAATGTGCCAAAGATGCCGACACCGACGATGATGATGCCTGTCCCGATCATGCGGCCCGCATCGGTGACCGGATATTGGTCACCGTATCCGACTGTTGAGATCGTGACGATCGTGTACCAGATGGCGTCCGAGGCGGTTGTGATGTTGGCCCCCGGAGCCCCCTCCTCGACGCCGAGGATCGTGAGGCTTCCGAATTCCAGCACGAAAATGCCCATGAGCAGCAGTATGTACAGGGAACTGCCGGCCCGATCTTTGATCAGAGCGCGGCCGACCGTGCCGATGCCGACGTCGCGGAGCAGGCGGTACACCCGGACCAGCCGGAAGACGCGCAGGATCTTGAACTGCGCCAAAGGCACGCTGGCCAACAGGTCGGCCCAGCCGAAGTGCCTGAAGAAATAGGCGCCCGCCGATGGCGCGGTGACGATCCGGTAGAGGAAGTCGACGACGAAGATCACGCTGAAAAGGCCGTTCATCACCGTCAGCACGGTGTCGAGCGACTTCTCCTGCGCGGCATACAAGAGCACCAGATTGACGATCGACAGGATCGAAAGGATACCGATGAAGATCTCGTATCCGATGCTCTTCAGTTCACTGCGTTCCTTGGTCATGTGAGGATTCTGGCACGCAGGCGGGGGTGTAGCCGACACTTTTTTGGACCGAGGCGGCTGGAACCCTGCACCACCCGGACCGTGTGGGCGGCCACGCCCGACTAGAACCAGGAGCACTCCTGACCCGGATGCCTTCTGCCTAGGTAGCCCAGTCGGCGTCGTCGTAGGGGCGTCCGCGGAAGTGGGCGCGCAGATACTCCCCCACCACGGCAGCGCCCAGGTCCCCGGCCTCGGGCGCCACGACCCGGCCGCCGATCCGGCGGGCCATCCGGGCGACGAATCGTTCCAGGCCCGGGTCATCGCCCAGCCGGAAGAACGTGGCCTGCATGCCGGCGCGCCCCAGGCGGTCCAGCTCGGCCACCGTGACGCGGATGGTCTCAGGGTCCGGCGGATACGAGAACCACGACTCGCCGTCGGCAAGTAGATGCGCGGTGGGTTCGCCGTCGGTCACCAGCAGGAGGACGGGCTGCATCGACGGGTGCTGGCGGAAGAACCGGCCAGCCAAAAGCAAACCGTGGTGCAGGTTGGTTCCCTGCTCCCGCAGGGCCGGCAGGGCCGTGAGCTCGCCAATGTCCATGGTCTGTGCGTAGCGGCCGAACGTGATCAGCTGCAGCCGGTCGCCGCGGAACCGGGTTGAGACGAGGTGGTGCAGGGCGAGCGCGGTGCGTTTCATCGGCACCCAGCGTCCCTCGGCGGCCATCGAGAAGGACACGTCCACGAGCAGGACGACGGCGGCCTCCGTGCGAGCCTCCGTCTCCGTCACCTCGATGTCACCCACGGCGAGGCGCAGTCCGCGGCCCGGATCACCGCCGTCGGCAATCGTCCGGCGGATCGCGTTGGTGATGGTCCGGGTGACGTCCCACGGTTCGGCGTCCCCGAACTCCCACTGGCGGCTGGAGCCGGTCTGGTCCCCAGCCGCCCCGGCAACCCGCGTGTCCCGGCGGCCCTGCCGGCCCGAAAGCTGCTTGGCGGTGTCCCGCAGCAGCGACCTGCCGAGCCGCCGCATGGCCTGCGGGGACAACCGGAGATCGCCGTCGACCCCGCGCTGGAGGTAGCCGCCGTCCTGCATGGCCCGTTCGATGTCCGCGAGGGTGCGGCCTGTCACGGCGGCATCCTGTCCCAGCTGGCGGGCGAGGGCGTCCAGGTCCAGGTCGTCGAGGCGTGACCCGCTATAGGCCTGGGAGAGCTGTTCGGCCAGCTCGTCGAGTTCGGCGAGGTCCTGCAGCACGCCGGTGCCGTCGCCGAGTCCGAGGCCTTCCTCGCCGTCGAAGCGTTCGGAGCCGGTCCAGTCCTCGCCGGGACGCAGGGCTTGCAGGTTGGAATCGAGTTGGCCCAGCTGTGCCATAAGCTCGGGCGAGCCGAAGGCCTGGGCGGAGAGCTGCATCAGTTCCTCGCGCTGCTCGGCGGACATGGACTGCAGGAGCCGCTGGGCGGCGGCGGCGCGCTGGGCCAGCGCGTCCACCAGTTCCTCGACCGATTGCGGGTTCTCCGGAAAGAAGTGGCCGTGCCGGGCCATGAACTCCTGGAAGTCCGCGTCGGTGTCCTCGCCGCGCCGGTGTTTGTCGAGCAGCTCATTGAGAGCCTGCAGCATTTCGTTCACCGCCGCACGGTCCTCATCCGTGGCGTCCTCGAGTGCCTGCTTCATCCCGGCGAACCGCTGGTCCAGGATTTCGCGGCCCAGCAGGTCCTTGATCCGGTCGTAGGCTTCCCGCGCGGTGCTCGACTGCCAGTCGTAGGAGGCGAGTTCGTTGACCGCGGCCGCCGTGGATTTGGGCAGGTTCTGCAGCTGCATCTCCCGGAAGGCACGGTCGGTGTTGTCCATCATGGCGTCGCGGGCGAGCTGTTTGCGCTCCTCCAGCACCGCCGTGTCGAGCAGCTTCTGGACTTCGTTGAGGGTGCCGTCCAGCCGGTGGCGGCCCAGCAGATCACTGCGCCGCTGCTGGACGCGGCCGGCGAGGTCGTCGAGTCCTTCCCGGTTCCGGCCACCGCGCCGCAGGAACTCCTGGAGGGCGTGCCGGGGCGAGTAGCCCGCCATGACGTCCTCGGCGACGGCGTCGAGGGCCTCCGCCAGGTCCACCGGCGGGGCGAGCGGATCCGGTCCTCCCCGGTACCGGCTGTACCGGGACCGGTTGTGTGCGGTCATGAGGCCTCCTTGGCGTAACTCTGCTTAGCCGTAGATCGTCGCCTCGTCGTCGGACTCCTTGGAGATCCGCCGGGCGAGGTAGAGACCTTCCAGTGCCAGTTCGACGGCGGCAGCGCGCTGCCCGTCGTTTGTGGCGCCCAGACGCTCACTGATCTCGTCGTAGAGGCGGGAACCGTTGAGGGCCGGAAGGTTCTCCAGGAACTCCCGCGCCGTGACCAGCTCCCCGGTGGTCACCGTGGTGTGGCCGTCCAGCGCCGCTACGAGTTCCCCCATGTCGATGCCGTGGAAGTGCGCCCGCACAGCTTCCGCGGTGGCCACCCGCAGGAGGTGGTCCAGGATGTCCTGTTCCCGGCCTTCCTCACCGGACTCGAACTCAATCTTCCCCGCGAGTACCTCCACCGCGGCGTCCAGGTCGATGATCCGGGCCACGGCCTCGTCCTCGCCGCGCACGCTGGCCCGGCGCAGGGCGGCCGCAGCGACGGTTTCGGCGCCGGCGATGGCGAAACGCGCGGAAACTCCGGAGGTCTGGTTGATCGCCGGGGACTGCCGCAGCGCCCGGGTGTAGCGGGCCAGGATCTCAAGGATGACGGGCGGGACGCCGGCCACCAGGTGCCCCTCCTGCCGGATGACGGCCACCTCGTCGTCGAGCTCGATCGGGTAGTGGGTGCGGATCTCGGCCCCGAAGCGGTCCCGCAGCGGCGTGATGATCCGGCCGCGGTTCGTGTAGTCCTCCGGGTTGGCGGACGCCACGACGAGGACATCCAGCGGCAGCCGCAGCACGTAGCCGCGGATCTGGATGTCACGTTCCTCCATGACGTTGAGCATCGAGACCTGGATCCGCTCGGCGAGGTCGGGCAGTTCGTTGATGGCGATGATACCGCGGTTGGAGCGCGGGACCAGTCCGTAGTGGATGGTTTCCGGGTCCCCCAGACGGCGGCCCTCGGCCACCCGCATCGGGTCGACGTCGCCGATCAGGTCGGCGACGGAGGTGTCCGGCGTCGCGAGCTTTTCGACGTACCGTTCCGAGCGGTGGCGCCACGCCACCCGCAGCCGGTCCCCCTCGGTGAGTGCGCGGGCGCGGGAGTGCTCCGTGATGGGTTCGTAAGGGTGTTCGTTCAGTTCCGAGTCCTCGATCACCGGCGACCACTCGTCCAGCAGCCCGGCCAGGGTGCGCAGGAGCCGGGTCTTGCCCTGTCCCCGTTCGCCGAGCAGGACGACGTCGTGCCCGGCGAGCAGCGCCCGCTCGAGCTGCGGCAGGACGGTCCGGCTGAAGCCGTACATCCCGGGCCAGGGGTCGCGGCCGGCGGCGAGCGCGGCGAGCAGGTTGTCGCGGATTTCGCGGCGCAGGTCCTTGTGCACGTGGCCGGAGGCACGCAGTTCACCAACAGTAAAGATATCGGGGCGATCACTCACCCCTCTACGGTAGACCTGCACGGTGCGGGGAATCGAGGGATTCTGTCAGATTCCCTGCTCACTGGGCCCGGGTGCGTCATACGCTGGATGCTGATGACTGCAGCAACGCCGCCGGATTCGCCGGTACCACCATCGGGGCCTTCAGCGAGGGATCCGGGCACACTCCTGCTTCTGGTGCGCCACGGGGAGACGCCGACGACGGGAACGGTGCTGCCGGGGCGGGCCCCGGGACTGCACCTGTCCGACCGCGGCCGGGCCCAGGCGGAACAGGTCGCGGAACGGCTTGAGGGCTTGTCCGTCGACGCCCTCTACTCCTCGCCGCTGGAGCGCGCCTGCGAAACGACGGAGCCGACGTCCGCCCGCACCGGACTGGCCGTGACGCAGGACGACGGCCTTCTCGAATGCGACTTCGGCGAGTGGACCGGCGCCGCGATCGCCGACTTGGCGGCGCTACCGGAGTGGCAGACCGTCCAGCACAGCCCCTCGACCTTCCGATTCCCGAACGGCGAGAGCTTCACGGAAATGCAGGAGCGGATCGTTGCCGCGATCGGGGCACTGTGCGCCGCGCACTCCGGGGGCGTCGTCGTCTGCTTCTCCCACGCCGATCCCATCAAGGCCGCCGTCGCCCACACCTTGGGCACGCCCCTGGACCTCTTCCAGCGGATCGTCATCAGCCCGGGTTCGGTGTCGGCCATCTCGTTTGTGGACGGCCAGGCACCCGCCGTGCTGATGGTGAATTCGACGTCGGAACCGCTGAGCGAGCTGCGGGGGCCATGAATTGGGGACTGCTTGGACAGACGGTGAAGCGGGGCGGGGAGTGTCCGGCCGAGAGCTGATACTGCTCACCGAAGGCAGCGTCGAACTGGTGGGACGCATCCCCCGCAGCAGCAACCAGACCTTCCTCGTTCAGGTCTCCCTCGGGGATGACGAGGCGTACGCGGTCTACAAGCCGGAGTCCGGGGAAAGGCCGCTGTCCGATTTCGAGCCCGGCCTCTACCGCCGGGAACGCGCAGCCTACCTGCTTAGCGAGGCGCTGGGGTGGGGTTTCGTGCCGTCGACAGTGATCCGCGAGGAGGCCCCCGTGGGGGTGGGTTCGCTGCAGTGGTTCATCGAGTGCGACTTCCAGGAGCATTACTTCACGCTGTACGAGGACGCTCCGGAGACCCACCGCGAGCTGGCCCGGATTGCCCTGTTTGATTACGTCGCCAACAACACGGACCGTAAAAGCGGTCACGTGCTGCGCGGCGATGACGGGCGGATATGGGGCATCGACCACGGGCTGTGCTTTTCGGCATCTTTCAAACTGCGCACCGTGATCTGGGACTTCGCGGGCGAGCCTATCCCGGATGCCCTGCTCGAGGACATCGGCCCGCTGGCTGAGGCCGTGCCTCCCGGGGTGGCCGAACTGCTCGATGACAACGAGGTCACCGCCCTAAAGCAACGCGTCCAGCGCCTGCTGCGCGCAGGGGTGCTGCCGGTTGACCGCACCGGCATGCGCTACCCGTGGCCGCTCGTTTAGAGGCAGACCTGAACGAGCGTCGCCCGCACCGGGGGAAGCCCGTTAGTGGGCGGCACGGCTGAGCAGCGTTGAATCCGCCGCCCGCCCCTCGCAGGCTGGCCTGGCACTCAGCCGGGGTGCTGGCCGAGCATGCCGCGGCAGTCGCAGCACATCCGTCGTCGGGGCTCGCGCGGCACGAAGCCCCGGAGGATGCGCTGATGCCTGCGTCGGAAGCTAAGTAACACCAACGGAAAGGTCGACGGCGGCTCTCACCTTGGTGCCGCCATCAGTGAGCGGACGACGGCGGGACGTCCCGACGTCGTTCGCTCCCGCATTGGTGAGGTGCTTTTTACAGCGCCGACCAGCCGCCGTCGGACGCCAGCTGGTATCCCCAGTTGGCCACGATATTGGTCATGGGGCATCAGCGGACTGCTGTTTTGCTGCCGATCCGCGCGGAGCCAAGGCGACAACAACCGAATGAGGGCCGGGATGTCCGGTCCGGACCAGGGTGGCGATGGCCTGGGCAATCTTCCCTCCGCCTTGCGATGAAGGCTCGGTCGGATTCGCATAGTCAACGTCTTCACTGCAGAAAAGCCGGAGGTCGATCAATGCTGTTCCCCGGAAAAAGGCCGCCCGGGTGATGGAGTCGTTGAAGAGGCACAGCGCTGCCTTGATGACCTTCTGGCCGGGCTCTGAGGCAGGAGTGTCGTAAATGGTGCACACGGCCGTGGGGAGGCCATGTGCCAGGACGGCGGGCAGCATACTGCGGTAGTCGCCGTCGAACCTTTCCTTGGCCGCGTTCAGCAGAAGCAGCGCCTCGGCAACGGAAGCCGGCGTCCCCTGCAGTAAGGGCGCATACCCGAGGGCGTCGTTTCCGCCCGCGCTCACAACCAGGTGGGTGGCATCCGCGGGCAGCTGTTGAAGCTGGCGGCCGACGCCGGAGAGGGTCTCCCCGTCCACGGCAAGGACGGTGCATGTCCAGCCCGGCAGCTCGTCCCGCCGCTGGCTGATGACGCCCGGACCGCCCTCAACTTAGGCGGCGTTGTCGAAGATGGAATCGCCCAGCAAGACCACGTGTCCTGCTCCTTCGCGGTTGTTTGCAGCATCCATGAGGCACATGCTGCACCCTCCCGAGCCCGTCCGCGACCTGCTGTTCTCCTGAAGGCTCAGTGTGGGTGGATGGATGCGGGGAAAAACTTTCATGCGGTGACGCGGTTACCGGTCGTTTCCGTGAAGGTCCATCGTGTAGCAGACGGCCGTGCCTTCAAGCACGACTGTTCCATCGTCACGGACAACCCAGGTACGAAGCTTGGTAATCGGCTTGTCCTTGCGCGCTTCCATAACTTCGACATGTCCGGTGATGACGTCCCCCGGACGGACAGGGGCCTTGAAGTCCCAGTTCACATTCAGGAAGACGGTACCGGGACCAGGGAGCTCCTCCGCCACAACGGCGTTCAGGATGGCACTGGTGACTCCGCCTTGGACCACTATTTCCCCGAAACGGGAGGACTTTGCCACCTGCTGGTCATAGTGCAGTGGATTACGGTCACCACTGATTTCAGTGAACAACATGATGTCGCTATCCGCGACCCTGCGTGACAGTTGCGCGGTTTGCCCGACGACGGGACGGGGGCGGGCCTTAATCGTGGTCATGACTGACCTTCCTTGTTCGAGTGAAGTGTCCCAACAGACTTCCCTCGGTGCGGCTGCAGGTCAATCCGTACTGGCTTCCGTGGAGAAATCCGTGATGACCACGGATGCACCCCATCTGTGACCCATCCCACACTGGGTGGGGCGTCCAAACACGCCCGAGGCCTAACCCGCCCAACCTTTTTCCATATCCGCCACAGGTGCCCTAGAGAAAAGAGTCAACATCATGAAGCTCCAAGTTGCCATGGACGTCCTGACCACCGAAGCCGCCCTCGAACTCGCCGGCCAGGTTGCCGAATTCGTTGACATCATCGAGCTCGGCACCCCGCTGATCAAGGCCGAAGGCCTCTCCGTTATCACCGCGGTCAAGAACGCCCACCCGGACAAGGTTGTTTTCGCTGACCTCAAGACCATGGACGCCGGCGAACTCGAAGCCGACATCGCCTTCAAGGCCGGCGCTGACCTGGTCACCGTGCTCGGTGCAGCCGACGACTCCACCATCGCCGGCGCCGTCAAGGCTGCCATGGCCCACAACAAGGGCGTGGTTGTTGACCTCATCGGCGTGGCAGACAAGGTGACCCGTGCCAAGGAAGTCACTGCCCTGGGTGCAAAGTTCGTTGAGATGCACGCCGGTCTGGACGAGCAGGCAAAGCCCGGCTTCGACCTGAACGGTCTGCTCCGCGCCGGCGCAGAAGCCCAAGTTCCGTTCTCCGTGGCAGGCGGCGTGAAGCTCGCCACCATTGCCGCCGTCCAGAAGGCCGGTGCCGACGTAGCCGTTGTGGGCGGCGGCATCTACAGCGCAGCCGACCCGGCACTGGCCGCCAAGCAGCTCCGCGCGGCCGTCAACTAACCACTCTCCCTTCACGGTGGCATTCCCGCAGCTGGAAAAGGTTAGCCCCCGTTCAGACCCGAACAGCGTCTCAAGAACAATCTTCATCGAACCCTGCGCATTTCCTACAGCCATTGGAGTTCCCACCATGTCCAGTACGTCTGTTATTGAAAACCCGATTCTTGACAATCCGGCCCATGCCTCGGCAGCACCCGCAGCCGCACCAGCTCCGCCAAGCGGTCCGCTGGCCGGGGCACCGGGCATCGTTGGAATCCCCATGGCTGTCGCCGGAGCATTCGGCCTGGGCCTGGTCAACACGGGATTCATACCCGCCAGTGCAGCAGCCGCTGCCTTACCCACGGTGATCGCTGCCTCTGCCGTCGGCCTGCTGCTGACTACGATTTGGGCCTGCGCGCTCGGCCAAAACACATCCGCGGGCATCTTCGTATTGTTCTTCGGATTCTTTGCCACTTACGGCGCACTGTCACTCGGACTCATCAATGGTTGGTACGGCATTCCCGCTGACCAGATGGTCAATGCTCAAGCACTTTGGCTGACGTGCTGGCTGTTCATATTCGTGATGCTCACCTTCGTGACATTGCGTCTCCCTTGGAGCTCCACCCTCATGCTCGTTTTCGTCGACATCGCCCTCGTCCTGCTCCTCATGGGCACCCTGCAGGGCAATACGGGCATGACCAACCTCGGAGGCTGGTTTACGTTCGCGTTCGTTGCAGTGGCCGTTTACCTCTACGTCGACGTCATGTGGAGCCAAACCGGTGGACGCGGGCTGCCCCAAGGGCGCGCGCTCGTCCGCTAAGCAGTTCAGTCTCGGTACACGAGACGTTGCAGCGCAGCAGGCCCCCGGCATCCTCCCTTATGGGACGGACCGGGGGTCTTCCTGCTGATCCGACTGTCCACCGGCGGCACTCACGGGCTGGACGTCCTGAGCTCAGTGCCAGCCGCAGCTGCCGCATGCCGGCCATCCCAAAACAACTCCGTTTAAGCGGATCCAAGTAACTCAGTACCGCCTCCCGTGGAGAAATCCGTAATGACCACGGATGCACAGTGCATGTGACGCAATCCACACTGAAAGGGAATTGTTGTAGCGCTAAATGCGTGGCTCCGTCATTACCAATCCATTGAAAGGAAGAATCATGACTACACAAATTGCTGACAACGGTGTCCTCCTCCAAGAGGCTCTTACTCATTTTCCTGCCGGTGTTGTAGCACTGTCGGCGACGGTCCAGGGCGAGCGGCAGGTTCTCATCGCTTCGTCTTTTTCGGTCGGAATCTCCTACGAGCCGCCGCTCGTTCTATTCTCCGTCCAGAAATCTTCATCCACGTGGCCGAGCATCAAGGATGCACCTCTTATTGGCGTATCGGTTATGGGAGAAGACCATAACCCGGTGTGCCGTCAGCTTGCATCACGCGATAAATCAAAGCGTTTCAACGGCGTAGAGACTTTCTCCGGCGAGCAGGATGACCTCTATATTTCCGGGTCACCCCTGTGGCTCACGTGCTCCATTTACCAAGAGGTCGATGCTGGCGACCACATTCTTATTCTGCTGAAGATTGAAGATTTCCAGGCCCACAGTCTGCATATGCCCCTGGTACTCCATCGCTCGTCCTTAGGCCGCTGGGACCGCATTTAGCGCTCACTTGCGGGACGAATGAGAGGCATGCAAACCATGATTAGCACCCTTCCTCAGATCTCGAATGTCATGACCACGCAAACGGTCGCAGCCGATCGGGTCCAGGTCATGGCGCCTGTTGCACATCAGTCACCATTGGCCGGCACCTCGACGGCGGGTGCCGTACACCTGGACATTCTGCTCACGTGGAGGGGCCGAGTGGGTCTCTTCAAGAAGTCCGGGCATCGTTCCACGGGGACCACCCCGTGGCAGCTTCTCTCAGTCCCACGGGCGGGCCATGGTTCAGCTTTGGATGACGAATTCCTGCAGTGCATCCAAGTGCTGCATGGCGGAACCGGCCTCGCCGTCCGCGACATCCTCACGATTGAGTGTGGCCCCACTGTCGAGGTCCCTCATGGTCCGCACAGCACTCAGCACGTGGTCTACCTGGTCGAAACCAATCAGCGGCGGTTGGCCCTTGGCCCTGAGTACTCGGTGTACCGGTGGGTCAAGAAACCCAGGATCGGACGCTTCGATGGTGCCGCTGATTGGCTTGCACCCGTCCTGGAAGCAGCCGCGTCAACGCCCCCAAAGTCGCGGGAATTGATACTCAACACGGCCGGCAGCGGCGCGATATTGGCCGCGTGAAAGGTCGCAGCACCTTCACGCGATGAAAAACCAGGCGCAACTCCCCGTCGAATGACTGAAGGATACGAATGGCACTCCAACAAGCAATCTTGCCCTTAGAAGTACGAGGGCGCACCAGATCAATTCGCCTGATCCTGCTTTGTCAGGTCCTGACCTTGGCCGTCTGGTTCGCCTCGACTGCCGCGTTGCCGAGCATCGCGGTTCTCGAACCCATTTCTGAGACTCAAATGGCACTGATGACCAGCGTGCTGCAGGTGGGCTTCGTTATCGGCGCCCTGCTCAGTGCTTTTCTCAATGTGGCAGACAGATTTGACCCCAGGAACCTTTTTGCAGCGTCGGCGGCGGTGGCAGCAGTGACTACAGCAGCCCTGCTCGTGGTGTCGCCGGTAGGAACCGAAGCACTCATTCTCAGGGCCCTCACCGGGGTGGCCCTGGCAGGAATCTATCCCGTTGGCATGCGCATGGTGGCCAGTTGGGCCACCAATGATCTGGGCAAACTTGTCGGACTGTTGGTTGGAGCACTGACAATAGGCTCTGCCCTGCCCCATCTCTTCACCATCGGTGATGCTTGGGACTGGAAACTCGTTTACGCAGCCTCATCGATTGCCGCCCTCTCGGCAGCGTGCTTAGTCAAATTTGCGAAACTCGGACCTGCGTTTAAGCGGGCGCAACGGTTCGATCCGAACATTGCCAAAGCTGCCTGGCTCAAACGGCCAGTCCGCCTTGCCAACCTTGGATACCTGGGCCATATGTGGGAACTGTACGCAATGTGGGCATGGATCGGATTGTTCTTCCGGGCATCATTGGACGCCCGGGGAGTGGAACAACCGGGGCTTGCCCCCGCAGCCACTTTCCTTGTCATTGGCGCAGGCGCCCTGGGGGCGCTGATCGGAGGGCGTTTGGCCGACCGGTTTGGCCGCACCGCTGTAACCATCTACTCAATGGCAATCAGTGGCGCCTGCGCGCTGACGGTCGGATGGCTCTTCGGCGGGCCACCTCTGCTTATTCTCATCGTGGCCATGGTTTGGGGAATATCGATCATCGCCGATTCTGCTCAGTTCTCAGCTTGCGTGGTGGAACTGTCACCCCCGGAATCGGTAGGGACCATGCTGACCATTCAAATCTGCATGGGCTTCGCACTAACCCTCGTCACAATCCAATCCATGGGCTTTGTCGTCAGTCACTTGGGTTGGGGCATCGGATTCTCGATGCTCGCCCTGGGTCCACTTTTTGGCTGCCTGGCCATGTGGCTGCTGAGGCGTGACCCTGCATCGTCCCTGCTTGCGGGCGGGCGCAAATAAAACCCGATTCGATTCACTTCGCAACCACCCCCTTAACAGTCTGTTGTCAAGGACTTCAGCGCTGGTCTGCGGGCCTGATCCAGATTTCTTAGGAGTAACACCATGAGGACCCCGGCACAGCAACTCTCCTACCGCGGAGAAACCCTCTGGCGTGATGACCCTTTCCGGCCTGCCATCGCCGCGGGCTCCAGCTACGACGCCACCGGTGCCGCGCAGCAGGCACTCGAGCAGCACGTGCCCGCCCTTGTGGCGGACCGCATTGCCACCCGGATCTTCGCGAAGGACCACACCCTGTGGGGTCCTGAGGCCGAGTCCGAGTCTGCTGTCCGCCTGGGCTGGGTGGAGGCGGCCACCGTCTCACGGGCCCTGGTGCCCGGAATCCTTGAGCTCCGCGATGCCCTGAAGGCCGAGGGCGTGACCCGAATTGTCCTGTGTGGCATGGGCGGATCCTCGCTGGCTCCCGAGGTCATCGCCGGTACCGCTGGCGTCGAGCTGACCGTGCTGGACAGCACGGACCCTGATCAGGTCCGTGCCGCCCTGGCGGACCGGCTGGCCGAGACCGCGATTGTGGTCTCGTCCAAGTCCGGGTCCACCCTGGAAACCGACTCCCAGCGCCGGATCTTCGAGCACGCCTTCACGGAGGCCGGCATCGACGCGAAGAGCCGGATCATCATCGTCACTGATCCGGGCTCCCCACTGGACAAGGCCTCCCGCGAGGCCGGCCACCGGGCCGTGTTCAACGCCGACCCCAATGTCGGTGGCCGGTACTCGGCCCTGACCGCGTTCGGCCTGGTCCCGTCGGGCCTGGCCGGTGTGGATATCCAGGCGTTCCTGGACGAGGCTGAGGAAGCCGCCGAGATCCTCAATGACGACGCGCCGGAAAACATCGGACTGGCCCTGGGCGCGGCCTTGGGCGAGACCACTCCGCTGCGGAACAAGATTGTGATTGCCGAGGAAGGCTCCGGGATCGTGGGCTTCGCTAACTGGGCTGAGCAGCTCATCGCCGAGTCCACCGGCAAGGCCGGCACCGGGATACTGCCGGTCGTGGCCGGCCCCGCAGCGCCCGAGGTCAGCTCCGGCGCCGCCGATGTCCTAGTGGTGCGCCTGGTCGCTGCCGATGCCGACGTCGAACTCGGTGAAAACGAAGTGGCCATCGCCGGCGGCCTGGCCACCCAGATGATGGTGTGGGAATTCGCCACAGCCGTAGCCGGGCGTCTGCTGGGGATCAACCCGTTCGACCAGCCGGATGTGGAAGCGGCGAAGGTCGCCGCCCGCGGCCTGCTGGACGCCCAGCCCGAACCCACACCCGCAGCATTCACCGACGGCGCCATCGAAGTCCGGGGCGGTGACTGGCTCCGTGGTGCCCATACGGCCGAGGAAGCCGTGGGCGCCCTCCTGGGAACGCTCGATGACGAGAGCTACCTCAGCGTCCAGGCCTACTTTGACCGGCTGGCCTTCGCAGAGCTCGAAGGGATCCGCGATCAGCTCGCCGCCACCAGCGGCCGTCCGGTCACCTTTGGCTGGGGCCCGCGGTTCCTGCACTCCACCGGGCAGTTCCACAAGGGCGGACCCGCGATCGGCGTGTTCCTCCAGGTCACAGCAGCACCCACCGAGGACCTGGCCATCCCGGAACGTCCCTTCACCTGCGGGGAACTGATCGCTGCGCAGGCCGCAGGCGACGCCCAGGTCCTGGCCGGCCACGGCCGTCCGGTCCTGCGCCTTCACCTCACCGACCGGGCCGCCGGCGTCGCACAGCTGCAAAAGATCATCGCCGCCGTCGCCGCCCAGTCCGCAACCATCTCCGACAGCTAAATCCGCCGTGCCTGGCATCGGGGCGTCCGCCGCATGGCGGGCGCCCCGTTCTCGTGCGCCCCGTCCAGCGGGGTTCTGCAAGGCTGCCGTTCAACAGTCCCGTTACGTCAGTTGTCCACCAAACGGAGGCCAACTCCGCAAGGTATCGGTACGGATACCCGTGGTGAATTCAGTGTTGAGCACGGATGTAGGGCAGCACCTGGTGAACATAGGTTTGGCAGTGATCGGCATCACAGTGACGTCGAAGATGATGGAGGAAGTTATGTCGAGCTCTGTTGGCTTGCTGGTGACGCTTGAGGCTCAGTCCGGCAAAGAGTCCGAACTGGCTGAATTCCTGCAGGCCGCTCAGGATCTCGTTGTTGAGGAACCCGGCACATCCACCTGGTACGCCTTCCGGATCAATGCCAGCCAGTTCGGAATTTATGACACGTTTCCGCATGAGGAAGGCCGTCAGGCACATCTCGCCGGAAAGGTCGCCACAGCCCTTGGAGCGAGGGCGGATGAGCTTCTCGCCTCCGCACCCTCTATTCAGCCCGTGGAGGTCCTGGCCTTTACCTAAATCGTTTGCTCCCGAAACCGTTCCTTATCGACATACCCCTTAACCGTAAAAGGATATAGACATGGCAAATAAGCAGAACTCCAAGAAGCGCATGATTCTGAACGCATTCGACATGAACTGCGTGGGGCATCAGAACCCCGGGATGTGGGCGCACCCTGATGACCAAACCCACCGCTATAAGGACGTCGAGTACTGGACCGACCTGGCAAAGCTCCTTGAGCGCGGCGGCTTTGACTGCCTCTTTATTGCAGATGTCCTGGGCTTCTACGATGTTTATGGCGGATCACGGGACACCGCACTTCGCACCGCCGCCCAGGCGCCTGTGGGAGACCCGGCTATTCCGGTCTCAGCGATGGCAGCTGTCACGGAAAGGCTCGGGTTTGGGGTTACGAAGTCACTGACTTACGAACTTCCGTATTCTTTCGCCAAGACGATGACCACGCTGGACCACATTACAAAGGGCCGCGTCGCCTGGAATATCGTGACGTCGTATCAGGCAAGCGCAGCCGAGAATCTGGGGCTCGATAAGCAGATCCCGCATGACGAGCGTTACGCCGTGGCGGACGAGTTCATGGAGGTCTGCTACAAGCTTTGGGAAGGTTCGTGGGAGGAAGACGCAGTCGTCTTCGACAAAGAGAAGCGCATCTTCACGGATCCTTCCAAAGTCCACGACATCAACCACGAGGGAAAATACTACAAGGTTCCCGGCGCCCACCTCGGCCAGCCGAGTCCGCAGCGCACTCCGTTCCTGTTCCAGGCCGGCACCTCCAAAAAGGGCATGGAGTTCTCCGGGAAGCATGCCGAGGCCGTGTTCGTCATCGGTACGAGCCCCGAAGAGCTGCGGCCCACTGTCGAAAAGGTTCGCCAGCAGGCGGCCGAGGCAGGCCGGGATCCGCGGAGCGTGAAGGTCATCGTGATGCTGACCCCGATCACCGCACCGACGGACGAGGAGGCCCAGGCCAAGCTTGAGGACTTCTACAAGTACGCAGATACCGACGCCGCACTGACCCTCTTTGGCGGATGGACAGGTATTGATATGTCCTCGGCGCCGGCAGACCAGCCCTTGGAGAACATCGAGAGTGACGCCATCCGGGCAATGATCGACATGCTGACCGGCGTTGACAGCGAGGTTGTCTGGACAAAGGAGCGGCTGG
Organism: Arthrobacter ginsengisoli; assembly: GCF_031456935.1. Classification (NCBI taxonomy): domain Bacteria; kingdom Bacillati; phylum Actinomycetota; class Actinomycetes; order Micrococcales; family Micrococcaceae; genus Arthrobacter; species Arthrobacter ginsengisoli. The sequence continues at coordinate 4,739 of NZ_JAVDVQ010000032.1, read as the reverse complement.
CGAAATGGCTGTGCATTGGCGGATTTAGCGCGTCAGTGGTTGGCTCGCCCACAACCATCGTCGACGAGATGGAGCGATGGATGGAGATTGCGGATGTTGACGGCTTCAACCTTGGCCGCGTCATTGCGCCCGGGACGATGGAGGACTTCGTCGAGCTGGTGGTTCCCGAACTGCGCAAGCGGGGCCATGTCCCGCAGGATCCCGCCGCTGAAGGAGTGATGACGTTGCGTGAACGTCTCACAGGTGACTCCCGGCTCCCCTCGGAGCATGCCGGCGCCAACTACCGGCTGGGTGTGGCGGCGTCAGTTTCCTGATGAAGTCACCTGATCTGCACAGCTGAAGAGGATGAGAACGGCGGCCACCGATTTGTGGATCGGCGGCCGCCATTCTTTCCCTGGATTTAGTGTTCAACGACGAGGCCCGCGGGATTCTAGCGCCGCCGGAACGTTCACGCCGTGGACAGGCCGAGTGTTCTTGGTCACCTGTAGGTAAAGTATTGCGATCAGATCGAACTACGCGAGGGCCGGTCGAAGGAGACCGGCTGATCGTGAAGTTGCACTGCCACACTTTGGGGTTCAGAGAGGAATCCGTAAATGCCGGTAGATTTTAAGCAACCAAAGCCTCAGTCGTGTGTAGACCGGGGCATCACCTCCCGGGAGTGGGAGGTCCTCCAGGCCGTTATTAATCATCTGGCCAACGCCGAGATCGCAGCCACATTGGGTATCAGCGTACGAACGGTGGAAAGCCATGTTTCCAATCTCCTGACAAAGTTTGACGTCTCGTCCCGTTCAGGGTTGTTGGCTGCAGTCCGGGCCACCGAGAATACTGGTCCGTTACGACTTGAGGCTCCCCCTTCATTGCTTCGCATGGCCAAGGCAGGTGAATTTGTGGGCCGGGGTCCGGAGCTTCAAAAACTGCACGATGAGTGGGACATGGTCAGAGCCGGTGGGCAGCGCCTTGTGCTGGTGTCGGGCGATGCAGGCATCGGAAAGAGCCGGCTGGTTGCAGAGTTCGTGCGGCAACTACTGGTCAATGACGACCCGCTGGTGCTGCATGGACGTTGCGACGAAGACGTGGCAGGTCCTTTTGAAGCAGTCGGCCACGCCCTTGCCCCATATATCCGCGCAAGCAACCCAGCCAGCTTGTCGGGAGTGCTTGGTGACGTAGCCGCCGAATTGGAGACGATCATTCCAATTTCCGGCATCCGTTTACCGGGGATTCCGGTGGATGCTGCGCGCACCGACCCGAACGTCACCCGGCTGCGGCTCTTCGACGCCGTCACTCGGCTCCTCCGGCATGCCTCGGATTCCTCGCCCATGCTGCTGGTACTCGATGACGTGCACTGGGCTCCGGAGCCAACACTCCTGCTGCTTAAGCACCTCATGCAGGAGGAGGCGCTCAAGCGCACGTTGATTATCTGTACTCTTCGCCCCGGGGACGTTTCAGATGCCCTCATCGGTTTCCTGGGTAGGTTGCGCCGCGACGCAATGCCTGCTCAGATTCAGTTGGGTGGATTGCATCGGCTCGAGGTAGCTCAACTGTTGGCTTCAGATGATGGATCGGCACAGTCGCGGGATGACATCTTTTCTGAAAGCCTGGCCTATGACATCTACTCGGAAACTCGGGGAAATCCGCTGTATGCGGCAGAGCTGATTCGAAGCCTGGGAGAGGGCAGTGGGCCGAAGTCGGCGGGCAATGCAGACGTTCCTCATGGAGTGAAGGACATCGTTGCGGCACGTGTTCGGCGCCTTAAGCAAGAGACGCAGACCCTGCTCGGCATAGCCGCCGTGCTGGGGCAGGAATTTGACCTCAGCGTGCTGCAGCAACTTGCTGAAGTTGACGATTTCACTCTTCTGGAAGGAGTGGAGGAAGCAACCCAGGCACAGCTTTTGTATGACGTTACAGCCGCTGCTCCGGACGCTGTGGAACGTTATGAGTTTGTGCACGCCATTGTGCGCCGGGCAATCATTGAAAGCCTGTCGCCGGCCCGGGTGCGCCGAATACATGCCGCAGCTGGCACAGCGTTGGAGCAGCTGTATCCCCAAGCTTTGGAAATGCGGGCCGATGAGATCGCATGGCATCTGGTTCAAGCAGGTCAGATCAAAGACCGCCAGAATATTGTGCGTTACCTTACGATGGCGGGCCGGGCCGCGCTGAACAGTTCCGCGGCGGAAGAGGGACTTCGCTTTCTGGATCAGGCCTTGGAGTATATCGACGCGGCTGACGCCTTCGACCGTGCGGAGCTCTGGTTCCAGCGCGGCCTGACGTTGCGTACGTTGGGTCGCTGGCCGGATTCGGTGAGCTCCTTACGCAACGCGCTGGATCTTTATGCAGAAGTGGGCGACCTGGAAGCCATTTCCCGCACGTGCCGCGCGGCCACACACACCATGTTTTGGTTTTTCCGAATGCCCGAAGCTCTCGATATAGCAGCTTATGGACTTAAGATGCCTGACGGGCACGAGGGCGCAGAGCGGGGACGGCTCCTTGGTGCATTGTCTTTTGCCCAGGCTTGGGGCGGTGATTACGACTCAAGCGTGGAAAATATCCATGAAGAGTTGGACATCGCTTCCCGGCTTGAGGATGCGGAGCTCCGAGGACATGCTTTGGCCATACGCGCGATGCAGCTTCCGGCGTTCCTTGAGCACAAGGATGCAGCCTCGGCAGGATACGAGGCGCTGGAGATACTCCGCGATTCCGACGATGTCTGGACCTTGACAAGCATGCTCGGCTTCTTGAACTACACACTCGTTGGTTTAGGTCGCCTGGAGGAGGCCCGCGCGGTAGGCGCTGAACTTGCCCCACTCGCGGTTCGTGTAGGGAACTACGCCGCCCAGCAGCAGCACACGCGGATGAACGCCATGGTCGAGTTCTTTCAGGAGGGAAGCCCCGTCGCCCTGGAAAAATTCGCCCGGAAGGACCTCGCATTCTGCACGGCCGTCGGGCTGGCAACGCCTGAACATTCGCTAGCGTGGCTTGGGCTGGCCAAATTCCTCGCCGGGGAATGGGAGGAAGCGAAGGATGCCTACGCAGCCGCGCTGGAAACAGAGGCGGACACAGGAATGGTCGGCTGGGGATGGTCTTCCCTGTTCGAGTTGCTCGCATACATGGGCGATTCCAAAGCTGCCATGGATTTGTTTGAAAAGCACCGAAACACTTTGCCGCACTTGGATCAGGCCAATACCTGTGGCTCCTGGGTGGCTGCGCTTACGGCCGTTGAAGGTTTAGTCGTTCTGGGAGATTTGGATCAGGCCGCGGCATTGCTCCCTGCTATCGAACAATGCATTCAGCGGACGGGGGTCGTCTGCATCGAATTCCGGGGCGGCCGCTTGGTCAAGCGGTCAGCGGCAATTGCCGCTGCAGCGGCCGGTGACTGGGCCCGCGCGGAAAAGTATTTTCGGGAGGCACGTCGTGATGCTGAAACCATGCCCCACGTCGTGGAGCGTGCCCACACCTTGAGATTTCACGGGAAGATGCTGCTGCAGTCTGGTCAAGACGGATCTTCTGCCAGGGCGAAGGCGTATCTGCAGGAGGCGCGCGCCGCCTACGCGAAACTCGGCATGCCCCGCCACGTGAAACTCTGCGATCTGGACATGGAACCGGCCCGGGTTACGAGGAAAAGGACTACAACCCCTGACCCCGGCCTCTTCGGCTTTCTCACCAACCTGATGTATGGGGAGTAAATCCGAGCCTTCTCAAAGCTGTATTTCAGCTCATGGAATTAACGCTTAGTCATTTGCCTGAAGTTCGAATTGAAAAATAACCCGACGGAATGGACTGCTGCTGTGCGTACATTGGAATTTCCAAAGCAACGGAACCACAACTATTTCCAGGTCACTGGGGTGGTTGGTCATGGCGACCAACGGGGACGCCTGATGGGCTTTCCCACAGCCAATATTGCTATACCGCCAAATGGCGGCCGCAATGGCGTATGGGCTGGCACGGTTCATCTCGACTCACCGGATCATCGCGCTCTTCATGTGGCTGCCATATCCATCGGCGACCGGCCCACGTACTACTCCCGGGGTCAGAGCCTGTTGGAGGCGAACCTCTTGGACTTCACCGGCGATCTGTACGGACAGACCGTTGTGGTGACGCTGCGCCTCCTGATCCGTCCCCAACGCAAGTTCTCCGGTACGTCCGAGCTCGTGGACCAGATCCAGGACGACGTGGCCCGGGTTCGAACCTGGGCTCTGCAAGCCGGCTTTGGGGGCTGCCTCCGTGCAGAACAGGTACCCGCCCGCTCGCATTCCAATCCACTGGCAACCGTGCACCCCATTGCCCTCGGCCACAGGCGCCTGGACCGAGGCGCCTCGCTGTCGGAATTCCTGCCGCTGAACAGCTAGGGGGCATCGCCTTACCACAATGGCGCATTTCTAAGGAGCCTTCGACACCGGTGACACGGTGGACAAGGGAAGATCCGCTGTCGCCCAGCGGCATGAAATCGGTGACCAGGACGGATCCGCTGCCGGTCTTCCAGATGGTTTGGAGCACAAAGGTGGAGTCGATATAGCGCCGATCGACAACGGCAGCATCGGCTTCACTGGGCGCCAACAGCCAGCGGCCATGCTCTTCGGTGCCCAGGATCCGGCTAAACACGGACGGTGAGTCGAAGCTTGGGAAACAAAGCCAGTCCACGCTGCCATCCCGGGCTGATATGACTTGAGTTAGTCCTTCCCAAACACCTCCGGAGATGTCAGGACGGGATGTATCAGATTCCCTTGGGGCCCCCTGGCGGGTTG
>NZ_JAVDVQ010000031.1:0-32002 GCF_031456935.1 Arthrobacter ginsengisoli | reverse complement strand
CCTGGTCGTCTTCGCCGAAGTAGCCCACGGACCAGGGTTCGAAGCAGACCAGGGACATGTCGGTGATGCCGCGCTTGGCCAGGGCGGCCTGGACCTCGGGGTTCTGCCGGCAGCTCTCTTCGCCTTCGGCGAACTCGTCCAGCATGAACGGGGGATGGATGTGGGCGGCGAGCTGGGTCCACTTCGAGACGATGCCCGAGTCCAGGTCCACGATCGCTTCGTAGGAACGTCCCTCGGCACGGTTGACCAGGACCGCGTCGGCCTCGCGGACCGTCGCGGCGCCGGAGCGGAGCAGTGCCTTCTCGGGCTCGCGCAGCTCAATACTGATGAAGCGGAAGGATTCCGCCGCGGCCGGGCCGCCCTTCAGGATGGACGCCGCCCGGGAAATCTCCTCACGGGAGAGCGGATCGAGGGGGTGTGCGACCCCTACCTCGGTGTGGATTTCAGTGTTGAGAGTCATGGTTTTCTCCTTGGTTCTTTCTTGAGGATGAGATCCCTATGGCCTGACAGGCGAGTTGCCCCGTGACACGAGTGGGGTGGCGAATACTTGGCAGACCACTCATATGCTTGAAACTGCCTGAGGATGCCGAGCCGGCTGGCCAGCGGAGCTCTACCCTGAACTCCGCTGGCGTGATGCCGGTCACGTTTTCCTCTTGCAGCCAAGCTACGTGAAATAAATCATTTAGTCTAGCTTTTTTTAGGGATATTCTCTTATTGCGCTATTTATGGTGTGCTACCGAGGTCTAGCGGGCGAGCAGCCAATCAGATGCGGCTTTGCGGTAGCGGATGATGCCTTTGTATTCGGCCATGTCGTCGGGGAGTTCTGCCAGCACATTGCCCATCTTTTCCCGCCACGCAGGTACCCGGGCAATGTCGGCGAGCGGCAGGAGGTGGGTCCGGACCAGGAACAGCAGGGCCCCGGAGTGCGGGAGACGGATCAAGTGCTGCACTTCCACCCGCAGGTGGAGCTTCTCCGGCATGGCAGGGTCTTCGGCTATGGTGCTGCGGTCCCGGCCCCATTCAGGGTAGGTTTCCGTGGAGGTGTCCATGCGCCTGCCTATGGTCATCGTCCAGTTGGTCCGCCGAAACTGTTCCCCGGGCTGCAGGCGCAGCAGGAATTGCTCGGCCCGGCTGATGATGCGTTCTTCCTTTACCCGCGGGACGGGATGGTGGATTTCGAGGAAGTTCATGCCGACATCGAAACCGAATGACCAGTCGGCAGCGAAGGTCACGAGGCCGGCATCGAGCCACAGGGTATCTTCACGGACGTCAAGAAGAATGATGTCGTCCTGGATCTGGCTGCCGAGGAACCGCAGTGGCCCCTCAGGCAGCGAGCTGTCGTCGCCGACGGTGAATTCCACCTCAAGATTCTGCAGCCCGTTCTTCCACTGGCAGACGTTTCCTTCCCGGTGGAAAAACATCGTATCCGGGTAATCGTCCGCCATGGAGGACAACAGGGTGGTCAGGGCGTCCCACACTGCCGGTCGCATGTGAGGGAGGACATTCACGCGGGAAGGGTCGCGGTTAAGCACCTTGGCGCGCTCAGCCAGTTCGTCCAGGTAGTGTTCGTCGATGTCCACCAGATGGGCTCCCCAGGAGCCGGCTTCTGTCGGTGCAGTCTTGGTGGCCGGTTCGACGTTTGCGCTGTACCGGTACGTGTCGGTGGCAAAAGGAAAGGGAAAGCGTCTGATCCGCTCCGGGAGGAGGGCGGCGTCAGGATCGGTCTCGATGATCGTGGTACTCAAAGGTCCAACTCCAATTCTGGGTCGTTGCTACGCGAAACACAGCACATCATTGTGGTGTTAGCGGCTTTTTCCTGGTCGGATAGGTATAGATCCCGGTGCAGGGGTGCGCCACGAAGTACCGGCAGGACGCATTCGCCGCAGATGCCTTTGCGGCACATGTTGGGAATGCTCTTCCCCGCCGTTTCGAGTGTCTCCAGCAGTGAAACGCCAGCCGGAACGTCCAAACGAACGCCGCTGCGTGCAAGATGCACCGTAAAGGGTTCGCCCGCGTCCAGTTCGGCAGCGCCAAAGGCCTCTGAATGGAGCCGGGCGGATGACCAGCCTTGGCTGCGGGCCTCTTCCAGGACCGCATCCATGAAGACAACCGGACCGCACACATAGAGGTGGGTACCGAGGGGCTGCGTTATCAGCGCTTCCGCCAGAACGTCTTGGAAACTGCCCCGGTCAGTGCACTCGACCAAGGCGGTCAACCCCGGGCCCAGCAATTCCCGCGCTTCCGCCACGTGGGCGCCGGCGTCCGGCCGGTGCACGTAAATCATCGATGCAGTGTTGCCCCGCTCCACCGCAGCCCTGGCATGCGAAAGAATCGGTGTGATTCCGATTCCTGCAGCGACAAGCAGATGATGCGTCGCTGTTGATGCGGGGGCAAACGCACTCCGGGGACGTGAAACGTTAACACGGTCACCGACGCAGAGCCGGTGCATGGCCACGGAGCCGCCGGCGCCTTCTTCGACCCTCAGAACAGAGATGGTGTATTCGGATGGCGCGTTGCCTGAACCTGTCAGCGAGTATGCATTGACACCGTTCCCATATTGGACCACCAGGTGGCTCCCCGGGACATAAGAGGGCAACCTTCCACCTGCCGGAGCAGCAAACGTAATGCTGACAATTGATTCCGTCTGGCGGCTGACGTCTGTCACCTCCAGGTGGAGGCCTCCCTCCACCGCCGGGTGGACCTGGGGCTGGAGCGCTATGGCGGTCATGCTGCCTCCTCGGCATGGGCTGAGTAGCCCAGGTATGCGCCTCTTCGTCGGGAAAAGTGATCAGTGACGGTCAAGATGGTTGCGCATCCTTGACACTTCACCTCGGTGCCGGCTGCCCCATCAGTGGTGGTGGAAAGGCAATGCGGGCAATAAACAAACCGGGGTCCGGTTTCCTGGGACAGGAGTGTTACCTCCTCGCCCAGAAGTCCGCAGTCCGCGGCGACTGCGGCGGCTGCACGGATATCTGTCGGGGGTCCTGCGAGTACAAGACGGACGCCAACACGGGAACTGCTGAATACGGACCTGAGTTCCAAGAGGGTGTCGGCGGTTGCTGCTTCGAAATGGAGATCGTAGCGGGGCTGGCCATCGGTGTCTGGAACTGCGGTGTCACCTGTGGAACCGAAAGATACACAGATGACACCGCGGAAACCAGGTTCCAGGCCGTTGCCGGCTGCTGGCGGCGTGGACGCGGAACGCATGGGTGGTCCTTACGGGTTGAAGGTGCGGTCGCCGGCGAAGAACCCCAGGCCGTACTCGGGGGTCTCGAACTTCACGGTGGTGCCCTTGGGGAAGAACAGCACGTCGCGTTCCTTGGCGTGCGTGACTTCTCCGGTGGTCTGGTCCGTGAGGATGAATTCGCCCTTGATGACAACCTTCATCTCGTCGTAGGTGTACGTGTACACCAGCGGCTCGGACGCCTTCAGCTCGAAGAAGCCGGCGCACATGACCGAGCCCTCAGGGTTGTGCAGGGAGTCGCCGATCGCGGCGACCGTCCCGGGCTCGTTCATCGACGGCAGGCCGAGGAAGCCGTTCTCTACCTTGTGGATGGATCCGGCCTTGCTCAGTGTTCCTACGAGTGTGGTTTCCATGGTGTTGTCTCCTATGACTTGTGGTGGGAAAGGTGGGTTCCGGAGGGACCGTCTTCCGGGAGAACCGGCCAAGCCGCGCTCCGCCGAGTGTGATGTGAGTCACGCTCCTTGCCCCACAAGCAAACCTACGGGAGTTAATTCATGTAGTCCAGACTTTTTAAAAGTTAACTTGAGAATTCTGGTTTATTTCTTCCCGGCACAGTTGACAGGCCGGGTCCCCGGGAACGCACTCACGGCGGATGCCGGGCCCCCGAAAGGGCCCGGCATCCGCCGTGAAGCAAGCACGTACCACTGTCTGCCCGGGCCGCTTGGCGACCATTTACGCCCGGTACTGCGCCGTTATGCGACAATCGCGGGGGACATGATCAGGCAGGTGCGCAGGACTCATTCGCTGGAAGCCCTGGCCGGTTCCGTCATCTGCGATTTGGGACCCTTTCAAGATCTCCGGCGTCCTCGTCTGAAGAGGGAGCAGTAGCTGGTTTGTCCTTCAGTCGACGGGATTCGCGCTGGGTATACAGCCAGATGGGTATGTATAGCGACAGTACGAGGAAGCCAACCCAGGTTGAGGTCCAACCAACTTCCAGGCTGTTCAGGTAGACCACGCCGACCAGGCACAGGGGCAGATTGAACAGGCCAAAGAGCAGGGCAACCTTTTTCCAGCCCTTGGGGGCTTTGAAGGGCCGTTCCAAATTAGCGAAGGCCGGGTGATTCTTAGCTCTGACGTAGGCGAAGAGGCTGATGCCGTTGGCGCAGGTGTAGCCAATCGCGGACGCAGCAAGGATTGCCGCCGGGGTTCCCATAGAGATCAGCACCAGGTTGAAGGCTCCGATGACCAGCATGGCAACAAACGGAGTTCCCTGGCGGTTTGTCTTGCCGAAAACCCTGGGGAGGTTGCCTTCACTGGACATGGAGTGCATGGCGCGGGAGGAGCCCAGGTAGGCCGTCTGGATGATGAGGATCATGGCGGCGATCAGCATGATGATGGTGACCATGGTGCCGGCTTGGCCAAAGACAGCCTGGGCCACGGGAATCAGGGGCGACAAGGGCTCGGCCAGTACCCCCTCAACACCGAGCACGCCGATCACTGCAGATTGCACCAAAACAAACGAGAAGAAGCAGATGACGCCGCACGCATAAAGCGCTTTGGGGACATCCCTCGACGGGTTCTTATATTCGGGACCGTAGATGGCTGCCGTTTCCCACGCGCAGGCACTCCACTGTGCGATTGCAAAGATGCCAAAAAGAATCAGGATGTGGTGCATGTCCCAGGCCCAATCGGCCGGCATCCAGCTGCCGGTGATGTTTGACAGCTCGACTTTCCCGGTAGCGAAAGGGGCCACGGTCAGGACAACCAAAGGTATAAGGGAGAAGGCGGCCAGTACGTAACCGAGCTTGGCGCCATCCTTGAGGCCGAACCAGTTCACGACGAACAACCCGCTGAAAATCACCAGGCCTGAGATCAGCGCGAGCTGATACTCGGTAAATGTCTCGGCCAGCACCGGAAACAGTCCATGCAGGTAACCGCCCACCAGGATGGAAAAAATTGCCAGTACAGGGTTCCAGGCAAACCAGTAGCTCCAGGCACTGAAGCCGCCGATCAGCTTGCCTTTGTCGTACTTGCCCTTGTAGTTCTCAGTCCGGAATACATGCTGCGCAAAGCCCGGCAGGCCGGAAGCCTTGGGGAACGTGGTGGCCATCTCGGCATACGCGGTGCTCTGCATAAAGCCCTGAAGGACTGATATTCCCCAGATGAGGATTGCTGCGGCAGACACATACATCGGCAGATAGCCCAACGAGGGCAGAATCAGCAAGGGCACACCCAGCGCAATGGCCAAACCCTGCTTCCAGTCGATCGACCTCTCCAGGTGGTCGGTGCCGTCCAAACGATTTTCACTCATAAAATCTCCCTAAAACTACTCAAGTCGTCTCTGACTTCTTCGTTATGGAACTCGGTTTTTGGATCTGTCATTGGCAGTGAAAAACCACGACTGTCCAGCGCGGCATCGCGGTACTACGGCGCCAATCAGCAGCACGATCCTGCAGCTGCGTGATTGTCCGGACGGCGGACTGACTCGTAGGACGAGGCAGGCTCCGGTGCGCACAGGAGTGGCATCAGGGTGCTATGCCGACAAGTGCGCAAAGGGGGGCTCTCGCAAAGACACCTTCAGGGTTGAACTTCCCGGGATGTGGACGAGGGTATTGTCCGGGCCTGGGAAGGTGACGAAGGGCTCATGACTGCTCCGCGCCAGCGGAATGTGAAACAGATCACTCCCAGAGGTTACAGCTTAAAAGCTCTATTGGGATAGCTTTTGCTCACAATAAGTCTGGTCCTGTCCTCTTGACGGTCTGCCCGTTGGCTGCGAAAGCCTCAAGGCTAGGCGATGTAAATCAGGCAAAGCCCAAGGTGAGGGACATCCAGGTTCATCCGCTGCTGATTGGGGTAGTCGGGCTTAATCCGCTCTCCGACGAGGTATAAACCGGAGTTGCCGAGAATAACGCGGTTGCTGGCATTGACGAGGGCCGCATCGGCGGAGATAGCGCGCAGGGCCGGCATGATGAGGGGTTCCAAGTCCTTGATCCGGATGTCGCAGGCAGCTACCCCAGTGAACCGTCCGTTGACGGACAGCGGAGCCGCAAATGTCAGGATGTATTCCTCGAAGCCGAGGAAGTCCACATACGGCCCCCACAGGCTCTGCTCGCCTGTGGACGCGGCGGTGGAGAAAAACGGCAGCTTTTCATAGTCGTAATAGCGGCTGCTGCCTGGCGTCATGTCCAGGTCGAGCCTGCCGATGGTGCCGTATTCCTTGCGTGCCCACCAGTCCAGGGCCGGCACCCCCGGCTCGAGGGTTTCCACAGCAAAGAAGGTCCCGGCGCCGGCTGCAAAAGTATTCCGTGCCAGGAAGTCGCGGGGATATTCGTCCAACCCGGCCAGGACAGCCACATCGATGCCGGGCTTGCCGGCGAGATTTCGCTCCAGGAGGGAGGAGACGTCGCTGGCGAGTTTATTCACCTCCGTGCAGACGCCACTGAGCCAGGAAGAAAGGGCGTTGGCAGCATGTGCGACTTGAGCGGTGGGCATCATTGACCATCCTGGGTTGAGTGGGCGTAGCCAAGGGTGAGTTTCTTGTCGATGAGATGGAAAATGTTCCTCCTGATGTGCTCAAGGACAAGGTTCTGCGCTTTCTCGGGCTGGTCCTGGGCAACTGCCCGGACCAGTTCCAAGTGTTCAGCGGTTGCCTGTTCGGGGTCAAATGCCACCGTGAGGGGAGTCCAAAGCTGCTGAACTGTTTCTTCCTGAAGCCGGATCTCGGCATTGGTAAGCCTCGGCGACTGGGCAGCGATGGCCAGCTCGATGTGAAAGCGGCTGTCAGCAGGTGCACGCATTTCAGGCGTATCGGCCAGCACCAATGCCCGGGCAAGTTCCTGAAGCCGCTCGAAGTCGTGCGCTTCGGCGCGCTCACAGGCCAGGCGGACGGTGGTGGCTGCAATTGCGGAATGTTCGTCGCCGATGTCACGGATTTCCGAGATCGACGTCGAAAGGAACCAGTCCCGGATGGCGTCAGTTTGCGTACGCGGCTGGCTGACGACGAACGTTCCCCCGCTGCGGCCCCTGCGCGTCTCGACGACGCCGCGTTCCCGCAGTTCTCCCAACGCCTCACGAAGGGTTGCCCCGCCAACCCCGAACATTTCCGAGAGTGCCGCTTCCGGGGGCAAGCGTTCACCTACTTTGAGCAATCCGAGCCCGATGGCCTTGGTAATCCTGTCCACGATCGCGTCGGCCCTCTCGATTTCGGGCAGGGACCGATATATCTGCGACTGGAATGAGGACGGCGAGGCCAAAAGTCTGCGCTCCGGGAAATGGGCTATGGGAGTAGGTCAATAACAAGCAGATCCGGTCAGCACCGACAGGACTTAGCTCTTGTACAGAGTCTATGCAATAAAACCTTCAAAACTGCGGCTTTCCAGTATTCCCCCGGGCGCCCCCACCCAACCTCCGAAGGCAGCACCATCCCAAAGTGTAGTTAGAACCGTCAGAAAACAGTGTTACCCCCGCCCGTTCGCTTCGGGAGGATGGATATCAACCAGAAAGCGTCGTTCGGCTGCTACCGGCCAACGACCGAATAGAAGGGGAAAACATCGTGACTACGACAGCAAGTGCAGTTCGTACCGGGTACAGCAGCACAGATGACATTGTCCGGAATCTCTCTCTTGTACAGGACGAGATCGCGGACACAGCGGCCAAAATCGACGAACAGCAGATCGCCGACCTGGCCCGCCACCTTAGCCAGCCTGGCCGGGTGTTCGTCGCCGGAGCCGGCCGGAGCGGTCTGGTACTGCGGATGGCCGCCATGAGGCTGATGCATCTGGGCCTGAACGTCCACATCGCCGGTGACACCACCACTCCCGCAATCGCTTCCGGCGACCTGCTCCTGTTGGCCTCCGGATCGGGAACGACCTCGGGAGTAGTCAAGTCAGCCGAAACAGCGGCGAAGGCGGGAGCGCGGATTGCCGCGTTCACCACCAACCCTAGTTCACCGCTTGCCGGCCTCGCCGACGCTCTGGTGATCATTCCCGCAGCCCAGAAGACCGACCACGGCTCCAGTGTTTCCCGCCAGTACTCGGGGTCCCTTTTCGAGCAGGTACTTTTCCTGGCCACCGAAGCCCTCTTCCAGTCCCTGTGGGACAACACGGATGTACCTGCCGAAGAGCTCTGGCTCAGGCACGCAAACCTCGAATAACCGGGGCTCAGACTTCACCCACCGCAGTACCCACTCATTTTTCAACACCACCGCATTTCCCAACAGAAAGAAAACACCATCATGAAGCTCCAAGTTGCTATCGACCTGCTGACCACCGAAGCCGCCCTCGAACTCGCCGGCCAGGTTGCCGAATTCGTAGACATCATCGAGCTCGGCACGCCGCTGATCAAGGCCGAAGGCCTCTCCGTTATCACCGCGATGAAGAACGCCCACCCGGACAAGGTTGTTTTCGCTGACCTCAAGACCATGGACGCCGGCGAACTCGAAGCCGACATCGCCTTCAAGGCCGGCGCTGACCTGGTCACCGTGCTCGGTGCAGCCGACGACTCCACCATCGCCGGCGCCGTCAAGGCTGCCAAGGCTCACAACAAGGGCGTGGTTGTTGACCTCATCGGCGTGGCAGACAAGGTAACGCGTGCCAAGGAAGTCCGCGCCCTGGGTGCAAAGTTCGTTGAGATGCACGCTGGCTTGGACGAGCAGGCAAAGCCCGGCTTCGACCTGAACGGTCTGCTCCGCGCCGGCGCAGAAGCCCGCGTTCCGTTCTCCGTGGCAGGCGGCGTGAAGCTCGCCACCATCGCAGACGTCCAGAAGGCCGGCGCCGACGTCGCCGTCGCCGGCGGCGCCATCTACGGTGCAGCCGACCCGGCACTGGCAGCCAAGCAGCTCCGCGCCGCCATCAGCTAAGCAGCCGGTTGACGGAGGCGTCCCGCACTCCCAACGATCGCGGGACGCCACCTCCGTGCTGCAGGACCTTGTAATTGGGGCCTGCAGCCCGGAATGTCTCTTTCCTGTACTGCCCGCGGAGATACGTCCCCGCGGGCAGTACGGTTCAGTGCTGAATCCAATTCCAGGAACACAACACCCCAAGGATGTGGGGTTGGCGCATGGGCGCACTTAAACCCATGGGAAGGAACTGTTCATCATGCGTAGTCAGGCCACACACAATTTAGAAGTAGTTGTTACCGAGCCATGTCGTTTGTACGAGTTGCTCGATGATGCCGAGGCCACTCTCCGCCAGGTAGCCAGGCCGCACTGCTATTCCGGCATTCTGGTCACCCGCCATACTCCCAGCCGGTACACCCTCGCCCTCAGCGACACCGTTCCCTACGGTGAGACCCGCGAGCAGATCCTCTCCTAACCGCCGGCCCGCGGCCGCACTATCCTGTCGAAAGTTAGAAGCCACCATGTCACTTACCTACGTTGATTCAAGTGCGAGGCCCGGGCACAAGTCCGGGGTCAATCCGCTGCGGGATCCGCGGGACCGTCGGTTGTCCCGGATTGCCGGTCCGTCATCGTTGGTGCTTTTTGGTGTCACCGGTGATCTTGCCCGTAAGAAGCTCATGCCGGCCGTGTATGACCTCGCGAACCGGGGGCTGTTGCCGCCGAGTTTCGCGCTGGTGGGATTCGGCCGCCGCCCCTGGTCGGATGAGGAGTTCGCGGCCGAGGTGAAGGCGGCGGTGCAGGCGTCCGCGCGGACCCCGTTTGATGAGGCGGTGTGGAACCAGCTCGCGGAGGGCATCCGTTTTGTCCAGGGTGCCTTCGACGACGACGACGCGTTCGAGCGGCTCGGTGAGGTCATCGATGAGCTCGATGAGGTCCGCGGCACGCGGGGGAATCACGCGTTTTATCTTTCGATCCCGCCGAAGGCGTTTGAGCAGGTTTGTCGTCAACTCTCCAAGCACGGCCTCGCGCAGGCTGACGGGGATAGGTGGCGGCGGGTGGTGATCGAGAAGCCGTTCGGCCATGACCTGGACTCGGCCCGGCAGTTGAATGACATTGTCGAGTCGGTGTTCCCGCCGGACGCGGTGTTCCGGATCGATCACTACCTGGGCAAGGAGACGGTGCAGAACATCCTGGCGCTGCGGTTCGCGAACCAGCTGTTCGAGCCGTTGTGGAACGCGAACTACGTGGACCATGTCCAGATCACGATGGCCGAGGATATCGGCACTGGCGGGCGTGCCGGGTATTACAACGGTGTGGGCGCGGCCCGCGACGTGATCCAGAACCACCTCCTGCAGTTGCTGGCGCTGACGGCGATGGAGGAGCCGATTTCCTTCAACGCCGATGATTTGCGGGCGGAAAAGGAAAAGGTCCTCGCCGCGGTCAAGCTGCCCGAGGATCTGTCCACGCACTCGGCCCGCGGGCAGTTCACCGGCGGCTGGCAGGGCGGCGAGCAGGTCCAGGGCTACCTGGAAGAGGACGGGATCCCGGCGGATTCGAAGACCGAGACCTTTGCGGCGATCCGGGTCGATATCCATACCCGCCGCTGGGCGGGGGTGCCGTTCTACCTGCGCGCCGGCAAACGCCTGGGCCGGCGGGTGACCGAGATCGCCGTCGTGTTCAAACGGGCACCGAACCTGCTGTTCACCGACCACGGCGAGGATGACTTCGGGCAGAACGCCGTGGTGATCCGGGTCCAGCCCGATGAGGGCGCGACGATCCGGTTCGGGTCCAAGGTCCCGGGCACGCAGATGGAGGTCCGGGACGTGACGATGGACTTCGGTTACGGGCACTCGTTCACGGAGTCCAGCCCCGAAGCCTACGAGCGGCTGATCCTGGACGTGCTCCTCGGTGAGCCGCCGCTGTTCCCGCGGCACGAGGAAGTGGAACTGTCCTGGAAGATCCTGGACCCGTTCGAGAAGTACTGGGTCAGCTTGGATGAGCAGCCCGAACCCTACGCCCCGGGGTCCTGGGGCCCAGCCAGCGCAGATGAACTGCTGGCCCGCGACGGACGAACCTGGAGAAGGCCATGATTGTCGATTTGCCGGACACCACCACCTCGAAGATCTCCAAAAAGATCATGTCCCTGCGTGAGCAGGGCGGCGTGATCGCCCTGGGCCGGGTCCTGACCCTCGTGGTCGTCACCCGCTCCGGGCTCGAGGAAGAAGCGATCGAGGCCGCGAACGAGGCCAGCCGGGAGCACCCGTGCCGGATCATCGTCCTCGCCGACGCCGGGGCCGAGGCTCCCAACCGGCTCGACGCGCAGATCCGGGTGGGCGGGGACGCCGGCGCCTCCGAGGTCATCGTGCTCCGCGGCTACGGCGAACTCGCCCACGAAAGCGAATCCCTCGTCGCGGCCCTGCTGCTGCCGGATGCCCCGATCGTGGCCTGGTGGCCGCACGGGGCACCCGAGAACGCCTGCGAAACCTCCGTGGGCCGGATCGCGCACCGCCGGATCACTGACTCCGCGAACGAACCGGACCCCCACGCCGCGCTGGAAAACATCCGCAAAACCTACAAAGCCGGCGACACCGACCTCGCCTGGACCAGGCTGACGAACTGGCGGATCCAACTCGCCGCCATCCTGGACCAGGTGGACTCCTCACCCGTCACCGCCGCCACAGTCGAAGGCGCCTCCGACTCACCCTCTACGATCCTGCTCGCGGCCTGGCTGACTTTTGCCCTGGGCGCACCCGTGACCATCGTCGCGGACCCCGCCGGGACCGGGATCCGCCGCGTCCGCCTCAGCCGCAGCAGCGGCGACGTGCAGCTCTTCCGGCCCGGACTGTCCATCGCCGAACTGACCCAACCCGGCCAGCCCGCGCAACGCATCTCCCTGCCCCGCCGCAGCCTCAAAGACTGCCTCGCCGAAGAACTCCGCCGCCTCGACCCCGACGAAGTCTTCGGCGAAACGGTCCGCAGCCTCGGCACCGCCGCAATGCAGCAAGAAACACTTATGACATTCACGTGTAGCGGGGAGCCGGGACGTAGTCAGGACCGTCAGTCACTGATCGCCGTATAACGGGACCTCGAGACGAGGACCTGGAACCCCAACGCGTCAGTTAGATTGGCACTTGGTGCCGATTCACCGGATCCGGACGGATCCAGGAAAGGAACACAAGAATAATGGTCCACAAAGTACAGGCAGTCATCGCCAGGGCGAAGGATGCCCCGGTTTCGCTGGAGACTATTCTGGTCCCGGATCCAGGGCCAGGGGAGGCCCTGGTGGATATTCTCACCTGCGGGGTCTGCCACACGGACCTGCACTACAAACAGGGTGGCATCGGCGATGACTTCCCTTACCTGCTGGGCCATGAGGCCACGGGTGTAGTCAGCGCGGTGGGTCCCGACGTCACGCAGGTGGCGCCCGGTGACCGGGTGATCCTGAACTGGCGGGCCGTGTGCGGTGAATGCCGCGCCTGCGCCAAGGGCCAGCCGCAGTACTGCTTCAACACCCACAATGCTACGCAGAAGATGACTCTTGAGGACGGCACGGAACTCTCGCCGGCGCTGGGCATTGGGGCCTTCGCGGAGAAGACGCTCGTCGCCGCCGGGCAGTGCACCAAGATTGACGACGACGTCGATCCCGCCGCCGTCGGGCTGCTCGGCTGCGGGGTGATGGCCGGCATCGGTGCCGCCATCAACACGGGCGAGGTCAAGCGCGGCGAATCCGTGGCCGTGATCGGCTGCGGCGGCGTGGGTATCGCCGCGATCGCCGGAGCCAAGCTGGCGGGCGCCACCACGATCATTGCGGTGGACATCGACGCCAACAAAGTGGAGATGGCCAAGTCCCTTGGCGCCACCCACGGCGTGGACTCCGGCAAGGAAGACCCCATCGAGGCCATCCGGGCCCTCACGGGAGGCAACGGAGCGGACGTGGTGATTGACGCCGTCGGCCGTCCCGAAACGTACAAGCAGGCGTTCTACGCCCGTGACCTCGCCGGCCGCATGGTGCTGGTGGGTGTCCCGGCGCCGGACATGAAGGTTGAGCTGCCCCTGCTGGATGTCTTTGGCCGGGGCGGGTCACTCAAGTCCTCCTGGTACGGCGACTGCCTGCCCTCCCGCGATTTCCCCATGCTCGTGGCGCATTACAAGCAGGGCAACCTTGACCTGGATGCCTTCGTCACCGAGCGGATCACCATCGATCAGGTGGAGGAAGCCTTCGCCAGGATGCACGAGGGCAAGGTCCTGCGCTCGGTTGTTGAAGTAAAGACCCAGAAGGATTTCTCATGACAGTCACCATCGAAAACCTTGTCACTTCGGGCACTTTTTCGCTCGACGGCGGCACCTGGGACGTGGACAACAACGTCTGGATCGTGGGCAACGACGACGAGTGCGTGATCATCGATTCACCGCACGATGCAGCCGCGATCATCAACCAGGTCCGCGGCCGGAAGGTACGGGCCATCCTGCTGACCCACGCGCACAACGACCACATCGGCGCAGCACGCGAGGTTTCCGCAGCCGTCGGGGCCCCCATCATCCTGAACCCGGAGGATCTGGTCCTGTGGAAGCAGGTTTACCCGGATTCGGACCCGGCCCGGTACCACGGCGACGGCGACGTGTTCGAGGTGGGCGGCACCGCGCTGCTGGCCATCCACACCCCGGGCCATTCCCCGGGCTCCACCTGTTTCTACCTCGAAAGTGAGGGAACGGTCTTCACCGGCGACACCCTCTTTAGCGGTGGACCGGGCGCGACGGGACGCTCGTACAGCGACTACCCCACCATACTGACCTCCATCCGCGAACGGCTGCTGACGCTGCCCGCCGAAACCGTGGTTCGCACCGGCCACGGAGACAACACTACGATCGGAGCTGAACGGGAAACGCTGGCTAAGGTTTCCCAGTAGAGCAAGGTCTCTAAGAGCAGGATGCCGTTGAGGCGCGCCAGGACAGCTGGCGCGCCTCAACGGGCGTTGTGAATTTGAACGGCGTGAGCCGCAAAGGAAGTTGGAACAATGAAGTTCGGCAAGCAGCCCGCCCCCGTCGCGGACATCAACGAGGACAACCTCGCAGTCCACAAGCCCAAAACGGAAGCGGCCGGGGTCAAGGCCGTGATGGTGGCCCTCGAACGCGCCGTGGCGCAGGCCGGGGTAACCCGGACGGCGCAGTCCCTGCTGCGGTTGAACCAGCAGGGCGGTTTCGACTGCCCCGGCTGCGCGTGGCCGGAATCGGCCACGAAGCGGAAGGCGGCCGAGTTCTGCGAGAATGGCGCCAAGGCGGTGGCCGAGGAAAACACCCTCCGGACGGTAGGGGCGGAGTTCTGGGCGCGCCACTCGATCGCCGAACTCGCCGGGAAGACGGAGTACTGGCTGGGTAACCAGGGCCGGCTGAGCGAACCGGTGGTGATCCGCGAAGGGGAGTCCCACTATTCCCCGATCTCCTGGGCGGAGGCATTCGACCTCATTGGCGAACACATCCGGGCCTCCACTCCGGACCGCTGCGTCTTCTACACCTCCGGCCGCACCGCGAACGAGACCGCGTTTATGTACCAGCTGTTCGCGCGGGCCCTGGGCACCAACAACCTGCCGGACTGCTCGAACATGTGCCACGAGTCCTCAGGTTCGGCGTTGAACCCGACCATCGGCATCGGCAAGGGCACTGTGTCCCTGGAGGACATCCACGACTCCGAGCTGATCTTCGTGGTGGGCCAGAACCCCGGAACGAACCATCCCCGGATGCTCTCGGCCCTGAAGGAGTGCAAGGACAAGGGCGGCAAGGTAGTGGCGGTCAACCCGCTTCCGGAGGCAGGGCTCTTCAACTTCAAGGATCCGCAGACCGTCTCCGGCGTGGTGGGCGGCGGCACGCCGCTGGCCGATGAGTACCTGCAGATCAAGGTGGGCGGTGACCTGGCACTGTTCCAGGCACTGGGCCACCTGCTCCTGGTGGAGGAGGAACGCAACCCGGGCACCGTCGTCGACCGTTCGTTTATAGACGCGGAGACCGACGGGTTCGAGGCCTACCGCGACGCCCGTGGCGAGCTGGACTGGGCAGAGACTGAGAAGGCCACCGGCCTGACCCGCGAACAGATCGAAACCGTGGCCGGGATGCTCATCAGGTCCAAGGCCACCATCTTCTGCTGGGCCCTGGGCGTAACGCAGCAGCCGCACTCGGTGGATACCATCAAGGAAATGGTCAACGTCCTGCTCCTGCAGGGGAACTTCGGAAAGCCCGGCGCAGGTGCTTGCCCGGTCCGCGGACACTCGAACGTCCAGGGTGACAGGACCATGGGCATCTGGGAAAAGCCCAAGGAATGGCTCCTCCAAGCACTGGATACGGAGTTCAAAATCCAGTCCCCGCGGCACCACGGCCACGATGCCGTGGAAGCCATGGAGGCGTTCGAGCGTGACGAGGTGGACGTTTTTGTGTCCATGGGCGGCAACTTCTCCCTCGCCTGCTCGGACACCGAAACCCTGGAAGCCGGCATGCAGCGGATCGGCCTGACCGTGCACATCTCCACAAAGCCCAACCGGTCCCACGTGGTGCACGGCCGCACGTCCCTGATCCTGCCCACGCTGGGCCGGACCGACAAGGATGACAAGCACCCCAAGGGCGCGCAGTTCCTGTCCGTGGAGGACTCCATGTCCGTGGTCCACTCCACCCAGGGCCGGCTGCAGCCGGTCTCCGAGCACCTGCTCGCCGAGCCGGTGATCGTGGCGCGGATGGCCGAAGCGACCTTCGGGCCGGACCACTGCGTGGACTGGAAGGGCATGGCCGAGGACTATGACTTGGTCCGGGACCACATTTCCCGCGTCCTGCCCGGATTCGAGGACTTCAACGCCAGAGTGCGGACCAAAAACGGCTTTGTGCTGCCGAACCCGCCGCGCGACACCCGCTCCTTCAAAACGGACATCGGCCGCGGCCGCTTCACCGTCAGCCCGCTGGAATACCTGACCCCTCCCGACGGCCATCTGGTCCTCCAGACCATCCGCAGCCACGACCAGTACAACACCACGTTCTACGGCCTGGACGACCGGTACCGCGGCATCTCGGGCGGCCGGCGCGTGATTCTGGTGCACCCCGAGGATCTGGCGGAACTCGGTTTCAAGGACCGGGACCTCGTGGACGTGGTCAGCACTTTCCGTGGGCACGACAGGCAGGCGGACAAGTTCCGGCTGGTGGCCTACCCGACGGCGAAGGGCTGCGCCGCCGCGTACTTCCCCGAAGCCAACGCGCTGGTCCACAAAGAGAACGTCGCAAGGGAATCCAACACCCCCGGCTTCAAGGCAATGTTCGTCCGGTTTGTGCCGCATGCAGCGGAGCCTGAATCAGGCGAAGAGTCCGCGTCGCTTGCGGCGGCCACTGCCGGCTGACCCGGGAAAACAGCGGCCCCGTCTCCGGGGGGAGGCGGGGCCGTGCTTCTTGCGTCAGCCAGTCAGGGGAGTTCGTGCACCGTCACCGGAGTCCGTGGCTGTGCGCCAGCGCGATCGCCTCGGTGCGTGAACCGACGTCGAGCTTCCTGAACAGGTTCCGCACGTGGAACTTGACCGTGTTCTCGCTGATGCCCAGCTTGGAGGCGATGGTCCGGTTTCGGTGCCCGGCAACAAGGTGCTGGAGCACCTCGAGTTCCCGGGCGGCAAGATCCCAGCCGGTGACATCCCCCGCCGGGCGTGACGCTTGCAGGTCCAGGGGGAGGGTGACAAAAACGTCCGCACCCCAGCCCGGCATAACGTCGATCCGCAGTGTTCCGGTGAGCGCCTGGACCCGGCGGTCCAGGCGCTCAATGCTCGGGGCGTCGGCTTTGAGTGCGCCCCGGCCGTCGTCGCGGACGTTGATCAGCAGGTTTTCGCCGTCGCAGTCCCACTGCGTCCGTACCCTGCTGACATCAGGTTGTTCCGTCATGGCCAGCACAAGCCCGCGGACGATGGCCCGTGCCGCGTGGGCAACTTCGCCGGGCAGGGCCCTTCCGTTGAGCGGCGGTTCGATAAATTCGATCTCAATGCCGCTGTAGCGTGTGAGCGGCCGCAGGTCTTCCCGCAGGCGTTCGAAGGCTTTGGCAACGGGCTCTTTCACCAGGTCCGTTGTGCGGTCGCTGTGGGTCCGGAGCCTGATCAAAGCCTTGGCCGTGAGGTCGGTGACGGTGGTGCGTGCTGCCGCATCATCCAGGGAGGATGAACGCAGGGCCGCCAGGAGCGTCTCCAAGGTGGTGGAGTGCACATCGGTCAGTTCCGCCGTTACGCGGAGGCGTTCGGCGGATGCCGCCCGCGATTCGAGCAGGTACGACGGCGGCGCATCAGCCACCTTCTCCCGGATCCGCCGCGCCGTGAGGCGCCACAGATACGTCACCAGGTCCAGCCCGGCGCCGCGTCCCGGATCGGCAGGGGGATCGGTGAGGACCAGGAGGGCGTTGCTGGAGGCATGCTTCAGGGCGAGCACGGGGTGGGTCTGGCCGGCGAGCTCGGCGTCCCCGAACCAGGGTCCCTCATCCTTAAGGGTGGCACGGAGCGTGTCCAGCTCGGCGATGGAGACCCGGGAAATGATGTCCGCATCGCCGGCCTTCTTCTGCGGCCGGCCGGTGCAGTCTTCCGTGAAGATCACCAGCGCGCTGCTTCCCATGTAGGGCAGCGTGGCGTCACGCAGGCGTTCTGCTATCTGGGAGAGGGGGGCATCGGCCAATGCTGCCACGCTCTGTAAAAGCGGCCACGGCAGGTCTGGAAGAGGCATGGTGAATTCCTTCAGGGACTGATGGGCGACGTTGCTCATCCGGACAGCCTACCCGGGCAGAAACGTCCTTCCAACCCAAAAGGGTAGTAAGAACCGTCAGAAAACAGTGTTACCCCTGCCCATTTGGTTCGCAATCATTGATATCAACCAGTAAGTATCCGTCCGGCCGCTCCAGGCCGACCAGATCCAAAAGGACAAACCGTGAACCCGACAACAAATGTAACGCTCCCCGGCGCTGCAACTGCAGCAACACTCAACTGGACGCCCGCAGACGACCGTGCGGTGGACACCGCGCGTGTTTTGGCCGCGGATGCTGTGGAGAAGGTTGGTAACGGCCACCCCGGTACAGCCATGTCACTGGCCCCGGCCGCGTACCTTCTCTTTCAGAAGCTGATGCGCCACGACCCCCGCGACCCGGACTGGCTGGGACGTGACCGTTTCATCCTGTCACCGGGCCACTCCTCGCTGACCCTTTACATCCAACTGTTCCTCTCCGGCTACGGCCTGGAACTGGATGACCTGAAGGCGCTGCGCACCTGGGATTCCCTCACCCCGGGCCACCCCGAGTACAAGCACACCGCCGGTGTGGAGATCACTACCGGTCCGCTGGGCCAGGGCCTTGCCTCCTCGGTGGGCTTCGCCTATTCGCAGCGCCGGATGCGCGGCCTGTTCGACGCGGACGCAGCCGAGGGCACGTCGCCGTTTGACCACACCATCTGGGTCATCGCCTCCGACGGCGACATCCAGGAGGGCGTGACCTCCGAGGCTTCCTCGCTGGCCGGCCACCAGGAACTGGGCAACCTCGTAGTGGTGTACGACGAGAACCACATCTCCATCGAAGACGACACCGACATCTCCTTCACCGAGGATGTCCTCAAGCGTTACGAGGCCTACGGCTGGCACACCCAGCGCGTGGACTGGACCGAGACGGGCGAATACGTCGAGGACGTCCAGGAGCTCTACGCGGCCCTGCTCGCGGCGAAGGCTGAGACGTCCAAGCCGTCCATCATCTCGCTGCGCACCATCATCGGCTACCCGGCCCCGAAGAAGCAGAACACCGGTAAAATCCACGGTTCCGCACTCGGTGCTGACGAAGTGGCAGGCCTGAAGTCCGTGCTGGGCTTCGACCCGGAGAAGTCCTTCGAGGTGGACCAGGACGTCCTGGCCCACGCCCGTTCCGTGGTTGACCGCGGCGCTGCTGCCCGCAGCGAATGGGATTCCTCGTTCGAGGCGTGGCAGCAGGCCAACCCTGAGGGCGCTGCCCTGCTAAAGCGGATCGAAGCCAAGAAGCTTCCCGCTGGCCTCGATGCAGTCCTTCCGGTCTTCGAAGCAGGCAAGGATGTCTCCACCCGCGCAGCGTCGGGCAAGGTCCTGAACGCTCTGGGCCCGGTCATGCCCGAGCTGTGGGGCGGTTCGGCTGACCTCGCGGAGTCCAACAACACCACCATCGAGGGATCGGCGTCGTTCATTCCGGTCTCCCGCTCCACCGACGCGTGGAAGGGCAACCCGTACGGCAGGGTCCTGCACTTCGGCATCCGTGAGCACGCCGCGGCGTCGATCGTGAACGGCATCTCGCTGCACGGCCGGACCCGCGCGTTCTCCGGTACGTTCCTGATCTTCAGCGACTACCAGCGCCCGGCCATCCGCCTCTCCGCCCTGATGGGTGTCCCGTCCATCTACGTGTGGTCCCACGACTCCATTGGCCTGGGCGAGGACGGCCCCACCCACCAGCCGGTGGAACAGCTCTCCACCCTCCGTGCGATCGTTGGCCTGGACGTTGTCCGTCCCGGCGACGCAAACGAGGTGGGCACTGCGTGGAAGACCATGCTGGAGAACCACGAAAACCCGGCCGGCATCGTCCTGACCCGCCAGAACATCCCCACCTACGCCCGCGGTACGGGCGCAGCGCAGGGTGACACCTTTGCTTCCCCGGCGGGTGTGGCCAAGGGCGGCTACGTCCTCGCCGAAGCGGCCAAGGACGGCGCAACCGTTCCGGCCGATGTGCTGCTGATCGCTACCGGCTCCGAGGTCCAGCTGGCCGTCCAGGCCCGCGAAGCCCTCCAGGCCGAAGGCATCGCCGCCCGCGTCATCTCGATGCCGTGCGTCGAGTGGTTCAACAAGCAGGACGCGGCCTACCGCGAGTCCGTGCTTCCCGCCGCCATCAAGGCCCGCGTCTCCGTGGAGGCCGGCCTGGCACTGGGCTGGAGGGAGTTCGTCGGCGATGCCGGCCGTTCCATCTCGCTTGAGCACTACGGCGCTTCGGCAGACTACAAGCGCCTGTTCCAGGAGTTCGGCATCACCGCGGAGGCTGTCGCCGCCGCCGCCAAGGACTCCCTGGCCGCTGCCCGCAACTGACCAATACCAGCACTGCGGCCAGCGCCGCGGGGCGGCCTCATGGGGACGTCCCGCGGCGCGGCCGCGAACCGTCACCAGTCCACAAATTTTTGAAGGAAGAAGCTATGACCAACGCGACCCCCACTGCCCAGCTGTCCGACGCCGGCGTGTCCATCTGGCTCGATGACCTCTCGCGTGAGCGTCTCGCCAGCGGCAGCCTGCAGAAGCTCATCGATGAAAAGAACGTGGTGGGAGTGACCACGAACCCATCCATCTTCCAGGCCGCCATCACCTCCGGTTCGGACTACGACGCCAAGATCGCGGAACTTGCCGCGCAGGGCGCCGGCGTCGAGGAGACCATCTTCGAGATCACCACCGCCGACGTCGCTGACGCCTGCGACCTGTTCGCCCCGATCGCCGCCGCCACCAACGGCGTTGACGGCCGTGTGTCCATCGAGGTTGATCCCCGCCTTGCCTGGGACACCGAGGGCACCATTGCCGAGGCCAAGAACCTCTACAAGAAGGTGGACAAGGACAACGTCCTCATCAAGATCCCCGCAACGCTCGAAGGCCTCGCGGCCATCACGGCAACCCTGGGCGAAGGCATCAGCGTCAACGTCACGCTGATCTTCTCCCTGGACCGCTACCGCGCTGTCATCAACGCCTACCAGGCCGGCCTGGAACTGGCCAAGGAAAACGGCCACGACCTGTCCACGATCCACTCGGTGGCCTCGTTCTTCGTCTCCCGCGTGGACTCCGAGATCGACAAGCGCCTCGACGCCCTCGGCACCGACGAAGCCAAGGGCCTCAAGGGCAAGGCCGGCGTGGCCAACGCACGACTGGCCTACCAGATGTATGAGCAGCTCTTCTCGACCGACCGGTGGGAAGTCCTGGCCGAAGCCGGTGCACGCCCGCAGCGTCCGCTGTGGGCGTCCACCGGTGTGAAGGACCCTGCCTACCCCGACACTCTGTACGTCACCGGACTGGTTGCTGCCGACGTCGTCAACACCATGCCGGAGAAGACGCTGGACGCGACGTTCGACCACGGCGTGGTCACCGGTGACACCATCACCGGCACCTATGCCGAGTCCAAGGCCGTGCTGTACGCACTGGACGCCTTGGGCATCTCCTACAACGGGGTGGTTGCCCTCCTCGAATCCGAAGGTCTGGACAAGTTCGTGGCCAGCTGGAAGGAACTGCTGGCCGACGTCGAAGGCGCCCTCGCCACCGCACGGAAGGCATCCTGACCCGAGTTCTGACCGCTACCGAAAGGCAGACATCATGTCCGCATCACCCCTGAACTGCTGCATCAACCCCAGCATCCTCTCGGCTGACTTCGCCAACCTCGAGGCCGAGCTCGCCCGCATCAGCAACGCCGATGCCGTGCACGTGGATGTAATGGACAACCATTTTGTGCCGAACCTGACCATCGGCCTGCCTGTTGTGGAACGTATCCAGACGGTCAGCCCGGTCCCGTTGGACGCCCACCTGATGATCGCCAACGTGGACCGCTGGGCTCCGCTGTACGCCGACGCCGGCCTGAGTTCGGTGACCTTCCACGTGGAGGCATCGGATGCCCCCATCAAACTGGCCCGGGAACTCCGGGCTCGCGGGGCCAAGGCTGGCATGGCACTTCGCCCGGCCACCCCGGTGGAGCCGTACCTGGACATGCTCTCCGAACTCGACATGCTGTTGATCATGACCGTTGAACCGGGCTTTGGCGGCCAGGCGTTCCTGGACGTTATGCTGCCGAAGATCCGCCGCGCCCGCGAGGCGGTAGACGGTTCAGGAGTTAACGTGGCCATCCAGGTGGACGGCGGCATCACTGAAGAAACCATTACCCGTGCAGCGGAAGCCGGTGCCAACGTTTTCGTGGCCGGATCGGCTGTATACGGCAAGCCCTCGCCAGAGGATGCCATCGAGTCACTGCGCACTAACGGGCAGCTCGCCTTCGGCCCCCGTGGTCTCCAACTCACCAATACCGCACACCAACCAGTCTGAAGGACCACACATGCGCGTTCACATCGCAACCGATCACGCCGGGATGGAGCTAAGCTCCCACCTCATTACTGCCCTC
The DNA here is from genome assembly GCF_031456935.1 of Arthrobacter ginsengisoli. Lineage (NCBI taxonomy): Bacteria > Bacillati > Actinomycetota > Actinomycetes > Micrococcales > Micrococcaceae > Arthrobacter > Arthrobacter ginsengisoli. Next base: position 9,850 of record NZ_JAVDVQ010000031.1, on the reverse strand, counting down.
TCTGCCAGCGGCTACGAGATGGTGGACCACGGGCCGGCCGCCTATGATGCCGAGGACGATTACCCGTCGTTCTGTATTAACGCAGCGGCTGCCGTTGTGGCCGATCAGGCCGAAGGAGTCGACGCCCTGGGGATTGTTCTGGGCGGCTCAGGCAACGGCGAGCAGATCGCCGCGAACAAGGTCAAGGGCGTCCGCGCCGCTTTGGCCTGGAACCTGGACACAGCGAAGCTTGCCCGGGAGCACAACAACGCCAATGTGGTGGCCGTGGGCGGGCGGCAACACACCGTCCAGGAGGCCACCGAACTGATCAAGGCATTCCTGGCAGAACCGTTCAGCAACGCCGAGCGCCATGAACGCCGCATTGGCAAGATTGCCACGTACGAAACCACCGGCGAGGTGGCTGAGTAGTAACCTCCGGCTGCGTCATAGCCCCGTCCCATGCGGCGGGGCTATGACGCAGCCGCCTTCTTTTTAAGCGAACAGTTCAACATAGGAGTCAGCATGCCCATTGCAACCCCAGAGATCTATTCCGAGATGATCGACCGTGCGAAGGCCGGCGGCTATGCGTTCCCGGCCGTTAACGTGACCTCCTCGCAGACCCTCAACGCGGCCCTGCGCGGCTTCGCCGAGGCCGAGTCCGACGGCATCGTCCAGGTGTCCACCGGCGGTGCCGCCTACTGGTCCGGCGCTGCAACGAAGGACATGGTGGCGGGTTCGCTCGGCTTCGCCGCGTTTGCCCGTGAAGTTGCCAAGAACTATGGCGTGAACATTGCCCTGCACACGGACCACTGCCCGAAGGACAAGCTGGACGGCTTCGTCCTGCCGCTGCTGGCCGCCTCTGAGGCAGAGGTCAAGGCCGGCCGGAACCCGATCTTCAACTCGCACATGTGGGACGGTTCGCACGAGCCGCTCAACGAGAACCTGAGCACCGCGCGTGAACTGCTGGAGCGCACCGCCGCCGCGAAGATGATCCTCGAAGTTGAAATCGGCATTGTGGGCGGCGAAGAGGACGGCGTGGAGAACGCCATCAACGATAAGCTGTACACCACTGTGGAGGACGCCCTGGCCACCATCGAGGCCCTTGGCGCCGGCGAGAACGGCCGCTACATCACTGCCCTGACCTTCGGCAACGTGCATGGTGTGTACAAGCCGGGCGGTGTGAAGCTGCGTCCGGAGATCCTGAAGGACATCCAGGCGCAAGTGGGCGCGAAGCTGGGCAAGAACAGCCCGTTTGACCTGGTGTTCCACGGCGGCTCGGGCTCCTCGGACCAGGAGATCGCGGACGCTGTCTCCTACGGTGTGATCAAGATGAACATCGATACCGACACCCAGTACGCCTACACCCGTCCGGTGGTGGACCACATGTTCCGCAACTACGACGGTGTGCTGAAGGTCGATGGCGAGGTGGGCAACAAGAAGCTCTACGATCCCCGCGTCTGGGGCGCCTCCGCCGAGGCCGGCCTGTCCGCCCGCATCGTGGAGGCAACCAAGCAGCTCGGTTCCGCCGGAAAAACGTTCTAGAATGTCCGACAACTTCCGCAACAGGGGTGTTCAATGAGTGCGAAGCTACGCTGGGGCGTCTGGGCACCGCCCGCGTCGTGCGCAAGACGATTCCGGCGTTGCAGGAAACGGTGAGGTTGTAGGGATCGCATCACGCAGCGGGGAAAAGGCCAGGGAGTACGCCAACAAATACGGTGTCCCACAGTCGTTTGGCTCGTATGAGGCGCTGCTCGCAGCCGAAGTGCTGGGCCAGCTGACGTTTGTCCACGTTGCCCACTCCTTCGACGCGGGCGGCGGCGACAACATCCGCTGGTACTCAGGGCTCGGCGGCGGCGCCCTCTTCGATACGCGATCTCGCTTTTTGATACGGGCGTGAACCTCGAGCGCCGCAACTTCCTGGAACTCACGGGCACCGGAGGCCGGCTCTACCTTGACAATCCTTTCGGGCTCCTGGAGGAGGACTCGGTCCTGGAAGAGCATCACTCCGGACAGGACACCATCTATCACGAGGTCAAGGGCGAAAACCACTTCGTACGGATGGGCGAACACTTCGCCGACAGCGTCCTAAACGGCACGCCGCTCCGCTACGACCTCACGGACGCGGCAAACAACGCCCGGGTACTGGAAGGTCTCGACGCGGCAGCGCGGAAACAAGAAGTGGGCGTCTGAACCGAGAAGGTCAGCCGAACAGGACCGCTGCTTCCTCGTAGCGGTCCTGTGGGACTGTCTTCAGCTGGCCCAGGGCCTCCTGGAAGTCCACGTGTTTGATGTCCGTTCCCTTGAGTGCCACCATGGTGCCCCAGCGGCCCTCCACCACTGAATCGATCGCGGCCATGCCCAAACGTGTGGCCAGGACGCGGTCAAAAGCGGACGGAACGCCGCCGCGCTGGATGTGGCCCAGGATGGTGGCGCGCGTCTCGATGCCGGTCCTGGCCTCCAGCTCCGGCACCAACTGGTCCGCGATCCCGCCCAGGCGGGGCCGGCCAAAGTTGTCAAGACCCCGTTCTGAGTGCGGGGATTCCATGTGCTCCGGAACAAAACCTTCGGCCACCACCACCAGTGGTGCCCGCCCGCGGGCGTGGGCTTCTTTCACCCACTGCGCGATCTGCTCGATGCTGACCGTCTGCTCTGGGATCAGGATGGCGTGGGCGCCGGCGGCCATGCCCGCGTGCAGCGCAATCCAGCCCACGTGCCGGCCCATGACTTCGGCGATCATGCAGCGGTGGTGGGACTCCGCCGTCGTGCGCAGCCGGTCGATTGCCTCCGTGGCGATCTGCACGGCGGTGTCGAAGCCGAAGGTGTAGTCGGTGGCGTCGAGGTCATTGTCCACAGTCTTGGGCACACCCACGATCTTCAGCCCGGCGTCGGTCAGCCGCTTTGCCGCGGCCAGGGTTCCCTCGCCGCCGATGGCGATGATGGCGTCGATGCCCAGACGGTCCATGTGGGCCTTGATGACTTCAGGGCCGCCGCCGTTTTCGAAGGGATTGGTGCGGGAGGTTCCGAGGATGGTGCCGCCCTGCTTGGCGATGCCGCGGACCATCGTGCGGGGGATTTCGATGATGTCGCCCTCAACCACGCCGCGCCAGCCATCCAGGAACCCCACGAACTCGTGGCCGTGCACGGTAATGCCCTTAAGGACGGCGCCACGGATGACCGCGTTCAGGCCGGGGCAGTCCCCGCCGCTGGTGAGGATTCCAATTTTCATGTTTCGGCTCAAATTCTGGGAGAGGTTTTACAGGCAGAGCGCCACACTGAGGCGCCTGGAAGTGTTGTGGAAGAGAGGTGGCAGGGCGCAAAGCGGTTGCAGATCCGCGGCGCACTGGACCGTACAAGCCTGAGCTGCACGTGCCGCTTCAAGGCGAGACCCCTGACGGGGGCTGCGGCCGGCTTGTCCGCTGATCATGCTTGTCCGCCAGGACGGCGAGATCGTGGATGAGCTGTTGCATCTCGCGGTCACGGCCGCCCACGGGCCGGACCTGGGAGAGCGGAACGGGTTTCCTGAACGGAGTGGGCACGGGAGTCCGGCCCGCCAGAGGCGGCGGCGTGCGAGGCGGCTCCTGACCCGCAGAGGAATCAATAAAGAGCATGGAGTTCACTTACGCCGATTTCAACGCGGCAAGCACTGACATGGCCTCCTGAACCACATCCCTCGCGGGGAACGAAGGCCGGTTGACGCCTGCCATTTCCTCCATGACCCGGACCACCTGGCAGCTGTAGCCGAACTCGTTGTCGTACCAGACATAGAGGACGAGGTTCTTGCCATTGGAGATGGTGGCCAGGCCATCCACAATGCCGGCATGGCGGGAACCGACGAAGTCCGTGGAGACAACTTCAGGTGAATCCATGTAATCGATCTGCTTGCGCAGGTTCGAATGCAGCGACATGTCCCGGAGGAAGCTGTTCACCTCATCCTTGGTGGTGCCGTTTTCCAGGCTCAGGTTCAGGATGGCCAGCGAAACGTCCGGGGTAGGTACACGGATGGAACTGCCCGTGAGCTTGCCCAGCAACTCCGGCAGCGCCTTGGCCACGGCGGTGGCGGCACCGGTCTCGGTGATGACCATGTTCAGCGCGGCGGAGCGTCCGCGGCGGTCGCCCTTGTGGAAGTTGTCGATCAGGTTCTGGTCATTGGTGAACGAGTGGACGGTCTCAACATGGCCGTGGACGACGCCGAACCTGTCATTGATGGCCTTCAGGACCGGGGTGATGGCGTTGGTGGTGCAGGACGCCGCGGAGACGATCTGGTCAGTATCCTCGATGCTGCCGTGGTTGATGCCGTGCACGATGTTCTTCAGCGCGCCCTTGCCCGGTGCGGTCAGGAGGACACGGGCCACGCCCTTGCTCTGCAGGTGCTGGGACAGGCCCTCGGCGTCGCGCCAGCGGCCGGTATTGTCCACTACGAGCGCGTCCTTGATGCCGTACGCGGTGTAGTCGAGCGTGGCGGGGTTGTCCGAGTAGATGACCTGGACCTGCACGCCGTTGGCGGTGATGGTGTTGGCTTCCTCATCCACACGTATGGTGCCCTCGAACGGGCCGTGGACCGAGTCGCGGCGCAACAGGCTGGCGCGCTTGGCGAGGTCCTTGTCCGAGCCGCGGCGCACCACGATGGCGCGCAGGCGCAGGCCGTGCCCGCCGCCTGCCTTTTCGATCAGCAGGCGGGCCAGGAGGCGGCCGATGCGGCCGAAACCGTAGAGCACAACGTCGGTGCTGGTGCGGTCATCAGCGCCGCGCTTGCCAACCACGTCGGCCAACTCGGCACGGAGGAACTCCTCCAGCGTTGCCCCGCCGCCTTCTTCGTTGAACTTCTGGTTGAGGCGGGCGATGTCGATCGCTGCCGCACCCAACTCCAGGCCAGCGAGGGTGTTCAGGAGTGGGGCGGTCTCCTCCAGGAGCAGCTCGTCTTTGCTGACCCGCCGGGCGAAGCGGTGCGCCTTCAAGATGCTCATGGTGGACTTGCTCACCAGGCTGCGGCCATGAATGCTGGTCACCACGTTGTTTTCGCGGTACAGCCGGCCAATCACCGGAATCATAGCCTCGGCGAGGGCCTCCCGGCCCATCCACGCATCAAAATAAGAATCTGACGGTTGTAGCATCGGGCTTCCTTTCGCAATCTGTCGGATCTGTTGGAGCTTGGCCTAGCCTCCATCGTCCTGTCATTTGCGGATAGGGGAAACGCCATTTCAGGATGGTTTTTACTACCCCATTGGGTAGTCTGAGCGGCGCGCCGTGGCGGTGCGCGGTCGCTTCCCCACCCGAACAGGCTGGGCTACAGTGCCTCTAACTGGTCATCCACCAGCCCGCCGGAGACATTGCCGGCGAGTAAAGCAGAAAGGCAAAACCATGAGCGTAACTTTCCAGCCCACCGAACTTTTTAAGGGGAACATGGACGAATCCCCGCTGGGCCCGCCGTTGGCCGAGGTGCTCGGCGACGAGATACCAACGCGAATTTCCATCCCCTTCACCAGTGAGGACTCCCGTATCCTCTCCGGAGTCTGGGAAGCCGATCCAGGCCTCTCCCGGTGGGAGTTCCTGGAGCGAGGAGAGGCGATTCACGTCCTGGAAGGCCGCATGGTGGTCACTGAGGACGGCGCTGAACCGATCACTCTGGAAGCCGGAACCGCTGCCATCTTCCCCATCGGGTGGCAGGGGACGTGGGAGATCCAGGAGCGGATCAGGAAATTCTTTGTCATTTTCGCAGCCTGACCGAGGGGCCGCTGTCCTGTCAGGCCCGGGCACTGCCCGGGCCTGACAGATTCCCCACGCTAGTGGGGCGGGCTCGAGTGCCAATTTCACGCCACAGCCCACCAGGACCGTTCCGGTCATTCCATCGATGGCCCGGATGCTGCGGGCACCTTTGAGCCAGCGGGCAGCGTAGCCCGTGCCAAAAATAAGCAGGGTGAACCCCGCCATGGTCAACAGGCAGTGGACGCCAGAACACCCATGAGCAGCGGTGAGGCGCCGCCGGGATGAACTGGGGAATAGTGGCGATGCAGAAGACGCCCACCTTGGGATTGAGGCCGGGGCACGCGGAGCGAGTTAGGTGTTCGTAGCGACGCGTTCTGCCGGCAATACGATTTTCACTAGCGGTTCGACGTAGCGCGCGGCCAACGGGCCCACCACGGCCATGACCAGTACATAGGCAGTCGCCATGGCTGCCAGTTCCTGGGAGACGGCACCGGATGCCACAGCCAGGCCCGCGATGACGATCGAGAATTCCCCGCGAGCTATAAGCGCCGCTCCGGCACGGAGACGTCCAGGGCGGGCAATGCCCACACGCTTCGCCGCCCAGATGCCGGTCGCCATTTTGCTGGCGGCGGTAATCAAAGCCAGGACAAGTGCCCAGCCAAGCACTGGCGGAATCGAGGCAGGATCAGTGTTCAGCCCGAATGCCACAAAGAAAATGCCCGCAAAAAGGTCCCGCAGCGGTGCCAAGAGACGCGTGGCCCGGTGCGATGTGGCCCCGGAGATTGCGATGCCGAGCAAAAAAGCCCCGACAGCCGTTGACACCTGCATGGCTGATGCCGCACCGGCCACCAGCAGGGCTGAGCCCAGGATGCCAAGGAGGAACACCTCTGAGTTTTCGCTGTGGACAGCCTTGGATACCTGATGTCCGTGGCGCAGCGCAACTGTGAGGACCACGCTCACCACCGCTAACGCAATGCCTACCGTTGTGAGTCCGCTGAGGAAACTGGCGCCGGCAAGGATACTGGTGAGGACGGGAAGGTACACCGCCATGGTCAGGTCTTCGAAAACGAGGATGGAGATCACCACACGGGTTTCCCGGTTGCCCAGCCAGCCCAAGTCAGTGATCACCTTCGCCGCAATTCCGGACGAGGAGATGTAGGTGACACCTCCCATCACCACGGCGCCCACGAATCCCCAGCCCAGGAACAAGGCAAGGGCTCCCCCCGGCAGAAAGTTCAGGAGCAGGTCAAGGAGACCGGCCTGCCATGATCGTCGCAGTCCGGTCAAGAGCTCGGCCGCAGAATATTCCAGCCCCAACATGAGCAACAACAGAATGACGCCGATCTCCCCAAAAACGTGCGCCGATTGCTTCATGCCCTCGAGCTCAACGATCCCACCTGTGCCAAAGGCGAGGCCACCAAGGAGATAGAGCGGGATGGGCGACATTCCGATCCGTGCGGCCAGTCTGGCCAGCAGGCCGAGGGAGAACACAACTGCCCCAAGTTCAATGAGGCTCAGGGCCAGTGGGTTCATGGCGTCTTCCGGGGACAGGATCTCAGCCGCTGCAGCAAGATAATCTCCGTCTTATGCCGACATGGTGGCAAACATCAGGGCCATAACAGCAGCGCCCAGAGCTTCGAGCCCGTGTTCGGCGCGGACGGAGCGTTTTGGAGTAGATCGGCAGCCGGCAGTGGCTGTGGCTGCGCGGCCACGCAGTAGAAGGACGGTGAAAACCACCGCCGCAATTCCGAAGAATACTGTCAGCGGGAGCGCCAGGACGGATGAGTGATCCAGCCCTGATACCACCGTGCTATGTGCTGCCGGTGCTGTTGCGTGGTGGGCATGCGGAGTTGACATGGCAACTGCCGGTGCGATTTCCCGGCTCCCGGCGGCGGCCTGACCCATCATGGCGATCATGAGGGCTGCACCGGCCATAGTGAGGCTGTGATAGACGCATTTCAGCCGGTTTTGACTGCCGGCGCAAAGAATGTTGAACTCCGGCCGGGCAACCGCCTGGATGACGAACCACAGCGCCGCGCCGGCGAGGACCGCGATCTGGGCCAGCATGGTGGACGGAACGAGGTTCCACAACATGGCAGCCATAAGGACGCTCATGAGGGCATGGAGGCTTTTATTGGCTCGGTCCGTCAGGTGGCGGGACCGGGCCGCCTGCAGCAGGTAATAGCCGCCGCTTAGCAGCAGGACGGCTGTGAGGGCCCAGGTAATTGCGGGGTTATTGAACATGCGGATCACGCTCCTACTACGAAGTGGGGTTGATGGATCGGTCCCCGGCGCGATATTCGACAGCGCCGGGGACCGCCTTCTGAGGAGGCTACGTCTCCAGTTCCTGAAGGCGTACATGCCGGTTCCGTTATGTAAGGTCCAGGACCTTTTCCCGGTCATCGGCATCGTGATTCGAAGCGTTGTCTGTAGCGCGGGCAGCGGCTGCCTTGGATTCCGCGCGTCGCGATTCGTGCAGGGAATACAGCCAGATGGGCAGGTAAGACGCCAAAACGAGGAAGCCCACCCAGGTTGAGGTCCAGCCGATCTCCAGGCTGTTGAGGTAGACCACGCCGATCAGGCACAGGGGCACATTGAACAGGCCAAAGATCATGGCGACATGTGTCCAGCCCTTGGGTGCTTTGAAGGGGCGTTCCAGGTTGGCGAAGGCGGGGTGCTTTTTAGCTTTGACGTAGGCGAAGAGGCTGATGCCGTTGGCGCAGGTGTAGCCGATTGCGGAGGCGGCAAGAATTGCCGCGGCGTTTCCCATGGAGATCAGCACCAGGTTGAAGGCTCCGATGACCAGCATGGCAATGAACGGGGTCCCGTGGCGGTTGGTTTTGCCGAAAACCGCAGGAAGATTGCCTTCACTAGACATGGAGTGCATGGCGCGGGATGAACCCAGGTAAGCGGTTTGGATGATGAGGACCATGGCGGCGATCAGCATGATGATGGTGATGACTGAACCGGCCTGGCCAAAGACGGCCTGGGCCACCGGAATCAGGGGTGAGACAGACTCGGCCTGCACACCTTCGACACCCAGCACGCCGATTACTGCGGCCTGCAGCAGGACATACAAAGCGAAGCAGATGATGCCGCAGGCAAGCAGCGCCTTGGGGAGATCCTTGGACGGTTTTTTGTATTCGGGGCCATAGATGGCTGCCGTTTCCCAGGCGCAGGCACTCCACTGGGCGATCCCAAAGATGCCAAAGAGCATCAGGATATGGTGCATGTCCCACGCCCAATCAGACGGCCACCAGTTGCCGGTGATGTTGGTCATCTCGACGTGTCCGGTAGCAAAGGGCGCCACGGCCAGGATGACCAGCGGTATCAGGGATATGGCCGCCAGGATATAACCCAGGATGGCGCCATCCTTCAGGCCGAACCAGTTAACAATGAACAACCCGGTAAAGATCACCAAGCCCGAGATCAAAGCGAGCTGATATTCCGTGAAAGTCTCGCTCAGGGCCGGGAACAGCCCATGCAGGTAACTGCCGGCCGTGATGGCGAAGATCGCCAGGATCGGGTTCCAGCCAAACCAGTAGCTCCAGGCGGTGAAGCCGCCGATCAGCTTGCCCTTGTCGTACTTGCCTTTGTAGTTCTGGGTGCGGAAGACGTGCTGCGCGAAACCTGGCAGGCCGGAGGCCTTGGGGAAGGTGGTGGCCATTTCGGCATACGCGGTGCTCTGCATGAAGCCTTGAAGGACAGATATTCCCCAGATGAGGATTGCTGCGGCGGACACGTACATCGGCAGGTAGCCCAACGAGGGCAGAATCAGCATGGGAACACCCAGCGCGATGGCCGCACCCTGCTTCCAGTTAATCGACCGTTTCAGGTGATCGGCTTCATCCAAATGATTTTCACTCATAACATCTCCTTTGATGAACTGAACGTCGTGTGATCTTTACTGCCTGGACGCCTCTGGCGGCCAGCGAGTATGGGACGGACCCCGATGCGCGAACGTCCAAGCACGTAGGAAGGTCCGAGAGGATTCGCCCTTGTGGCGAGGGGAGTCCGCGGGAGTGCCGTGACGAATCACAGCGCTCCCGCGGACTCAGTTAGGGACTTGTCAGTCGGTGGTGCAGCAGGTTTCGGTGTTGGTGGTGGTGGTTCTGTTTTCGTTGCTGGGGAGGTTCAGGGTGGGGTTTTGGTCGAAGAAGCCGTGGGG
>NZ_JAVDVQ010000030.1:0-34154 GCF_031456935.1 Arthrobacter ginsengisoli | reverse complement strand
CCGCCCGAGGCGTTTTCCTCGTTCACGGCCAGCGCGATCAGGTTCACCCATTCCTGCCAGTACTTCGGGTCCCGGTCCTTGTCCTCCTTCAGGAGGCGTTCGTGCCAGTCCGGGGCCCGGCGGCGGACCTTCAATCCGCCCGGCAGCAGGCCCTCGCGCTTGAGGCTGACCTCGACGCAGGCCTCCATCACGGAGTAGATGTGCAGCAGGCCCTCGCGGATCTGCGCCTCGGTGCGGGCGGCACGTTCGTTGACGAACATGATCTCCCCGATCGAGAGGCCCTTGGCCCGGCAGTGGCCCAGCAGTTCCGCGGCCGTGCGGAACGGCAGCGGCAGTTCCTTCTTGGACTCGGCGAGTTCCTGCAGCGCGGCGTCCTCCTCGCCCTCGCGGACGATGAACCCGCCGCCAACGGAGAAGAACGTCGCGCGGTGCAGGACGTCGCCGCCGGCCTCCGCGACGGTGAACGTCATGCCGTTGGTGTGCCGCGGCAGAATCGTCAACGGCCGCAGGACCATGTCCTGCACCCCGTACGGCAGGGGCACGGCCCCGGCGAGCTGCAGGATGCCGGTCCCGGCAATCGTGGCGAGGCGTTCCTCCACCTCCGCCGGGAGGATCAGCTCCGGATGGAAGCCCTCCAGCCCCAGCAGGATCGCGGTCATGGTGCCATGGCCATGGCCGGTCGCGGCAAGGGACCCGTAGAGGTCAACGCGCAGCGACGCCACCCGCTCCAGCACCCCGGAGGCCTTCAGCTCTTCGGCGAACACCGCGGCAGCCCGCATCGGGCCCACCGTGTGCGAACTGGACGGCCCAATGCCGATCGAAAAGAGATCGAAGACTCCAACAGCCATGATAAATACCTTTTTGTGAGAACGACGACAGCCGGAAGGCGGTGCGGCCGCCGGGTGGCGGCGGTTCCGCCGGATGCACGACGCCGGGCGGCAGCTTGTGGCGGCGGCCCGGCGTCGTGATCTGTACTGCTCCTACTACCTGTAATACGGCCCTTAGGCGAGGTTGGCAACCGAGGGGTAGAGCGGGTGGGCGGCGGCGAGGGCCTCCACCCGGGAGCGCAGACCGGACAGGTCCGCGCCGGCGTCGGCGGTCAGCGCTTCGGCGATGATGTTCGCGACTTCGGCGAATGCTGCCTCGCCGAAGCCGCGGGTGGCCAGCGCGGGGGTGCCGATGCGCAGCCCGGACGTGACCATCGGCGGGCGCGGGTCGAACGGCACGGCGTTGCGGTTGACGGTGATGTCGATTTCCGCGAGGCGGTCCTCGGCCTGCTGACCGTTCAGCTCACAGTTGCGCAGGTCCACGAGGACCAGGTGCACGTCGGTGCCGCCGGAGATCACGTTGATGCCCTTCGCGGTGACGTCCGGCTGGACCAGCCGCTCGGCGAGGATCCGGGCGCCGGCCAGGACGCGCTCCTGGCGTTCCTTGAACTCGGGGGACGCGGCGATCTTGAAGGCCACGGCCTTGCCCGCGATCACGTGCTCCAGCGGGCCACCCTGCTGGCCGGGGAACACCGCCGAGTTGATCTTCTTGGCGATGTCGGCGTCGTTGGACAGGATGATGCCGCCGCGCGGACCGGCGAGGGTCTTGTGCGTGGTGGACGTGGTGACGTGGGCGTGCGGAACCGGGGACGGGTGCAGCCCTGCGGCGACGAGCCCGGCGAAGTGTGCCATGTCCACCATCAGGTAGGCGCCCACGGAATCGGCGATCCGGCGGAACTCTGCGAAGTCCAGCTGCCGGGCGTAGGCGGACCAGCCGGCCACGATCAGCTGCGGCTTGTGCTCCTGGGCCAGGCGCTCCACCTCGGCCATGTCGATCCGGTGGTCGTCCTCCCGGACCTGGTACGGGATCACGTTGTACAGGCGGCCGGAGAAGTTGATCTTCATCCCGTGCGTCAGGTGTCCGCCGTGTGCCAGGTTCAGGCCCATGATCGTGTCACCCGGACGGATCAGGGCGTGCATCACGGAGGCGTTGGCCTGCGCGCCGGAATGCGGCTGGACGTTGGCGTACTCGGCGCCGAACAAGGCCTTGACCCGGTCAATGGCCAGCTGCTCAATCACGTCAACGTGCTCGCAGCCGCCGTAGTAGCGCTTGCCCGGGTAGCCCTCGGCGTACTTGTTGGTCAGCACCGAACCCTGCGCCTGCATAACGGCCTTGGCGGTGTGGTTCTCCGAGGCGATCATTTCCAGGCCGTCGCGCTGGCGCGTCAGCTCGGCGTCGATCTTCGCGGCGATTTCCGGATCCAATGCGGACAGGTCCGCGTCCAGGCTCGGGGAGACGACCTGCACAAACGCGACCGTCCCGGTGCCCGCGGCTGTGCCTGCGGCCGGGCTCACAGCTCGCCGCCGTTGGTCGCCGCGTACTCCTCGGCCGACATCAGCGGGCCTTCCGCGGTCACTGCGACCTTGAAGAGCCAGCCGGCACCGTACGGGTCACTGTTGATCAGCGCGGGATCCTCGACGACGGCAGGGTTGATCTCGGTGACCTCACCCGTGACCGGGGCATACAAGTCGGAAACGGACTTCGTCGACTCGACCTCGCCGCAGGTCTCCCCCGCGGTCACCGCGGAGCCGACCTCGGGCAGGTCCACATACACAATGTCACCGAGGGCATCGGTGGCGACGGCGGAGATGCCGATGGAAACATCGCTTCCGGCCTCCTGCGCAACCCATTCGTGCTCTGCGGAGTACTTCAGTTCAGCGGCAACTTTTGCCATGTGATTTTCCTAAGTCTTGGATTGGTCGTGGGTGCAAAATCTATTGTGGCCGGGTTACGCGGCCACAACCCGAATTCCCGCGGAAAGGTGGGCTGACCGCGAGGGGGCGGCGGGCCGCGGTTTTCGAAAGCCTGCGTCAAAGCGACGAAGGAGCAGCACGCGTGAAAACCGGGGCCAGCCGGCCCCGGAGCCGGGACCCGCTACGGTGCCCGGGTACCGCTGGGGTACCCGGGCACCAGAGGGGCTACTTGACGCGTTTGTAGAAAGGCAGGGCGACGACTTCGAAAGGCTCGGCCTTGCCGCGGAGGTCAATGTCCAGGGCGGTGCCGGGTTCGGTGAATTCGACGTCGACGTACGCCATGGCGACCGGGTAGCCCAGGGTTGGTGAGGGCTGCCCGGAGGTCACTTCCCCGACCACGTTGCCGTCCTTCAGGACCGGGTAGTGGCCGCGGCCGGCCCGGCGCCCCAGGCCCTTGAGGCCGACGAGCTTGCGGCCCGTGGTGGATCCCGCGCCGGATTCCTTTTTGGCGCCCAGGGCTGCCTTGCCGACAAAGTCGCCTTCCTTGGAGAGTGCGACGACCGGGCCCAGTCCGGCGGCGAAGGGGTCGCCGTCGAGGGAGAGTTCATTGCCGTAGAGCGGCATGCCTGCCTCAAGCCGGAGCGAGTCGCGGGACGCGAGTCCGGCGGGCGTGAGTTCGCCGTCTTCGGCGATCGCGACGAGCGCCTGCCAGAGGGCGGCGGCGGAGTCGTTGGCGACGAAGATCTCGAAGCCGTCCTCACCGGTGTAGCCGGTGCGGGCCAGCAGCAGTTCGTGGCTGGTGCCGCCGAACATAAAGGGGACGTCGACGGCGGCGTAGTACTTCAGGCCGGTTACGAGGTCGTGCTGCGCGGCCGGAACCAGGCGCAACAGGATCTCCTGCGCCTTGGGGCCCTGCACGGCGATCAGCGAGGTGTCCGCGGAGGCGTCCTGGACGGTGACGTCAAAGCCGCCGTCTTTGCCGGATGCGGCCCGCTCGGCCAGGGCAGCGGCGACGACCTTCGCGTTGCCGGCGTTCGGGACGACCAGGAACTTTTCCTCCCCGCGGCGGTACGTGATGAGGTCATCGATGATGCCTCCGTCCGCGTTGCAGATCAGCGAGTACTTGGCCTTGCCGATCGCCATCGCGGAGATCTTGCCGACCAGGGCGTAGTCCAGGAAGGCAGCGGCGTCGGGGCCGGTCACCCAGACTTCACCCATGTGGGAAAGGTCGTAGAGTCCGGCGGACGCGCGGACGGCGTGGTGCTCAGCCAGTTCGGAGCTGTATTTGAGCGGCATCTGCCAGCCGCCAAAGTCCGTGAAGGAGGCGCCGAGTTTCTTGTGCTCTTCGTAAAGGGCCGTGTAGTTCTCAGTCATCGTTGGCAGTCCTTAGTTGGCGGAGTCATCGGTGTGGTCCTCGAAGGCTTCGAGGGGAGGGCAGGAGCAGATCAGGTTGCGGTCCCCGGCGGCGCCGTCGATCCGGCCGACCGGCGGGAAGTACTTGTCCTGCCGGAGGTGGTGGACCGGGAAGACGGCCTGCTCGCGCGGGTATTCCCGTTCCCAGCCGGAGTCCACGACGGCGGCCGCGGTGTGCGGCGCGTTGCGCAGCGGGCTGTGATCGAGGGAGAAGTCACCGTTGGCGACCTGGTCGATTTCGGCGCGGATGGTGATCATCGCCGTGATGAAGCGGTCGATCTCGCCGAGATCCTCGGACTCGGTGGGCTCGACCATCAGGGTTCCGGCGACCGGGAACGCGAGGGTGGGGGCGTGGAAGCCGTAGTCGATCAGGCGCTTCGCGACGTCCTCGGCGGTCACTCCGGTCCGCGCCGTGAGTTCGCGCAGGTCCAGGATGCATTCGTGCGCCACGAGCCCGCCTTCGCCGGTGTAGAGGACCGGGAAGAACTCGTTCAGGCGGGACGCGATGTAGTTCGCCGCGAGCAGCGCCGCCTTGGTCGCCTCGGTCAGGCCCTGGCCCCCCATGAGCTTCACGTACGCCCAGGAGATGGGCAGCACGCCGGCCGAGCCATAGCGCGACGCGGAGATCGGGGTGCCGCCGGCACCGTTGGCCGGATCCGCAGCGTTGCCCGGCATGAACGGTGCCAGGTGGGCCTTGGCCGCGACCGGGCCGACGCCGGGTCCGCCGCCGCCGTGCGGGATGCAGAAGGTCTTGTGCAGGTTCAGGTGCGAGACATCGCCGCCGAACTGGCCCGGCTGGGCCAGGCCCACGAGCGCGTTGAGGTTGGCGCCGTCCACATAGACCTGGCCGCCGGCGGCGTGCACGGAGTCGCAGACCTCGCGGACGTCGGCGTCGTAGACACCGTGGGTGGAGGGGTAGGTGATCATGATCGCGGAGAGCGCGTCCTTGTGCAGCTCGATCTTGGCCTGCAGGTCCGCGTGGTCGATCGTACCGTCCGCGGCCGTGGCCACGACGACGACCTTCATGCCGGCGAGCACTGCCGAGGCCGCGTTGGTGCCGTGTGCGGAGGCCGGGATCAGGCAGACGTTGCGCTGGGCGTCGCCGCGGGAAAGGTGGTAGCCGCGGATGGCCAGCAGGCCGGCGAGCTCGCCCTGCGATCCCGCGTTCGGCTGGATGGAGACCTGGTCGTAACCGGTGATCTCCGTGAGCTGGGCTTCGAGGTCCTCGATCAGTTCCCGCCAGCCCGCGGTCTGCGATTCCGGGGCGAAGGGGTGGATGGAGGCGAATTCCGGCCAGGACATGGCTTCCATCTCGGCGGTTGCGTTCAGCTTCATGGTGCACGAGCCCAGCGGAATCATGGTCCGGTCCAGGGACAGGTCACGGTCGGAGAGCTTGCGGATGTAGCGCAGCAGCTGGGTCTCGGAACGGTGCGTGTGGAACACCGGGTGCTGCAGGAACTCAGAGGTGCGCTCCACGGCGGGGTCCAAGGCGAACCCGTCCGTCGAGTCGACAACGCCGGCGCCGAAGGCCGCGACGACATCGGCCACGACGGCCACCGTCGTGGCTTCATCCGTGGAGACGCCAACGGTGTCCGCGTCAATGGTGCGCAGGTTGATGCCGTTCGCAGCGGCGGCGGCGATGATCTGCGCGGCCTTGCCGGGAACCGAAACAGTGACCGTGTCGAAGAAGCTGGTGTGCAGCACGTCCAGGCCGGCCGCCTTCAGCGACGCGGCGATGGTCTTCGCATGGCCGCTGGCAGTCTCGGCGATGGCCTTCAGTCCGTCCGGGCCGTGGTAGACGGCGTAGAAGGAGGACACGATCGCCAGCAGGGCCTGCGCGGTGCAGATGTTGGAGGTGGCCTTCTCGCGGCGGATGTGCTGCTCGCGGGTCTGCAGCGCCAGGCGGTAGGCCGGGATGCCGGTGTTGTCCTTGGAAACGCCGACCAGACGGCCGGGCATGGACCGCTCGAGGCCCTTCTGGACGGCCATGTAGGCGGCGTGCGGGCCGCCGAAGAACAGCGGCACGCCCAGGCGCTGGGTGGAGCCGACAGCGATGTCGGCTCCCTGCTCGCCCGGAGGGGTGATCAGGGTCAGGGACAGCAGGTCCGCGGCGACGGTAACCAGCGCGCCGCGTTCCTTGGCGGCGGCGATCACACCGGACTGGTCCCACACGCGGCCGGAGACGCCCGGCTGCTGCAGCACGATGCCGTTGATGACGCCGTCGGGCAGACCCTGGGACAGGTCAGCGACCTCGACCTCGAAGCCGAGCGCCTCGGCGCGGCCCTCGACGATCGCGATCGTCTGCGGCAGCAGGTCGGCGTCGAGGACGGTCTTGCCGTCGTGGGCGGTTTTATTCTTGTTCGCCCGGCGCATCATCAGCACGGCCTCGGCGACGGCAGTGGCTTCGTCCAGCAGCGAGGCGTTCGCGATCGGCAGGCCCACGAGGTCCTGGACCATGGTCTGGAAGTTCAGCAGCGCCTCAAGGCGGCCCTGGGAGATCTCCGGCTGGTACGGGGTGTAGGCGGTGTACCAGGCCGGGGCTTCAAGGATGTTGCGGCGGATCACCGGCGGGGTGAGCGTGTCGTAGTAGCCCTGCCCGATCATCTGGACGGCCGTCTGGTTCTTGGCAGCCAGCTTGCGCAGCTCGGCCAGGACCTCGACCTCGCTGAGGGCTTCGGTGAGCTCCAGCGGGGAATCCTGCCGGATGTTCTTCGGAACGGCCGTGTCCACGAGCGCATCGACGGTGTCGTAGCCGACAGCCTTCAACATGGCGTCGATATCGGCCTGTCGGCGGGCGCCAATGTGCCGGTCAACGAAGGACGTGGAGGCTGAGGTAACAGTCACAAGGAACTCCATAAATAAGGCGGCGCAGGGTGCGCCACATTGATTCGGGTTCCTCCCCACTCTGTATTGGACCTGAGAGTTTCCGCGCCGCCGTGCTCTCGCATGGCCCCGCTTGCACCGTCGGTGAGCACAGCGTGTCCGAGGACAGCCTGCTACTTTCCAGAGTTGCCTTGCCGCGGCGGTACGTGGGCCTGAGAGATTCCTGGGGAGGATTTGCTCCTACGGCGCCTGCTTGTACCTACTTGCAGAACTCTCCCGCCGCAGATCAAAGGCATATTAAGTTGGCGTGACAACAGTCACAGCCTCCATTGTCCTATGTCCGGGCCGCGTCCGCAAACTAGTGACCCCGTACGGGCGAGAGTTAAGCTCCCGCCCCCGTCGTCGGGGGCGGAATCGCGGGAAACTAGCGGGGTCGCCGTTTCGTTTCCTGGGAGTTCGCAGATGTCCGGCGATCCCGTCGGGCGGGGCGTCCACCCGGGCGTCAGCCGCGGAGCCGCCCGAGGGCCGCGAGGAGGCCGTCGACGTCGGGGCCGACCGCCGGGAGCGGTCCGCCCGGGCCGCGCGCCAGCATGGCATTGAAGTACAGGCCGTCGCCCATGTAGAGGACAGGCTTGGCCATGGCGGGCCCGACGTCGGCCGCCAGCAGTTCCAGCCAGCCCGCCTGGGCGGCGGCCATCCGCCGCAGGGTTTCCTGGTGGGCGACCTCGGCCAGCCGGGTGGCCGCGACGAAGGCGCGGTCCAGCGGGGTGTCCGCCCAGACCGAGGACTTTATGAAGTACGCGGCAGCGCCCTCCGCGGCGGCGGCCATGGCAGCGAGGTCGTCGGCGAGGAGCCGGTCCAGCCGTTCCAGCAGGACCGAAATCATCGCTTCCTTGTTCGGAAAGTGGTACAGCAGCCCGCCCTTGGAGACACCGGCCAGCTTCGCCACCGCATCCAGCGTCGCGGCACGTTCGCCCTCTTCGATCAGCAGGGATTCGAAGGCATCAAGGACGGCTTCGCGGGCGACGGGTTTTCTGGCCATGGTTCCTATCATGCCCCGCGGCGGGAGCGGGTTCTTACCGGGCCCGCTCATAACTATACCGTCCAGACGGTATAGTTATAGTTTATGAGCGAGACTTCCTTCACCCGCAGCAGCACCGGCACCCTGGGCGGCCACGCCGGCGGACCGGCGTCGAACCTGGCGCCGCGTGCCCCCTGGCGCGACTGGCTGGCGCTGGCGCTGCTGATGTTTCCGGTGCTGCTCGTGGCGGTCGACAACACCGCCCTGACCTTTGCCCTGCCGGCCATCGCGCGCAGCCTCGACGCCTCCGGGGTGGAGCTGTTGTGGATCGTCGACGCCTATCCCCTGGTGCTCGCCGGTCTGCTCGTGGCGATGGGCAGCCTCGGCGACCGGATCGGCCGCCGCCGGCTGCTCTTCATCGGCAGCACGGGCTTCGCTGCCGTGTCGGCGGCCACGGCCTTCGCCCCCAGCGCAGAATGGCTGATCGCCGGACGCGCGGGGCTGGGATTCTTCGGTGCCATGCTGATGCCGTCCACACTGTCCCTGATCCGCAACATCTTCCCGGAGCCCAACCGGCGCCGGCTGGCCGTGGCCATCTGGGCTGCCGGCTTCTCCGGCGGCGCCGCGCTGGGACCCATCGTCGGCGGCTGGCTGGTGGAGCACTTCTGGTGGGGCGCGGTCCTGCTGGTGGCCGTGCCGATCATCCTGCCGCTGCTGGCCCTGGGCCCGGCGCTGATCCCGGAATCGCGCGACCCGAACCCGGGCCGGGTGGACATGTCCAGCATCATCCTGTCCCTGCTGGTCATGGTTCCGGTGGTCTACGGCATCAAGGTGCTGGCCACGCACGGGCTGGCCTTCGAGCCACTGGCCGCCATCGCCTTTGGCCTGCTGATGGGGTACGCCTTCATCCGGCGTCAGCGGTCCCTGCTCGCAGACGGGACAGGAAACCGTGCAGCGCCGCTGCTGGATATCAGCCTCTTCGGCAACCGGATCTTCAGCACCGCCATCATCGCGAACGTGCTGGCCTTGTTCTCCTTTAACGGCTTCATTCTGTTCCTCGCCCAGCACCTGCAGTTGCTCGAGGGACAGTCCCCGTCGGAATCCGGCGTCGCGATGGTCCCCGCCCTCATCGCCACCGTGCTGGCCGGCCTGCTGGTAGTGCCCCTGGTGAAGAAGGTCCGCCCCGGTTTCGTGGTGGCCTTCGGGCTGCTCCTTAGCGCCGGGGGCTACTTTTTGGTGGCCTTCGGCGATCACGGCGATGGCCCCGCGCTGCTGCTGGCGGCACTGCTGGTGCTGTGCCTGGGCGTGGGCGCCGCGGAAACGATCTCCAACGACCTGATCCTCGGCGCAGCCCCGGCGGAGAAGTCCGGGGCGGCCGCCGCCATCTCGGAGACCGGCTACGAAATCGGCTCCCTGCTGGGCACCGCCATCCTCGGGTCCATCCTGACAGCGTCCTATCAGGGCAATCTCCGCCTGCCCGCCGGCGCTGCCGAGGCGGCCCCCGCTGCAGCGTCCGCCCAGGCCGGCGAGACGCTGGCAGGGGCCGTCGAGCTGGCACAGGTCTTGCCGGGACCGCTAGCGGAGTCCGTGCTGGCGGCCGCCCGCATTGCCTTCGATTCAGGCGTCCACATCACGGCGACCATCGCGCTCGTACTCATGGCAGGGGCGTCAGTCCTCGCCGCCGTGGTCCTCCGGAAGGTTCCGACCGCCGTGTAGCCGCGCGGCGATCACGCTCCGGGGAAGGCCGGGGCGGCAGCTGCCGCCCTGACAAATGCCGAGCGCCCGGCGCCGGGAGTACCGGGGCCGGGCGCTCGAGACGGCTGGCGGATGCTACTTGCTGTCCGCCGTCGTGACACTGGTGCTGGCGCGCATTATCTCCGCGTTGACCAGCCAGGCGTACTGCTCGAACTTGGCGATGAACTCGTGCAGCAGGTCCGCCGTCGTCGGGTCCTCTTCGTCCACTTCGTCGTGGACTTTGCGCATCGTGCCGACGGCGGCTTCGAGTGCCGCGACGATGCGCTCGATGGCGTCCTTGGTGTTGATCAGGCCGGCCGGGAACTCGGCGAGCGAGGTGGACTTGGATACCGTGGAGCTGCGGCCGTCCGGGAGGGCATGGAGGGCGCGCATACGCTCCGCCATGTCATCCGCGTAGGCGCGGGCAGAGTCGATGATCTCGTCCAGCTGCAGGTGGAGGTCCCGGAAGTTTGTCCCAACGATGTTCCAGTGTGCCTGCTTGCCCTGAACGTGAAGTTCGATCAGGTCCACGAGCACTGCCTGCAGGTTCGTCGTGAGGGTCGGTGAAGCTTTCATGCGTCCTCCTGAGTAGGTCGATACCGTTGCGCACGATGCCCTTACGTCCGGCATCGCTAGATCCGATGCTTCCGACGCTACCGCAGGGCGCTGCAGGATCGCGATGGTCCCGGGAGAATTTCTCAGTCAGCTTACTAAGTTGGCTTATCAAGCATCCGGCAACCGCCCGGACCGCCGGGGATCACCAGAAATGCGCGACGTCGACCACGAGCCGCGAGCCCGTGTCCGGACCGGCCAGGGTGAAAACACGGAACGGCAGCCGGGCCCGGACCCCGAGGCCGAGGCTGGAATACCCTTCGAAACTGCCGGCCCATGCCACCTGCCGGAAGGTCTGGTAGCCGCTGACGTCGCTCAGTTCGTTCGGGTTCGCCGGGTCGTAGGTGGGCTTGCCGTTGCCGTCATAGGCCGGAGCGTGTGCTGTGACCTGTAGGAACGCCTGTCCCCGCAGCGGGACCGGCAACCCCGAGCCGTCCTGCGTTACCTGCGGAACATACCGGACGGTATAGCCGCCGACGGGTCCGTTGAGGTCGATGACCAGTCGGTCGAAGCAGTAGTGCTGCCCGGTGCGGACATTCGTCACCGGGGCTTGGCTCAGCGCAGGTTCCACTTTGGCCAGCGACCCCCACACCAGTCCGCAGTAGGGATCCGCCGACGCGGGACCGGGGGCCAGCAGCCCCGATCCGACAGCCAGCAGTAGAGCTGTCAGCCACACCCGGAACTTCTTCATTTGGGGCCGCCCCTCACGCGATGAGATAGCTCCAGAATAGGGCCGATTCCCGGGCGAATCGAGGGGCTGGCAGACTCGGCGCCCAAACCGTTAGGCGCCGCCGCGACCGGTCACAGGACGGTTGCGCCGCCTTCGTCCCGCCGACGGATAATTCCGGGGAACGGCGAAGCGCCGGCCCCTGTGGGTTCCGGCGCTTTGTCGTGCCTTTGCAGTCTGGCTGGCGTGTTTCTGAAGTGGTGGTGCGCGGCGGAAAGTCCCCTAGCCTTCGCAGTCGCGGCAGTACTTCAGGCCGTTCTTTTCCTTGGCCACCTGGGACCGGTGACGGACCAGGAAGCAGGAGGAGCAGGTGAATTCATCGGACTGCTCGGGAACAACAATGACGGTCAGTTCTTCGCCGGACAGATCGGCGCCGGGAAGGTCAATGCCTTCAGCTGTGTCGTTCTCATCGACGTCGATGACAGCAGTCTGGGCGCCGCCGCTGCGGGACGCCTGAAGTGCCTCCAGCGACTCAGCCGGAGACTCTTCCTCTGTCTTGCGTGGTGCGTCGTAATCGGTTGCCATTTGGGGTTCACTTTCGTTGCTGCGCAGCGCCATTTCAGGCACCTCAGTGAAGCAGTTTAGGACATTATGCACGCAGTCGAGCAATAGTGTGGCGAATCACACGGTTTGCGTCGCGCTGCCCCGCGAATGGGACGGACAGGCGGCAGCACGGAGCGGTTCAAAGCGTTCGACGACGGTTGGGCTGCCCGGTGGGCTGCCCGCTCAGGCAACCGGCCAGACGATGAGCGTCTTCCACTTTGCCGGATCAGGCTCGGCGGCCGGGTCGCTGAGGTAGTACTCCCACATCGCGTTCCCCGGCGTCAGACCTTCGGCCTGCATTTTCTCCATGATTGCCCCGTACGTCTCGGGGAGCGTCTCGTACGGGCCGACATGCATCGCCTCGAAGGCCGGGCCGGCAGGCAGCGATCCCGCGACCACACCGGCGTCGGCACCGCCGGCGTTGCCGGCGCCGGGAAGGGGCGCCGCCACCGGAAAGCCCGCCTCTACGTCGACGACGTCGGTGGGCGTTCCTCGATACAGCGCGAACGGCGGCCCGGCCAGCTGGACGTGCTGTTGTTCGGTCGAGCTCATCACCGAACGGTACGCGCGGCTGAAGAACTCGCGCAGTTCGTTCATCCGAACGGTTTCGCGGAGCACCGCCGTTGGCTGTTCCTCGAGCTGGGTGGACTTGATGTCCGGCGTCTTTTCCGGATTCGTTGCGGTCATAGGCCAACACTCCGCTGTGCTGTTTTGGCGGTCTAGGGCCTAACGTCCCGCGCCCCGGGAGGGCGCCTCCGCGGCAGGCCCGGCCGTGTCTTCACCTGGCTTAGTGGTTCTGACCGGGGTGATTCATCAGCACGAGGATTGTTCAGTGGTTCGGGGTTCAGTAGTCCGGATAGAGCTCCGCGGACGCTGTAACTGGATTGAGGGGCCCGGCAATCAGTGCAGCGTCACCGAGGGCGGCTTCTGCGAGCGCTTCGCATGTCGAGAAGCGGACGTCGCCTCGTTCCAGCGCAGTTTCGATAACGGTCCGCAGCGACTCCAGCCTTCCTGCTCGCCCAGTGAGGAACGGGTGGCAGGTGAGCATGAATAGGGCACCGTGGCGTCGCATTGCGTCGATCTCGTGAATCCACATGTCCGCCACGACCAGTGGCGACTGGATGACTTCACCGATCTTGGGTTCCGGAAGGAAGGCATACTGCTCCCAGTCGTCCAGACTCCAATGCGGGGGGAGCTCCGCAACCGTCCCTGCGGGGGTTTCAATGAGATACGGGACGTCCGCATCCATCAGGCTGGAATCGTATTTCAGTCCGTACTCGGCTACCAGCAACGGCGTCTGCCAGGAGGGCTCCCACAGTGCGGCGCGATGCCCCTTTGGAGAAATGCCGAAGCGCCCGAGTGCCGAAAGCGCCCGATCGAAGTCAGCGCGTTCATCGTCGAAAGTCATGCTCACCGCCGTGCGGTGAGTGTGTGAGTGGTGCGCGATTTCGTGCCCAGACTCCAGGACCTGTTCAACCATCCGGGGATATCGTTCCGCGGTTACGCCCGGAATGAAGAATGTCGCCGGCTGCTGCACGTCCTTCAACATTTGGAGAATCCGGGGAACACCCACTTTGGGTCCGAACGCCTGGTGAGTCATCGCCATCGCGTTGTCGGCATAGCGGCGACCGGCGGCCAGAATGGGAGACTCGGCGTCGACGTCGAACGTAAGCGCCGCAACGCACGCCGCCCCCTGCCTCCAACCGCTCTGATCGAGGTCAGAAGTCATGGCCGGAGAGCCAGTCAGCGTAATCGCCGAGGGCCCGCTGCAGCGGCCAGGCCGATTCGTAGCCTAGATCCTTGGCCGCGGAAGCGATGCTGAAGTGGCCCTGCAAGTCCAGGGTTGGATCCGTCCCGGGACCGATCTCCACGGAGGCGTCCGGGAACGCCATTCGAACTTCCTTGACTACGTCGCTAAGTGTCCAATATTCGCTGCCGGAGATGTTGTAGGCCAGGGGCCGGGCTGAGGCTGTCTGCGGCGCCTGGACTGCCGCCAACGCGGCAAGCGCGACGTCGCGGACGTAGACCAGGTTGTAGCGGTGGTCGGCCCCGTGGTCCTGTGAGAATGAGCCGTCACGGACTACGCCGCGCATGATATCCCGCATGACTTCATCCATGCGGTTTCCGGGTCCGTAGACCTGGCCGATGCGCAAGGAGATGACGTCGATTCCATATCTGTCGCCGTAGACCTGGCCGAGCCATTCCCCGGTGACCTTTGTCACGGCGTAAGGCGTCGTGGGGTTTACTGGCTCCGATTCGAGAACTACAGGCGCTGAGGTCTTTCCGTACACGCACTCGGAGGAGAAGTTGATGATCCGTTTGACGCCGTGCAACCGTGCTGCTTCGAAAAGCGCCACTGTTCCTTCGACGTTGGCAGCAAACGTTGCCAGGGGGAAGCTCAAAGAATAGGTCGGGTGGGATATTGCGGCGGTATGGACGATGGTGTCGACGCCGTGCTCCTTGAATACCTCGAGGAGACGAGGGATATCAAACAGCTCGCCTTGGACGGAAACGACATCGGGGCGTGGCGCCTCGATGAAATCCCGGTTGTAGCTGACCGTTTGATGGCCGGCGTCGGCGAGTTCGTTGATGATGTGGCGTCCGGTGAATCCGGCACCACCTGTGACCAGTACGGACCTCATGTGATATTGCCTTTCAGCACGTGCGGTGGATGTGGGAATCAGTGCCCAAGCGGGAACGTCGTCGTTCGACCACCGTCGACAACAAGGTTTGTTCCCGTGACATACGAGGATTCAGGACCCAGTAGCCACAGCGCTGCGGCCGCAATCTCCTCAGGCAGGGCGAACCGTCCAAGTGGTACGGAAGCTTCGTCCCTGGCGCGTTCTTCTTCGTTTGCGAACTCGGCCGCAAGCATCGGGGTATCTGTCGTGCCCGGCGACAGCGCGTTGACCCGGACGCCGGCCGGTGCGAGTTCGGCGGCCAAAGACCGCATCATCGAAAGCACGCCGCCCTTGGTCGCGGTGTATGCCGTGTAGCCTGCCTGGCCGACGAGTGATAGCTCGCTGGCAGTGCAGACGATCGATCCACCGCCGTTGGATGTGAGCGTTCGCGCCGCTGCCCGGGCGAAGTGGAAAGTGCCGGTCAAGTTCACCCGGATCAGTCTCTGCCACAGCTCGTCGGACGTTTCGGCGATGGGCGCAACACTGGAGATCCCTGCGGCGTTGAAGGCTCCGCTCAGTGGTCCGAGTTCTGCTTCCGCCTGGGCGAAGGCGCTATCGACCTGTGGGGACTCAGATACGTCGGCTTCGATGAAGATCACAGCGCCCGACAGTTGGCGTTTTGCGTCATCAAGCAGACGGTCCGGGAGCCCTACTGCCGCAACCTTGGCCCCTTGCGCCAGGAGGGCCCGGGTGGTCGCCAGACCGATGCCGGAGCTGGCTCCGGTGACTAGGTAGGTCTTGTCCTGAAAATGGCTCATGTCTTCTCTTCCCCATTGGTTGTGCAGGGCGGGCAGTATGCCCCAGGTCCCGGTTCGGGGGCATACGCCGGAATTGCCGATTTAGCCTGGATGGCTGAATTAGCCAACGAGCGCACGAGTGTGGTCGTTGAGGAACATGCCGCGGGGGTCGAACTCCCGGCGCACCTGGATGAAAGTGTCAAGCTCCGGGTAGAGGCGCTCCAAGCGGCTCCTCGTCATGAAATGGATCTTGCCCCAGTGCGCACGCGGCTCGAATTCCTGAAGCAGCGCGTCTGCATCCCGGAAGAAAGGCCAGTAGTCGGTTCCAGGTTGAGTGGTCAGGGTAATGACGGTGGTATCGCGTCCTTGGAACTGGGACATGTAACCTTCGTCGGCCTTCACCCAGCGGACCTCTACGGGGTACTTCTGGTCGGGATGCTTGGTGCGGATCAGGTTCTGAACAGCCTCGACGGCCTCCAGGCCGTGCTGGCTGGGAACGAAGTACTCGAGTTCATGGAACTGTGTGGTGAATCCGCCCGGGTAGATGCGGTAGGACCGGTCCAGCCGCGCACCCTCCGTGCGCGAAACTTCACGCTCGTCCTGGATCTGGGCGACGTTGTACCGCTTGGTGTAGCTGCGGTCTGCCATGTTCTGGCTCGGCGAACCGGGTAGGTCCAGGAGCTCGCATGAATCGTCGTCTGGGCACCAGAGGAATGAGTAGTGCCTGTTCGCGTCGATGTCGGTCTGCCAGGTTGCCGCGGTCTCCGCCCACGTGGGATACGTAATTTCCTCCTGCAGGTAATAGCGGTCCTCTACTGCCAGTTCGACCTCCAGGAAGATTCCGAGTGTACCCAAAGCGACCTGGGCGGCCTTGAGTTCGCGGAGTTGCCCTTCACCGATTTCGACGATTTCGCCGTAACCGTTGATCAGCCTGACCCAACGCAGGTTTGATGAAAAGCTGCCCAGGTCCTTCCCGGAGCCGTGGGTGCTGGTAGAGAGCGCCCCGGCGATCTGCTGCTTGTCGATGTCGCCCTGGTTGCCCAGCGCCAGCCCCTGCTCCCACAGTGGATCGCCAAAAGCGCTGATGGTGGTGCCGGCCAGGGCCCTCGCGCGACGGCGGACAGTGTCGGTCCCGGTGATTGCCGAGAACGCGGACATGTCCATCAGGACGCCGCCCGTCTGAACAAGCGGAGAGGACGAGTGCCCTGAGCCGACTGCGCGGACGGGCAGGCCTTCGCGGATGGCGAACCGGACGGCATCGAGCGCTTCCTGTTCAGTCCGCGGCCGGACGGTGAAGGCCGGTGTGGCGCTCTGGTTTCCGCCCCAGTTGGTCCACGTTACGTCTGTCCCGAAGGGAGCGGACGGGGTTGCAGCGCGTGCCGACGACGCGGCGTGGGGATTCGTGGTGGTCATTGCTGAGCTCCGATGCTGGTCTCAACGCTCACGCGCTGTGGTTGATCATGACGTGCTTGGTCCGGGAGTAATCGTCCAAGGCATATAGCGAGAGGTCACGACCATAGCCGGATCCCTTGAATCCGCCCCACGGAACCTCACAAGCCAACACCAAGTGTGAATTGACCCAGACGGTGCCGAAATCGAGTTGCTTCGGAACGCTGAGCGAGAGGCTCGAATCCCGCGTCCATACCGAAGCAGAAAGGCCGTAGGGGCTCTCGTTTGCCCGAGTTATGGCCTCTTCAGTGGAACTGAAGGACTCGACGGTGACGACGGGACCAAAGATTTCGTGAGTAGCAATATGGGCGCCGGCCGGCACGTTGCTGATCACTGTGGGTTCAATGAAGTAGCCGGTACCTTCCAAGGCCGAGCCACCGATGGCCACTTGAAGACCCGCGGCCTTTGCCTCGGCAAGCGATTCCTTCACGCGTTCGAAGTGCGGCCGCGAAATCATGGGACCGATTTCCACGTCGTCCCCTCCATCCGGGGCGCCGACGACGAGCGTGCCGACTTCCCGCACCAGGTGCTCGGTGAACTCCTCAGCTACGGACTCGTGGACCAGCACGCGGCACGCAGCGCCACAGTCCTGGCCGGCATTCCAGAAGCCGGCGTTTCGCACGCCGGCGGCGGCTGCGCGGACGTCGGCGTCGGGGAAGACAACAACAGGGGCCTTGCCGCCGAGTTCCAGGTGGACGCGCTTGACGGACCGGCCCGCGGTCTCTGCCACTGCCTGTCCGCTGACGACGCTCCCCGTCAACGCAATGAGGGCGATATCAGGGTGTTCGGCGAGCCGCTGTCCAACGGTTCGGCCTTGTCCCGTCACGACATTGAGAATTCCATCGGGGATGCGTCCGGCTACAAGTTCTGCCAGCTTCAGCGTCGAGAGCGGAGTCTGTTCCGAGGGCTTGAGGACGATGCTGTTTCCGGCGGCCAGGATGGGCGCGATCTTCCAAGCAGCCATCAGCAGCGGGTAGTTCCAAGGGGTGATGACGCCGACGACCCCGACGGGTTCCCTGAGGATGACCGAGGTGTGTCCGGTGGCGTAGTCGCCGCCTGCCATGGACGTCAGTGTGCGGGAAGCCCCGGCCATGAATCGGAAGGTGTCGATGGTGCTGGAGACATCGTCCTCTGCGACCATCCGCGGCTTGCCGGTGTTGGCGGACTCGATGATTTCGAATGCTTCACGGTTGGCTTCAATGATGTTGGCGATCAGGGAGAGCACCTCGGAGCGTTCCTTCGGGGTTGTGGCGCCCCAGGACTTCTGGGCCGCCACGGCCGCCTCAACCGCAACGTCCACGTCCGAGGCTGTGCCGGCCTGCACCGATGCGATGACCTGCTCCGTGGTGGGATCTACGACGTCGATCAGCCGGGTCGAGGAACCGGGAACAAACGTTCCACCGATGAAGTGCCCCGCGGGAGGCAAAACGGCGGGCAAGAGGCCGGCGCAGCTTTGCTCCGCGGAGGAGCGTCGGACTGTGAACTGCTCGGTGTCAGTGAGTGTCATGATGTTTTGCCTTTGCTTTCTGCGCCGGTCTCGGCGTCGGGAGTCTGTGTTGGGGCGGGCGGACATGCAGGGGGCGGGCGTTAGGCCTGGGGAGCTTCAATCAGGTCAGTTGCGAATACGGGCGACTGAAAGGGGACGGCATCCGGGGTCTTCCGGAACACACGTGCCGCAAAGTAGTACAGGGGTGCAACGACCACGAGGCCAACAATCCAGGAGAGGTCCACTCCGTTCATCGCTGCGGCGACAGGGCCCGTGAACATCGCTGTTGCCGAGAACGGAACCTGGATCAGTGCGCCGGCAACATAGGCTCCGATCGCAATCCAGTTGAACCTTCCGTAGATCCCGCCGTCGCGCTTGAAGAAGTCTTCAACCCTGTAGTCGCCGTGCCGCAGAAGGTAGTAGTCGACCAGGTTGATGGCCGTCCAGGGAACCAGGACGTACATCAGGAAGGAGAGGAAGTTCGTATAGAAGAAGATGAAGTTGTCGCGGGCGAACAGCGAGATCAGGAGGGCGAGCGTGAAGAGGATGATCGCCGCAATGGTCCGGGTCTTGGCGTGGGGCAACCAGGCTGGCCTGAACGTCTGCCCAATGGTGAGGGTGCACAGGACCCCGCAGTAGAGATTCATGGCGTTCGACGCCGCAACGCCGAGGCAGAAGATTCCGATGATCACCATGGTCCATGGCCCGAGCAGGGCTCCCAGGCTCCCGACTATTTCGACGCTGCTGCCATCGTTGATCAGTGCCAGGGCGAGCGTTCCCACCAAGGCACCCAAGACCATCGGGAAGAGTGTTCCCAGGACGCAGCCTGAGTAGGATGCCCAGAACGCCGGGGCCGAGCCGGTGCCCTGAGGCATGTAGCGGGAGTAGTCCGAGACGTAGGGAGCGTAGGCGAGCTGCCAGAGGGCGGAGACGGAGATGGTGGCCATGAAGCCCACCCAGTTGAAGTTTCCCTGGTCCAGGAAGCTGGCCGGCAATCCGTGGACCACCAGGATCCAGGCGAAGGCCAGCACCAGCGCCAGACCGGCCACGATGCTCAAGAAGCGTGCATAGGCGTGGATGAGCCGGTAGCCGAAGATGGTGGCAACGACGCTCACGACGCCAATGACAATGATGCCGGCGTCAACACTGATGCCCGGGTTGACTGCGGCCAGTGCTTGACCGCCAAAGACGAGGTTCGCCGCAAAAAACCCGACGTACATGATCACCACGATGACAACGATCAGCAGAGCCCCGTACGAACCGAATTGGCCGCGGGTCTGAATCATCTGCGCCACGCCCAGCTGCGGGCCTTGGGCCGAATGCAGGGCCATGAAGATGCCACCGACGAGGTTCCCAATGATGATTCCGACGATGGCGGGCACAAAGCTGAGCCCGAACACCGTGGTCGCGAGTCCCCCGGTCACGATGGTCATGATCATGATGTTCGAACCGAACCAGATGGTGAAAAGGTCCCGTGCCTTTCCATGGCGTTCGTCGGCGGGGATGGGTTGAATGGTCTTGTCTTCGAGCCGGGGCACCTCGGCCGCGACGGCGTGAGTGGGTTGAGCCTTCATGATGCGTTCCAGGAGTTCATGGGAACCTCGTTTTCTGTCCCGGCGCTTCGTCGAGCACGGGATCTGATGTATCAATCATTCGTGACTTTTGTCACAGAGGAAATCCGGCGATTGCATAGTTGCCGAAAAACTGTTCATACATATGTACAAGTCAGGCGCGACTGCCCAAGGGGTTGTGGCTCAAACGGTGGCCGCTTGCAGCTCCTGGGCGGCGTTGGCGGAGGCCTTGCTGCGGTTCACCATCAGAGCGAGGAGGTCGAAGACAAGGGTCGCCGCGGCGACGGTGGTGATGTCTGCGTGGTCGTAGGCCGGAGCGACCTCGACGACGTCGGCGCCTACGATATTGATGCCGTCTAGTCCGCGGAGCAGCGCCAGCAGCTCGCGGGAGTGAAGCCCGCCCATTTCCGGCGTGCCGGTGCCCGGCGCGTAGGCCGGGTCCAGAACATCGATGTCGATGGAAACATAGACCGGGGTGTCGCCCAGCCGCTCCTTGACACGCTGGATCGCGGCCGGAACCCCGATGACGTCCAGGTCCGAGCAGCGGATGATCTGGAAGCCGAACTCGTGGTCGCGGAGGAAGTCGTTCCGGTCGTAAACCGGACCGCGGATGCCCACGTGCATCGACTTGTCCTCGACGAGCAGGCCTTCTTCGAAAGCCCGACGGAAGATGGTTCCGTGCGTGACCGGCTGGTCAAAATAGGTGTCCCAGGTGTCCAGGTGCGCGTCGAAGTGGAGCAGGGCCACCGGACCGTGGACCTTGTTCAATGCCCGCAGCATCGGGAGCGCGATGGTGTGGTCACCGCCGATGGAGATGAGCCTCTTGCCGGAATCGGCGTCGCCGAGTAGTGGGAGGGCCTGTTCCTCGATCTCGCGGACTGCGCGGGCGATGTCGTAGGGGGTGCAAGCGATGTCACCGGCGTCCACAACCTGGGCTTCGTACACGGGCTCGACGTCGAGCTCTGGGTGGTAGCCGGGGCGCAGGAGACGTGACGCTTCACGGACAGCTGCCGGACCGAAGCGGGCGCCCGGGCGGTAGGAGGTGCCGCCGTCGAACGGGACACCGACAATCGCAATGTCGTAGTCCGGGACACGGTCAATTTGAGGAAGCCGGGCGAAGGTGCCCAGTCCCGCGTAGCGGGGGACTTTTGTTGCGTCGACGGGGCCGATTGGCGTGTGCTTGGTCATGACAGGAATCCTCTGGTTGCTTGGGTTTCAGCCGGCCTGGCAGATGTCTTTTCCGAGCTGAGCTCCTGCGCCGGTTGCGGTCTATGCATTAACTATTAGTGATCGGCGTCACGCCGTATATCCGCCGATTGACTACAAATATCCGAGTGGCCTATACATATGTATAAGAGGTTTGGGGTGCGGCCTCCCCACTCATGAACAGGAACCACGCATGGCGATCACCGTGGCCGAGCTGCTGGCCGAACCCCAGCTGGGCCTGACCCTTCTGGCGGGTTCCGCTGGCCTGGGCAACCGGGTCACCTGGGCCCACACCTCCGACCTCCC
Source organism: Arthrobacter ginsengisoli (assembly GCF_031456935.1). NCBI lineage: Bacteria > Bacillati > Actinomycetota > Actinomycetes > Micrococcales > Micrococcaceae > Arthrobacter > Arthrobacter ginsengisoli. Next base: position 13,104 of record NZ_JAVDVQ010000030.1, on the reverse strand, counting down.
GCGCTTGTGGGAATGGATCACCGGCGGCGAACTCATGATGACCAATGGGCTCTCCATTCCGGCGGATCCCGAGGGGCAGGTTGAGCTGGCCGAGGCACTGGTCAACGCAGGAGCCAGTGCTTTAGCGATCGGCGAGCAGATGTATGCCCCTGCACTCCTTCCCCAGTTCCTCGAAGCCTGCGACCGCCTGCCGTTGCCGGTCATCAACATCCCCTACCCGCTGCCGTTCATCGCCATCGCACGTTCGGTCGCTGAGTCTTCGTTGCTTGAGGAGTCCCGCAGACTGCGTCAGACGGCCCGCATCTATGACCTGCTGCGGCTGGCGGGGCCATCTGACGACAATTGGCTAAGCCTGATTCTGGGCATCGAAGCCGAGCTCGACGCCAGCCTCTTCGTGGTTGATCGACGGTGCCTGCATGCCTGGCATCCCGGAGGCCAGTCGCTGCCGCCGGACCTAAAGCAGGATCTCTCACCGCTGACCAGCAAGTCACCGGTGGCCAGCAAGAAGTTCCAGTGGCACCGCTTGGCGGGCAGTCACGTTCTGATGATGGACATTCCGACTCACGCCAACGCGCTTCTGGTGGTGCTGCCCAATTCCGAGCCCCTCCCGGATGCGGTGGTGCTGCTCCATGCGGCCACAGTCCTTGGACTGGAACTGTCGCGGACGGTGCTGTCCCTCGAGAACCAGCGCCGTCTGAGCGCGGAGTTCCTTTTACAGGCCCTTGACGGGCGCCTGGGCATCGCCGACATTGAAAGCCGGCTGCCTGAGTTCGGGATCACGTCACGGGAATTCCTTGTCATCTCCATGTCCAGCGACGACGGCGAGCGCCTGGCTGGGATCCACATGGATCTTTGGCGGCACGGCTATCCGGCGGCGTGCCAACGCACATTCAATACACTGCACTTAGCTATCGCCTCAGACTGTTCCGACGACCTGCTCCGGCATGCCGTCCCCTTGGACGTGAGGATCGGGATCAGCAGGCCTTCCACCGCGGCTGGAGCGCAGAGAGCACTTCAGGAATCGATGTGGGCACTGGGGACGGCGTCAAGCACCGGCGAGCGATTGGTCCGCTATGCCGAGGGACCCTCGTGGCTGGGGCTCACCAGCTTTGAGGAGGGCAACGCATTGGTCCAGCGGCTCCTCGGACCCATTTTCGAGTACGAACAGGGAGAAAGCGGCGACCTCATCGTCACGCTGAAGACATTCCTTGACTCGCAACGGTCCTGGCAGAAGACGGCGGCGGCCCTGTACGCGCATCGGCAGACCATCATCTATCGCATCCGGAAGATCAGTGAGCTGACGGGCCTTGATATGTCCGAAACCTCCACGCTGGCACAACTGTGGTTTGCCCTGCAGATCCATGACGCCATGGACCTCCAAGGAAAACTCCGGCATCTACCCACGGCCGAGGTCAGCACTCGAGGAGTCAAGGCTGGAAGAGGCCTCGTCGGACAATCCAAGGAACTGAGGCCGTAGGCCAGCGCCACATTGGGGCCCCCTGTCGGATTCGAACCGACGACCCCCGCTTTACAAGAGCGGTGCTCTGGCCAACTGAGCTAAGGAGGCATTCCTGTGCGCCGGCAGGAACCGGACCCCGAGGAGGGACCGGCGCCACGGCGCTAGATAAGGTTAGCCCACGGATGCCCGGTGATAAAAACAGACCCGGCTCCGGAAATCCGGAACCGGGTCTGCGGCCGTGCTGCGGGGTCCTGCCGCTTACTGCTTGGCGTCGATGGCGGCCTGGAGGAACTCCTCGAACGGGGTCTGGGCGCTGGCGCCCTTGCCCCACTGCTGGCCCTCAACGAAAACGGTCGGCGTGCCAGTGACACCGATGGATGAAGCCTGCTGGGTGGTGTACTTGACCCACGGGCGGTAGGTCTTCTCCTCGATGCATGTGTCGATGCTCTTGGCACCGATGTCGGTGGCCATCTTCTTTAGATCCGCATCGGAGATGCCGGCGCCGCCTTCAGCGGGCTGCTTCTCAAACAGGACATTGACGAAGTCTGCGTACTTCTCCGGCGACTCATTCACCACGCAGGCCGCCGCGTTGGCCGCGCGGGAGGAGTAGTTGGTCGTGGAACGGGTGTCCAGGAACCCCAGCGGGCGGTATTCCACCGAGATCTTGCCTTCATTGCGGAGGTTGGTGAGGGTCTCGTTGTACTGAGCCTCGAAGTTCTTGCACACGGGGCAGATGAAGTCGATGTAGAGAACCACCTTGACCGGCTTGCCCGCCTCAGCTTCGGCGCCCGGTGCGGTCACCTGCGCCGGCGGCGTGGCCGCCGGAGCCGGAATGTCGGCGATCTTGACCGTGGCCGGTTCCGTCTTCGCCACCTCGGTGTTGGCCAGCAGGGTCACGCCGCCGTAAACGTTGCCGTTCGCCGGGGTGGAACCCTCGTCCGCAACCGGGGCGTTGTTCTGGATGTTTGAGGTCACGACCAGCGCCACGACAACAATGATGGCGACGACGGCGGCGACGATGCCCCAGCCAATGAGCAGCTTGTTGCGTTTGTCCTTCTTCAGCTGCGCCTCGCGGATTTCACGGGCTTTCTCGCGGGCCGCGGCAGTTCGCTCTGATTTGGACTGTCGGGGTTCGTTTGCGGGGCTCATTAGTTCCTCGGGTCGATCGGCCTGTGGTCTCCACTGGGTGGCAATTCATCATTTTAGGCGAGAAAGCTGGGAAGTTGCGCTTTCAACCTTCCTTCACGCCTCCCAACGGACGAATAGCACAGAGGATTCCGCCCCGCTAGTGTGGATAGGAGCCACGAGCAATCCCCAGGGGGCACCAATGCAGGCCACGGAACACGCCGAATCGGATCCAAAAACCGAGCGCACAGCCGCGCACGGAACCAGCGACACCGATCCGGACGCGCAGTATGACTTCATGGTGGTGTCCAACCGCCTGCCGGTGGACCGTTGCTCCTCGGACGAGCCCGGTTGCGAGGGCGGCTGGCGCCGTTCCCCCGGCGGCCTGGTGACTGCCCTGGCACCCATGATGACCAAGACCGACGGCGCGTGGGTCGGCTGGCACGGCGCACCGGACGAGCAAATCCAGCCCTTCAGCCATGGCGGCATCGACCTCGTGCCGGTCCAGCTGAGCACGCAGGACATCGAGCTCTTCTACGAAGGCTTCTCCAACGCCACGCTCTGGCCGCTCTACCACGATGTGATTGCCCCGCCGGAGTTCCACCGGACCTGGTGGGATTCCTATCGCAAGGTCAACCGCCGGTTCGCGGACGCCGTCGTCCACCACGCCAGCCACGGCGCCACCGTCTGGGTGCAGGACTACCAGCTCCAGCTCGTCCCCAAGATGCTGCGCGAGGCGCGTCCGGACCTGAAGATCGGGTTCTTCAACCACATCCCCTTCCCGCCGCCGGAGATCTTCGCCCAGCTGCCATGGCGCAAGGCCATCATCGATGGGCTGCTCGGCGCCGACCTGGTTGGATTCCAGCGAAGCAGCGACGCCGGCAACTTCATGCGCTCCGCCCGCCGTTTCCTCGGCGCCAGCGTCAAGCAGCAGCAGGTCCATGTGAAGGGCAGCGACGGCCAGACCACCCATATCGCCCGCGCCCAGGCGTTCCCCATCTCGATTGACGTCCAGCAAATTAGCGAGCTCGCCCAAAATCCCGAGATTATCGAGCGTGCCCGCCAGATCCGCCGGGACCTTGGCAACCCCAAAACGATCCTGCTCGGCGTCGACCGCCTCGACTACACCAAGGGCATCCGGCACCGGCTCAAGGCCTACGAGGAACTCCTGTCGGACGGCAAGGTGACGGTGGAGGATGCCGCCCTGATCCAGGTCGCCAGCCCCAGCCGCGAACGGGTGGAGCAGTACCGCCTGCTGCGCGAAGAGGTCGAGGGCACGGTCGGCCACATCAACGGCACCTATGACACGCTGCAGAACACCGCGGTCCGCTACCTGCACCACAACTACCCGATCGATGAGATGGTGGCGCTGTACCTGGCCGCGGACGTCATGCTCGTCACCGCCCTGCGGGACGGGATGAACCTGGTGGCCAAGGAATACGTCACGGCCCGGACCAACAATGACGGCGCCCTTGTACTGAGCGAATTCGCGGGGGCCGCGGACCAGCTCAAGCAGGCCCTGCTCATGAACCCGCATGACATCGACGGCCTCAAAGACACCATCATGAGGGCCGTAAACATGCAGCCTGCCGAGGCCGCGCGCCGGATGCGTTCGATGCGCAAGCAGATCCTGGATCACGACGTCGATCTTTGGTCCTCCGATTTCCTGAACGCGCTCAAAGAAAAGGTAATCCGCGATGACTCCTGAGCTATCACCGGAGCAGACCCCGCTCTCGCTCTCCCCGGACCTGCTTGAGTCCGTACGCGGCATCGCCGCGACGGAGCACCTGCTGGTCGCCATGGATTTTGACGGAACAATGTCGCCCCTCGTCGACCATGCCGCGGACGCCCGCGCCCTCCCCCGCTCGGCGGCGGCCTTCGCCGCCCTGACCGAACTTCCGCGGACGACGACGGCCCTGATCTCCGGCCGTGCCCTGGACAGCCTGCGGGCCGTCGCTTTCCCCCCGGAAAAGACACTGCTGGTCGGGAGCCACGGCGCAGAAGTCTGGATGGGACCCGGGTCCGCGAAACTGGAACTCGACGACGACCGCCGGGAACTGCTCGCCGGGGTCCGGCGCGAGCTGGAGGGCATCGTGGAGGCGGCACCTGGGACCCTGCTGGAGGACAAGCCCGCCGCCGTCGTGCTGCACACACGGCTTGCCGCGGACGACGTGGCGGTGGACGCCGTTGCCGCCGCCCGCGCCGTCCTGCAGCAGCGTCCCGGGGTCTTCCTCAAGAGCGGCAACCGTGTGCTGGAGGCGTCAGTGGTCCACGCTTCAAAGGGGGAAGGCGTCGCGTTCCTGCGACAGGCGTCCGGGGCCACCGCCACCGTCTTCGCGGGCGATGACACCACCGACGAGGACGCCCTGGCCAACCTGCTCCCGGGGGATCTCGGGGTGAAGGTCGGCCTGGACTTCACCCAGGCCCAGTTCCGGATCGAAGCCCCGGCGCACGTTGCCGAACTGCTGGAGGCCCTGCTGCGGGAACGGAAGCGCGCCCTCGGCGTGTGACCAGCATCGGGAGTGCGTCCGTCCGTGGCTACTTCCAGTGAAGCGGCTTCGGGGGCGACTTACGCCACGTCCGGAAGAAGCGGGTGCGGGCGTCGGCGCCGCGTTGTTGTTCCAAGGCGTGGAGGCGGCCGTAGGTGAACCCGGTTCCCGAACCGCCTTCCGGGAACTCCCTGGCGAGTGACCGTAGCCGTTCCCTGATGATGACGCTGTCCTGGTGCTCGCCCAGAACTGTTTGGATTACGGCGGCGGTGCGGGCAAGCCGGGCGGCCTGCTTTCCGAAAATCGGTACGGCCGCCTCCGCCGCGTAGCGGAGACGTTTTGCGCTCTTGCGGACCTCGTGCAGTGCCGCGTTGGCAGCCTCGCCCGCTGGCGCGTCTTCGAGACTCTTCACGGCGCCAGACAGGCGCTTCCGGTCTGCATTGACGAGCCGGCCTATCGTCCCGGGCGCCTTCTTGTGCGCCGGTCCGGCCAGCGGAGGGGCCGCGAGGAAGCCGTCAAGGGCATCGAGGAGCCGGAAGTACCGGTCGCTTTCCAATGCAGCCAGGCCGTCGGCGAGCGCAGCCTCATACGCGGCCCCGAGCTGGTCGTCGAGTTGATGTTTTACCGATCCGATGATCAGATCCGGGGGTTCGGCGCTGATCAACCCGTCCAGGTGGTCCCGCATGACCTCAAGGTCCCGGGCCGCCCCCACCGCTCCGGCAAGCCACTGGAGTTCTTCCCGGAGGAGCCGGGCGGTCTCCTTGTCTGTCAGACTGCGGAAGCTTGCCAGCACGGACCGCATCCGGCGTGCGGCGACCCGGAGTTGGTGTACCGCGTCCGGGGCTCCTTCCCGGACCCCGGGGTCATGTGTCTTGAGGGCTTGGACTTGCTCGCGCAGGTACGAAAGAAGCACCGCCGAGGCCCTGCCTTGCAACGCCGGGCGAGGGATCGGGGGGCCGCCACCCGGATAGCGGCCGCCGAGGGCGCGTGCCAGTTTGGAGGGGAGCTCTGCCGGCTGGTGGCCCAGCATGGCGATCACCACATCGGCTGCCTCCAGCAGCCTCCGCGTCCCATCGACCAGTTCGATCTCCCATTCCCGCCAGGCGGCACTTTCGGCCGGTTCCAGCAGGATGCGGGATTCCACCCGGTCGTCGCTGAATTCGGCAAGGACCGTTCCGTCGGCCGCGATCAGGGGAATCGCGGTGCGGCGGGTTTTCAGTTCTGCGACCGCCACGAGTTCCTGGTTCCGGGTATGGACCAGCACCAGTTCCTTCAACCGCGCCGGCACCGAATCCGGGTCCTCGTTCAAGGGCTTCGTGATTTCGCGACGTTCCCCCGCCGCGACCGGCACTTTCAGATGCCACCCGGCGTCCTTGCCGCCGGTACGCCGGCGCAAGGTGATCCGGCAGGCCGCAAGCGCCAGTGTCGCCGTGTCGAAGTACACGGCATGGAGTTTATGTTCCGCGGCTGTCCCGACGCGGTCCACCCCGGCGATCGAGGTGAAGACCGGCAGCTCATCTGATCCGCCGACGTCGAATTTTCGCTCCACTTCCAACGTCTCAGTCACTGCCATGTATTCATGGTAGGGCGGGGCAGGTCCCCCGGTCCGTGCCTAAAGTCCCTCTTGGTGGGTGCGGTTCGCGACGTTTCCACGTGCAGCTTCCGCGGTTGGATTCGGGGTGGCCAGCATCCTGTCCGCGGGCGGACTTACGCGGCGCAGGGACCGCCGGTAGCTGGTCGGGCTGGTGCCGTAGACGCGGGTGAAGGCAGCGCTGAAAGCGAAGGCGTTGCTGTATCCCACCCGCTTCGGCGATGACGGCGGTGGTGGCGGTACTGGAAGCCAGTCTGTCCGCGGCCAGCGCGAGGCGCCACGCCGTGAGGTAGGTCATGGGCGGCTGCCCGACGGCGGCGTGGAACCGGGCGGCCATGGTGGCCCGGGAGACGTGGGCCCGCCGTGCCAGTTCCGCGACGGTCCACGGCGCCGCCGGCTCCTCGTGGAGCAGGCCCAGCGCCCGGGCCACGATGGGGTCACGGGTGCCCGCCGCCCAGCTTGGAACCCCGTTCTCGGAGCGGTGTACGCTGGCGCGCACCAGATGCAGCAGCAGCAAATCCAGGATCCGGTCCAGGGCGCTCTCCTGCCCCAACCCGGGGTGGGTGAGCTCCCGTTCAAGCAATCCCAGCAGGACCGGATCGATCTCCTCGTCGGTGAAGACCGCCAGCGACGGGAGGGCCGAAGTGACCAACTGGCCGGCCTCAGCCGCCGACTGGTAGCTGCCAATCAGCAGGACCGTGCCCCCGTGGGGGCTGTTGCCCCAGGTACGCACCCCCTGGGTCAACGAGAGGTCCAGATTCTCCCCGGACGGCGTGCGGCAGGACTGGCCGGCGTCGATCACCACAGTGGGTGCCCGGTCCGGGACATCCGCGACCAGATCTTAGACGATGGCACATGTTCCGGCGATCACCGGACATTCACCGTCCAGACAAAACCCGGGCAGTCTGGGGTTATGACATTAAACCCCGCACACCTCCCGGCCCCTGGCGTCGGCAGAGCGGCCGCAACGGCGCCCCGAACGTCCGCCGTCCCATCGACGACCCCACCGCCGAACACTTCCTGAATCCGGATAGCCCCAGTTCGGACTTCGCGTGAACGGGTGGCTGCCGGTGATCGCCGGTACAGGATCCGCTGCCGCCGGCGGCTTTTATCTCGCCTTCTCCGCCGTCGTGATGCCGGCCCTGCGGGGCTGTCGCCGTCGCCGCGGCCACCGATCCGACCGCCCAGTCGCCGCTGAGAGTCGCCGGGGCGGTGGCCTATCTGCCCGGGTGGGCCTCGACCATGGCGGTCAATGTGCCGCTCAACAACCGCCTGGCCCGGTGGCGGCAGCCGGAGCGGCAGTGGCACAGCTTCCAGCGATCCTGGATTCCGGCCAACCACCTCCGCGCCGCACTCTCGATCGGCGGCGCGGCCGGACTGTTGATCCCCCAGCATCCGTAACATGTAAGCCAAATCACGTGTGAGATCCGTAACATTTTGCCCCGTTGGACAAAAATCTGACATACTCTCGTTGTGATGTGGCGCACAAGTACCGTGCGGCGTCATTGGATACTCCTCGGCTTCGGCCGGGGAGTATGCGCACGACCAGGTGCGGACAACTGAATTAACAACCGAATAATAAGACCATTCACTACGGATCGTCCGGCACGTACCTGCCGGTGAAGGGATTGATAACTGTGGCTACAGTTACTTTTGATAACGCAACACGTTTGTACCCGGGCACCGAGAAGCCCGCTGTTGACAAGCTCAACATTGAAATCGCCGATGGTGAATTTCTGGTCCTCGTTGGACCGTCCGGCTGTGGAAAGTCGACCTCCCTGCGAATGCTCGCAGGTCTTGAGGACGTCAACTCCGGCCGGATCCTGATTGGCGACCGCGACGTCACGGACGTTCCCCCCAAGGACCGCGACATCGCCATGGTTTTCCAGAACTACGCCCTCTACCCGCACATGACGGTTGCGGACAACATGGGCTTCGCCCTGAAGATTGCCGGCGTCAGCAAGGAAGAGCGCGCCGAGCGCGTCCGTGAAGCCGCCAAGCTCCTGGACCTCGAGCCGTATCTGGACCGCAAGCCGAAGGCACTCTCCGGCGGTCAGCGCCAGCGTGTTGCCATGGGCCGCGCGATCGTCCGTAACCCGCAGGTCTTCCTCATGGATGAGCCGCTGTCCAACCTTGACGCCAAGCTCCGTGTGCAGACCCGCACCCAGATTGCATCCCTTACCCGCCGGCTGGGCGTCACCACGGTCTACGTGACCCACGACCAGGTTGAGGCCATGACCATGGGCGACCGCGTCGCCGTGCTGAAGGACGGCCTGCTGATGCAGGTGGACACTCCGCGCAACCTCTACGACAGGCCGAAGAACGTGTTCGTTGCCGGCTTCATCGGCTCCCCCGCGATGAACCTGCTCGAGCTTCCCGTCGTCGACGGCGGCGTGCAGTTCGGCGGCGCCGTTTACCCGGTACCGCACAATGTCCTCGAGGAAGCCCACGGCAAGACCGTTACGCTCGGGTCCCGCCCGGAAGACCTCGAGACGGCGCCGCAGGGTGAAGGCCTCCAGGTTGAGGTCGACGTCGTCGAGGAGCTCGGCGCCGACGCCTACGTCTATGGCCACACCACCCTGGACGGCCAGAGCCACGACATCGTGGCCCGCGTCGACGGCCGCCGTCCGCCGATGAAGGGTGAGTCCATCTGGGTCCGCCCGCAGTCGGGCCACGTACACCTGTTCGACACGAAGACAGGCCTGCGCCTGGGCGACTAGTCCCCACCGGTTCCCTAACCTCGCTCCGCTTCGGTCAGGGAACCCTGCCGGCGTGGGCCCACCCACGGCTGACGGCGGTCCTCCCCACTGGAGGGCCGCCGTCAGGCTTTAACCGCCCGGCAGCATGCCTTCGTTAGGGCCGCCGCCCTTAGTACGGAAGAATTGGTTCATGACGAGGAAAACCCCATGAGCGAGGAAAACAGTGCCCACTGGCACGACGAACCCACCGACTACGGTCAGATCGGCAAACTGCCGCGGTTCGAAGCGGCCAGCGCCAACGACAGCAAGGGTTTCGTGGCCTCGAGCTCCCTGAGTATCACGGCCGCCGCCACCGAGCCGGAGCTCCTGGACCTGCCGTGGCACGTTGCCCTCGAGGACTGGCCCGCGGAATACCTCGCCGCGCTCCCCCGCGGCATCTCCCGCCATATAGTCCGATTCGCGCACCTTGGCGGCTCCGTCATCGCCATCAAGGAAACCTCGGAACACGTGGCCCGCCACGAGTACCACATGCTCCGCAAGCTCGCGCGGCTGGACGTCCCCTGCGTGGAACCGGTCGCCGTCATCACCGGGCGCACCACCCCGGACGGCCGGCCGCTGAACCCTGTGCTGGTCACCCGGCACCTGAAGTTCTCCATGCCGTACCGTGCCCTCTTCTCCCAAATGCTGCGCAAGGACACGCTGACCCGCCTGATCGACGCCCAGGCCGTGCTGCTGGTCCGCCTGCACCTGATCGGGTTCTACTGGGGCGACGTGTCGCTGTCCAACACGCTCTTCCGCCGCGACGCCGGCGCGTTCGCGGCCTACCTCGTGGACGCGGAGACCGGCGAGCTGTATCCGGATCTCTCCACCGGGCAGCGCGAATACGATCTGGAGATCGCCCGCGTCAACATTGCCGGAGAGCTCATGGACCTGCTCGACGGCGGCCTCATCGAGGAAAAAGTGGACCCCGTGGCCACCAGCGAACTCATTATGGACAGCTACCGGCGGCTCTGGACGGAACTGACTGAGAAGGAGTCGTTCGAGATCGGCGAGCGTTGGCGGGTCGCCGCCCGCATCCGGAAGCTCAACGACCTGGGGTTCGACGTCGAGGAATATGCGATCAAGACGACGCAGAACGGTTCCACCATCCAGCTTCAGCCCAAGGTGGTCGATGCGGGGCACCACCAGCGCCGGCTGCTGCGCCTGACCGGCCTGGACGCGCAGGAAAACCAGGCACGCCGGCTCCTGACCGACATGGATACTTTCCGGGCGGACAACTACCCCGGGATGGACGAGGAATACAGTGCACACCTCTGGGTGAGCCAGATCTTCGAGCCGATTGTCCGTTCCATCCCCCGCGACCTGTCCGGGAAGCTGGAGCCGGCGGAGGCCGTGCACGAGATCCTGGAGCACCGCTGGTACATGTCCGAAAAGGAGAACCGGCACATCCCGCTGGCCGAAACGGTGCAGTCCTACATTGATTCCGTACTCCGCCACCGCCGCGACGAGGCCGCCATCATGCTGAATCCGGACACAGGCTTGCTTAAGATCCTCGAGGTGGAGACCGAGGAATCCCGCTACGGCGCCGACGAGTCCATCGACGAATACCCGGACTCCGACGACTAGGTTTCCGTCGGCCCGGGGGCCCGGAGGCCGTCTGGTTGTGTCACGGCGGCGCTAGATCGCCTTGCCGGGATTCAGGATGCCGGCGGGGTCGAAGAGTTCCTTGATCCGGCGCTGCAGTTCGCGCACGGGCTCCTTTTGTTCCAGCCCGAGCCAGCGCAGCTTGTATTGGCCGATCCCGTGCTCGCCGGTGATGGTGCCGCCAAGGGCCAGGGCCAGGGTGATGGACTCATCCAGCGCCGCGCCGAGGCGCACCATGGCGTCCGCGGCCACGGTTTTGTCCACCCGATCCACCCAGAAGGTGGGGTGCAGGTTGCCGTCACCGGCGTGCGCCACCACTTTGAGCTTGACCTCGTGGGTTGCCGCCATGGTTTCGAGGGCCTCGGCGTAGTCGACCAGCCGGGAACGCGGAACCGCGACGTCCTCGCCCACGCGGTATTCGTCGTCGACCTCCACTCCCCGGCTGTTGCGCCGCAGATCCACCAGTTGCTCCGCCTCCGCACTGGCTTCCATGGTCACGACCGCGCCGCCGGCGACGAGGACAGGCCGGATGGCCGCAGCTTCCGCCGCGGCGCCGAAGCCGTCGGTCTGGATCAGCAGCAGGGACGCTCCGCGGGAGGCCAGGTCCGAGCCGTGGACCTCGTCGAGCTGGGCCAGGGTTCCGCTGTCCAGCAGTTCCATGATGGCCGGCTGCACGCGTGCCTTGCCCACGGCGAGGACGCCCGCCGCGGCGCTGCGGAAGTCCGGGTAGAAGGCGGCAATGGTGTGCACGTCCTGCGGGAGGTATTTCAGCCGGACGGTGATCCCGACGACGATCCCCAGCGTCCCCTCGGAGCCGACGAACAGTCCGGTGAGGTCGTAGCCGGCGACGCCCTTGAACGTCTGGTGGCCGGTGTGGATGAGCGAGCCGTCCGCGAGCACGACGTCGAGGGCCAGCACCGAGTCGCGGGTCACCCCGTACTTGGCGCAGCGCAGGCCGCCGGCATTGGTGGCCACGTTGCCGCCGATTGTGGAAAGTTTGAAGCTTGCGGGGTCGGGGGCATACATGAGCCCGTGGACCGCGGCGGCCGCGTTGAGGTCCGCGTTGATGACCCCAGGTTCGACGGCGGCAGTCTCGTCCTCCGGATTGAGGTCCAAAATGCGGTTCATCCGTTCCAGGCTCAGCACGATGCAGTCCTTGCTCGCGTGTGCACCACCCGAGACGCCGGTCCCGGCGCCGCGGGCCACCAGCGGGACCCCGTGGGCGGCGCAGGCGCGGACGGTGGATTGGACGTCCTCCACCGTTTCGGCCCGGACCACGGCCTGCGGCAGCTGGTAGTCCAGCACCGGTGCCTGGTCGACGGCATAGGCGGTCAGCGTGGCGGTATCCAAGGCGATTTTCGCCGGGCCCAAGGCAGAGGTGAGCTCGTCAATGATGCTCATGCGGTCTCCAGTTCGTCGAATCCGGCCTTCAGTCTAAGCCGCGGCGGGCTCAGCCGGCGGTTCCCATGAAGCGTACGAAGCGGTCCAGCACTTTGGGCCAGCTTGCGGCGTAGTCGGCGCGTGTCGCGGCGGGGTTCTCGGCGCCCTCCCAGCCGCTGTGGACCAGGCGCAGCTCAGTACCGCCCTCCACCGCCCGGAACGCGACGCGAAGCTCCGTGGACCAGGCTGCGGACGATCCGGGATGCCAGCTGGCATGGAAGGACAGCGGTGGCTGCCAGTCATCAATGGACCCCCAGATGGCTGTCCTGCCGTCGTCCGCGGTCTCCAGGATCAGGTTCTCTTCGAATTCCACGTAGGAACCGGCCCCGAACACGCCGTGCTCCTCGAGCGGCCACCAAAGATGCGTGTGTTCGGTGAAACCGACGAAGGCGCGGGCAACTGCACCCGGAACAATGACGGTGTAAACGACGGGGTCCAGCCCGTCGTCTGATGCCGGCTCCGGTGATTCGGCGGCGCCTGAGGCTGCGTGGCTGAAGAGGTTGTCCATGGGCAACAACTCTACCCGCGGCCGGCGCCACAGTGCCCTGGGGTGTTTGGGGCCTTAAATGCGGGAGGACCCCCAACGTGGTTGGGGGTCCTCGACCGTGTAATGATGTTCCGGCGGTGACCTACTCTCCCACACCCTCCCGGGTGCAG
>NZ_JAVDVQ010000029.1:0-34487 GCF_031456935.1 Arthrobacter ginsengisoli | reverse complement strand
ACCCGCAGCTCCGCTCCACCGCCGGGTGCTCGGGCTTACAGGAACCGCAACGCCGCGCCTTACGACGCGATTTCGGTTCGGTACCGTCGCCTTGGGCAAATGCCACAATGATCGATAGTCGCAAATACCACCATTTCTGGCGGCCTTCATCGACCCAGGCTGTTGTGCACGCTCACCCGGGCGGGTCGAGCGATCCCCTTTAGCAAATGGTTCCATTTCCTCAACTTCGCAAATGGTTCCATTTGCACGTAGGGGTGGGTTCATAGCATCGAACCAGATTCTGGGGACGAACGCGCCGGCCGGCGCCATGAGTGGAGGAGCCCTGTGGATTCCTACCGGTTCCGCGTCCAACTGGCGGTGGGACGAAAGGACGATGTGACCGCGCCCAGGAACAGTTGCCAGGCCAGCCGTCGGTGTGACTGCCAGAGCCTGGCGGCGTGGCGGCGGGGCACCCCAGATATTTTGGCACCATTTGCGCATACGGCACTTTTTGCGACTGATGTGGGATAAACGCAAATAACACCATTTGCGCTTATGGAAGGATATGCGCAAATCCTACGATTAAGATGTCACCGTCTAGCAGTCTGGGGCCGTTCGCAAATGCCACCATTTTCTCCCAAATGATCCACCAGCGGAGTAGTGGACCCTTAGGGCAAATGCCACTATTCGCTCAAGCCCAGTAGCTGTTCTCGTGCTCAAATAGAAGTATTTGCGCAACCCATACCTGGGGAGGCTCTCGAGGCCCCGGAAGTTCTGGCAGTGCTGCGCTAAGAACAATGGGCTCCGTTGCCCGGGGCATCTCCCTGGTTCTAATCCCGCAAGGCAAAACGCCCAAGGATTGGACAAATGGTTCTATTTGCGCAACCACAGTCTTGTCTGTTCAGGTGTCATATGCGCAAATGGTGGGATTTGAGCAATCTAGCAAGCAGAAAGATGTGGGGCATTATCTCAAACGGCGCATATGGTGCCATTTGCGCCAATGGTGGGATAGGCGTGAAAGGAACCATTTGCGTCTACACCCCGCGTGGCGCCCGGGCAGACCGGTGGTCCGCCGCTAGTCTGGTGTCATCGGTTGCCGGCCCGATGAGCTCCCCCCCACATGTGGGCCTTCTGCCGCACCGTTTTCGACCAGCAGTGCAACGGAAGGTAACCCAGAACATGTCGGCAAAAATTATCGCCGTTTGCAACCAAAAAGGTGGCGTCGGCAAGACAACGCTAGTGACAGGCCTCGCTGAGGTGTTTTCCAGAACACTCGGTAAGAAGGTCCTCGTCATTGACGCTGACCCGCAGTACAACGTGACCTCCGCTCTGGGCGTGACGGAGCCGGAATTTACTCTCAACGACGTTCTCTACGGCGACGAGTCGAACAACCAGAAGATCATGGTCGGTGTAGCAGGCGACGCCATCATGCCGGCGGGGGAGGCGTGGCAGCCCCGGGCGGACAAGAACGAGGACTTCCCGCGGCTTGACCTGATCGCGGCCGAACGCAATCTGGCCTCCCGCGAACGAGACTCCATGATGGCCCGCGAGCACCGTCTGCGGATCGCCCTGAAGGGTGTCGCGGACGAATACGACATCGTCCTGATCGACTGCGCACCATCTCTGGGGCTCTTGACTGTCAACGCGCTGACGGCTGCCACGCATGCCCTGCTGATCACAGAGCCCCGGGTCGCCTCCGTCGAAGGACTGTCGGAGATCGTCACAACCATAGGCGAGGTACAGGAGAACCTGAACGAGAACATTGAACTCCTAGGTGTCATCGTCAACAAACAGAAGAAGCGCGCTGACCAGATGCACTGGATCGAGAAGATCAATGCCAACTTCGGGGACCTCGTCTTCGAGCCGATGCTTCAGGATCGCGAAGTGTTCGCCAAGGCGCAGGCCGCCTCGCAGCCGCTGCGGGCATGGGGTTCCGAAGCCGCCCCTCACCGGGCCGATTTGGTCCAGCTGGCCACCCTGATCTGGAAAGGAGCGGAGGCATGAACCGCCCAGGACCCGCACCCGAACGAGGCGGCACCCCAAGCGCTCTGGACGCCGTCCGGAAACGCTCAGGACTGACAAAAGCCCGCAACACAAGCGTCATTGCCGACATGACGCGCGTAGAGGAGCCGTTGGGGGAGTCCCAGCCTGCAGCGCTGCACGCAGTCCCAGCCACCGCGGCTGAGCCTGAGCAAACCACATCAGCAGCTGTACCGGCACCCATGCAGGCTCCAGCGGAGGCAGCACCGGCTCAGCATAATCCAGGGGTGCAAATTCCTGTCGTCCAGGCGCTGGCAGCCCAGCAGGCCGATCAACGGCAAGCACCTGGCCCACAGTCACAGCCTGTGGTCCACACACAGCCCGTTCAACAAGCCCCGCAGTATTCCCAGGCGGTTCTCCGCCAGCCCGCACAGGCGGCCCCGGAGCCGGAGAAGAAGATGTACCGGAAGACCAGCTTCTTCCAGTCCAAGGAATCAGGCGCCAGGATGCGCTCCGCGTACATGGCAACCCGCCACCTGACCGGATCTAGGACGCTTTCGGACTTCATCCTTGCCGCCGTGGAGCGTGAGGTCGAAGCCTTGGAGCGCCAGTACAACGAGGGGAACCTGTTCACCGCCGACCCTGGCAGCGTTCCTCGAGGCAGACCCCTGGAGAGCTAGAGCGCTACCGGTCGTTGCCAGGGAGAGCCATCAGCCCATCATGCAGCTGTCGAGCCTTGGAATCCCTCTGTTCCTCATACCCCGTGGTTCACGAATTCCGGCAGCGTCAAGTAGACCTCCTCGGCTGCCGTGGCCAGCCAAAGTACTGGGCCCTTATCTGGAGGAGCTGTTGCCAGGTGGACGGCCTCACTGTGGAGCAGGCGGCACTTTGGAAGATGACCTGGCTTCCGTCCCTTCGGAAAGTCCCCCGGATGACTTCCCCACCTCCGCGCAAAAAGTGACTGCCGACCAGAACACCGTCCGCCAGCTGGAGGGGATCGAGCTGGACCGGGTCTTCACGGACAAGGCCTCCGGCAGGGACACGAAACGCCCGCAGCTGGAGGAGCTGCTGCGCTTTCTCCGGGACGGGGACACCCTGGTCGTGCACAGCATGGACCGCCTCGCCCGGAACCTGGATGACCTGCGGTCCCTGGTGCAGAGACTGACGAATAAGGGTGTGCGGATCGAGTTTCTGAAGGAACAGCTGGTCTTCACGGGCGAGGATTCCCCACTGGCGAACCTGATGCTCTCGGTCATGGGCGCCTTCGCGGAGTTCGAACGGGCACTGATCGGTGTGAACGACAACGGGAAGGGATCACCCTGGCCAAGGCCCGTGGGGTTTACCGCGGACGCCGAAAGGCACTCTCACCCGGACAGGCAGGGGAGCTGCGGCGGCGGGCCGGCGCGGGGGAGCAGAAGACCGCCCTCGCCCGTGAGTTCGGCATCAGCCGCGAAACCCTCTATCAGTACGTCAGGACAGGAAGCTAAAGACTCCCTGTCGGCACAGCTGCTGTATGGGAGATTGTGTTCTATGGAGGTGTCGGGACTGAACCTTAACGGGCGGCAAATCAATCAGAAAACCAAAAATTGCCATGCACAGGACCGGCACTTAATACCGTTGAATGTCGCTCACAATCATTGCTTTCATCTCCGACCCGGTCCGCATTCTTGCCGGCGGCCGGAAGCTGGCATTGCCGAGGACCGGCCGGACAAGCCATAAAATCGGTCTGACGGAGCGCGGGCTTCGAATAGGATTAAGGACAACGGCTCGAGTCAGCAGGGGGACGACAGCATGAATTACCAGTGAAAGGATCCCCATGGCCCGCAAAGTTCACGTGCAGCTGATTGATGATCTTTCCGGCGAGGACGCCGACGGAACCGTCCGGTTCTCCATCGACAGCGCCGATTACGAAATTGACCTCACCGCAGATCACGCTCGCGAACTGCGCGGGGTGCTGGAAAAATACGTCACCCGCGGGCGTCGCCTCCGGGACACGCCAGGGAGCCGGGGCGCGAGTACCGCACCGACAAGCCGCGAAGAGACCCAAAAGATCCGGGACTGGGCCCAGGCCCACGGATATTTCCCCAGCGCCAGGGGACGGATAAGCCAGAACATCAAAAAGGCCTACGACGCCGCCCACGCGTAAGAGGCGACGCGGTCAGCCGCCGAATGCCCGCTGCTCTTGCCCCTGCTGGGATGGGCGCTTTCTTTCCGAATCACCGAAGAACACCGCCACGTCCGAGGTGGCGGGGTTCAATACTGAATTATTTCGCCGGATACACCCATTCCCACCCGGCAGGCAATGAAGCCCTGCTTGTGGACGAGAACTCCGGTTGGAGTCGGCACGTCGAGGACAATCTGCCGGTTGCTTTCTCCGCGTGCCCGAGGGCGGAAGGAAACCTTTAGGCCTGTGCAAGACACATGAACAACTCAAAGCTGTTGAGGTCACCGTTAAAAGTTGTCCCGTACTCGGCGGTCACTTCCATCCGTAGCTGGCAAGCCCGAACTGAGGATTAACCGCGCGACGTCCCGGCGAACTGTCCCGCTGCGAGCAGCAGTTGCGGGACACCGGTCTTCAAGGAGGGCCCGAAGACGGTGTCCTCGGGCCGTTCGCCGTGTAGCCATCTCGTATAAATTGCCTCGCAGAATATTGACGCCTTCCACAGGGCAAGGGTCTGGTACCAGGGCAAGGCTTCCAGATCCAGGTCCATGCGGTCGCGGTATCGGGCAATGAGCTGAGCGCGGTCCAAGAATCCGGGTTCGCCTGTGACGGGTGTCAGTTCCAGCGGTGTGGGGACGCTGCCAGGTTCGGCGTAGGTGGCGGTGAGATAGCCGAGGTCCGTAAGCGGATCACCCAGCGTGGCCATCTCCCAGTCAAGGATGCCCGTGACCCGTGCTGGCTCATCGCGGGAAAACATCAGATTGCCCAGCCGGAAATCACCATGAATTACGGCTGTCGCCTGGCTGGCCGGAATGTTCTGCTCGAGCCAGGCGCCGATCCGGGGGACGTCGGGGAGCGTTCTGGTGGTATTGACGTCCCAGAGAGTGGAGAACCGCTCGACCTGACGGCGCAGATACCCCTCCGGCCGTCCGATGGTGGCCAGTTCCCCGGCATCTGCCGGTATCTGGTGGAGCTGGATCAGAGTATCGACGGCGGCGGCGCTGGCCGCTGCCCGCTGGGCCGACGAATCCAGGTGTGCCGGGACCGTATCAGTGATGACCACCCCTTCCATGAAGGACATGATGTAAAAGGGGACGCCAAGAACGGAATGGTCTTCACATACTGCAAGGATTTCCGGGACCGGCACGTAATGCCTGCCCAACAGCTGCTGGATGCGTGCTTCGCGGACCATGTCATGCGTGGATTTGGGCAGCGGAGGACGCGGACCGCGCCGGAGCACGAAGACGTCAGAACCGCGGTCGATCCGGTAGGTGATATTGGATTGTCCGTCGCCGATCCTGGCCCAGGACAGCGGGCCGCTGCCCAGCCCCCGGGCATCCATGAACTCGATGACCGGTTCAAGGACCAGGAGCGGGGGAAGGTCCAGGCCTCGGGCATCGGCGTGGGTTGCGGTGATTTCTATGCCGTCAGGAATTGTCTGCATTAATGTGCCTGGACGTGGTCGCGGGACACATCGGCCAGATACGGTTCTCCGGCATTGACCGCAGCAGCCCGGTAGACGGATGCCCGGCGGGAGATGGCCCACTTATGGGCTTCATTGGACCCGTCATAGATCCGGAAGGGCCGGACCTCGTTGAGGAAGGAAGCTAATGGAAGCCCGTCGGAGACGCCGTCGCCGCCGCAGACCTGGATGGCGCGGTCGACGACCCGGTGGATGGCTTCCGAGCAGTACACTTTGGCCACTGATGACAGGGCGGACCCGGCTTTGGGGTCGGTTTCCAGAAGCAATGCGGTCTTGGTGATGATGGCATCGGATGTTTCGATGTCGATGACTGATTGCGCGATGAGTTCCTGGGCAAGGCCAAGGTCTTGTAACGGTGTCCCGAAAATCTCCCGGCGTCCGGCACGGTCCAGAGCGATGTCCATGGAGCGGCGCGCAAGTCCCAGCCAGCGCATGCAGTGTGTAAGCCTGGCCGGTCCGAGGCGGACCTGGGCATACTCGAAACCCTTACCGGCTTCGCCGAGCACCGCCTCGTCCGGGACGAAGCAATTTTCGAAGTGGACGTGCGGATGGCCCCCAGTGATCGCCCGGTCAATGGTACTTATATGATCGCCCAGCAGGACGCCTGGATTTTTCAGCTCAACCAGCAGCATCGTAGCGCCGGCGGTGGTTCCGTTGGAGGCTTCGGTGCGGGTCATGACGATGCAAAAGGCTGCGCCGTCGGCACCACTGATGAACCGCTTGTGTCCGTTGATGGACCAGCCGCCGTCGACCTTGGTGGCCTCGGTGCGCAGGGCGGCAGGATCGGATCCTGCTCCTGGGTGCGGTTCCGTCATCGCGAAGCAGGACCGGACCGTTCCGGCCGCCAAGGGCGCCAGATAGCGCAGCTTTTGGCTCTGGGTTCCGATGAGGTTCAGCATGTGCATATTTCCCTCGTCCGGTGCCATGCAGTTCAGGGCGGACGGGCCGATAGGGGAATAGCCGGCTTCCTGAAAGATGGGGGACCAATACCGGATGGGTAGGCCCTGTCCGCCGTATTCTTCAGGTACGTGCGGGGCAAAGACTCCGGCGGCCTTGGCCGCGGTCTGAAGCTGCTCGCGGAGTGCATCATCCAGACGCTCGCCCGGTTTCGGTTCGGCCGGAACGACTGTACCGCGGATAAATTCCCGTGTACGGATCCGTAGATCCTCGATGTCTGCGGGCGGTTGCTGGCTGTTCATGGTGAAGCGTCCTTTCATGGTCCAAGACCGGAGGCTCGGGAGCGGATGGATCAGGCGATGCCGCCGGCGGAGAGGAGGCCGCCGTCGAGGTTGAGGACCTGACCGGTGATCCACGCCGCATCATCGGAGGCAAGGAACGCGACAGCGGCGGCAATGTCTTCGGGCGTGCCCAGGCGGCCCAGTGGGTACTGGGAGGCGACCTGGGTTTCTTTGCCTTCATACAGGGCTTTGGCGAACCGGGTCTTGACTACCGCGGGGGCAACTGAGTTGACCCGGATCCCGGGTCCCATTTCGACGGCGAGGGTCCGGGTCAGATGACCGATGGCTGCCTTGCTCACTCCGTAGAAACCGATCCCGGGCGAGGGCGTCTGACCAGTCACGGACGAGAGGTTGATGACGGAGCCGCCGCGGCGGGCAAAATCCAGTTCGGCATGGTGGTAGGCGTCCTGAACCCATGCGAGGGTGCCGAAGAGGTTGACTTCCGTGATCTTGCGTGCGGCGCTGAGATCCAGTTCCATCAAGGTTCCGTAGACGGGATTTATGCCTGCGTTGTTCACCAGGACATCCATTCTGCCGAGTTCCCGGGCGACGGCGTCCAGGACTTCCCGGCGGTGTCCAGGGTCGTCGGCCGCTCCGGCAATGGCAATGACGCTGCCTGCAGGAAACATCCCTGCCGCTTCCTGCAGGGGTCCGGCCTTCCGCGCCGTAATGCATACTTTGGCACCCTCAGCGACGAGCCGCTGGGCGATGGCCAACCCGATGCCGCGGCTCGCGCCGGTGATGATGGCGGTCCTGCCTTTAAGTCGATGTGTCTGGACACGGGTCCCACTCATGGAATGCCTTTCACGTTAGTCGGGGAATCCCGCCCTGGTCAGATCTGTTCGAGCACCATGACTGCGGCGCAGTTTCCATCCAGGCCGCTGGCACCGCCCCCGAGGGTCTCGACGATCGCCCGTCGTGCGCCCTCTATTTGCCGCGCCCCGGCCTGCCCTGTCAGTTGCAGAAAGCATTCGGCGATCTGCGCAATTCCGGTGGCACCGAGCGCATGTCCTCGGGAGAGCAGGCCTCCGCTGGGGTTGACGGGGATGTCGCCGTCGCGGTGGAAGCGCCCCTGACGCAACGCAGCCGGAGCGGTTCCCGGCGCCACCAGATCCATGGCCTCGATGGTGAGAAGTTCGCCAATGGTGAAGGCATCGTGCACCTCGTAGAGGTCTGCTACGGGTGCTTCTCCCAGCGTTTTTTGGATGCTGCGCATGGCTCTCTTCACGCTGTCGATGCCCCATGGCTTATCGGAGGCGCCTGGCCAGCCTTGCCCGCCCACGACTTCAGAGGCGCGCAGGCCCACGCCTGTGTTCCTGGAGGAGCGGGAAAATACAACCGCTGCGGCTCCATCGCTCATCGGACAGCATTGCAAGAGGGTGAGCGGATCGGCGATCGGGCGGCTGTCCATGACCTCCTGAAGAGTCACAGCTATGGAACGGTGCGCGATTGGGTTGAGGGCTCCGTTTGATCGGTTCTTGACGGCGACCAGGGCGATGTCCTCGGCGGACGTTCCTGTCAGGTGCATGTAGCGCTGGGCCTGCAGGGCGTACAGGCCCGGGAGCGGCAGGCCGATCGCACCGTCGGAGTCCGAGGCTTCGGGCACGATCGCCCCGTCAAACACTGCCGATAGCATTTCAATGCCGATTGCCAGGGCATATTCGCATCGTCCCGAGCGGACGGCTTCGGCTGCCATGTGCGCCGCCACAGTCCCGCTGGCGCAGGCAGCTTCGACTTTAATTGCCGGTGCGTTGATCAATCCCGCCGCGCGGGAGATGCGCGCTGCGAGGCCGCTGGGTCCGAAGACGCTGCCCACGTAGACGGCGCCGACCTGATCCGGATCAATTCCTGCTGCACTCAGAGCCGGACCGATGGCTGTCCAGGCCAGATCTTCGAATCGTGCTCCCTGATGCTTGCCGAATTTTGATGTTCCTACCCCTGCTACGGTGGCGATGAATTCATCATCCCTCAAGGTAGTCAGTCCTTCCCCACCGGGATCGCGGTGATGCTCGAGGTCGTTTCACAGAGAATGACTGCAGCGCCTATCGGGTAATCGGATTCAGGTGCAGGGCCGTCGCCCGCTGCCAGTACTCTCGGGCCGTTTTCGATGTCAACGTATGAAAAACGTGTCCGGGCGGCGTCGCGGTCAAGGACCGGTAGGTGGATCAGGGCGGACGCCCAGATACGTCCCCGGGCCGGAAAATCCTGAGCATCCTGCTCTCCGCCGCAGCGGGGGCAGCGTGGCAGTGGAGGGCTGACCGCGAAACTGCAGCTCGAACAGCGGCTGCCGATAACCCGACCATCCACAATAGTCACGCGGTGCGCGTTAGCGACGGTAGCACTCATCAGTTGATTCCCCTTCCGGTGGCGCCCCAGTGCGGTAGGCGCAGCGCCTTTTTGTCGACTTTCCCGTAGCGGGTGAGCGGCAATTGATCAATGAAGACAATTTTCTTGGGTACTTTGTAGCGCGCAGCCGTGGCCCGGCAGTGATCGAGGATTCGATCCGCCAGCAGGTCCCGGTCTTCGTCAGCGGATGTGACCACGTAGGCGCACACTGCCTCGCCCCAGTCTGGGTCCGGGATGCCGATAACGGCCACACCGTCGACGTCGGGATGATCTGAGAGCACGTTCTCGACGTCAACGGAATAGACGTTCAGGCCTCCGGTCACGATCATGTCGTTGCGGCGGTCCACGATATAGAGGTAACCGTCTTCATCCAGGTAGCCGATGTCCCCGGTGCGCATCCACCGCCCGTAGAAGCGGTCGGCGTAGCCTTGGGGATCCCGCCAGTAGGAAGTCATGACATACGGCGCCGCGAGACATATCTCGCCGAGATCCCGCACGGGCACGGCGGCCCCGTCCTCTGCCCGCACAGTCACGTTGCACATCAAGGTGGAGCGGCCGGCCGACGAGAGCAAACGAGGTTTCTCAAGGGCCCGCAGATGGTCCTGTTTCGTCAAGAGTGTGGCGTAGTCAGGACATTCCGTTTGTGCATACAGCTGTTGCAGGATCGGGCCGAACCGTGACAGTGCCCGCTGGAGGAGGGATGGGGAGATTGGTGCTGCCCCGTACTGGATCGTTCGCAGGGTCCGCGGGTGCCATTGGTGCAGCTCTGCCGCATTGACAAGTCGGTTGATCATTGTGGGCACTGCGAACAACCATGTGACGGCCCGGTCATTAATGACTTCGAGCACGCGGTCGGCATCGAAAGCACTCTCGATACTGACTTTTGCCCCGCGCAGCAGTCCGGCCAATGCGAACAATCCCGCGGCGTGCACCAGCGGTGTGGTCAGCAGAAGGTGCTCGTCGCGGGAGATCTCCGCTTCGATGATGTGGGCGTGGAGGTTTGCCAGCACTCCTGCCTGGGAGTGGACGATCCCTTTTGGAGCACCGGTTGTTCCGCCGGTGAAGTAGATGACCGCCGGAGATTCGGCCCGCATCTGGGGGGTCCCCGGCTTTTCCTGGACTGCCGCCGCGTGGGGCAGTTCAATTTCTATCTCGGAGATGCTCAGGACCTGTGTGGGCGCCGGGAGCGTTGCGGTGAGCAGAGCGGTGCTGTCCGTGATCGTCATCGACGCTTCTACCCGCTCTATGATCGCCGTGGCCTCTTCCGTGCTGGCCATGGCGCTGATGGGTACTTTGACCGCCCCGAGCGCGAGAATGGCCACATCCGCTACCAGATATTCGATGCAGTTGTGCGTGTACAGGACCACTCGGTCCCCGGCCCGGATGCCGCGGTCGGCCAGGTGTCGGCCGAGAAGCAGGACGGCGGCGTGGAACTGCGCGTAGGTCAGTTGGCGTCGATTGAAGACGACGGCGGTTGAGCCGGCGTTGCGGATAAAGGAGTCCTGGAACGCCGGCCAGAGCGTCCCGCTCCAGGCTGATTCACCGGGTGTCCCCCTGTCTTCGGTCTTGGCTCCGGGAATCTCTCGCGGTGCTGCCGGGCTGGCCGTCTTAGACATTGATCACCTTTCTCCGGGGGGGCCGGTTGAGCCCCGCACAACCAGTTGCGGCGGGTCCGTGACTACGATGGGGCCCTCTTTTTTGTCGTCGATCATATTGACCAGCTGCGCCACAGAAAGCTGTCCCAGTTGGTACATGGGGAGCGCGACCGTCGTCAGCGGGGGAGAGACGTAGTTCGCAAGATCGTCGTCGTGGAGGGCAATGACGGAGAGGTCTTCCGGTACTGACACGCCGCTTTCCCGAAGACCCTTCAAAAGCCCCACGGCAAGCATCATGGAGGTGACGAACACCGCGGTCTCGCCTTGACGGCGCGCCAGAATCTCGGCTGCGGCAGCATAGCCCTGATCCGCATAGAGGCCGCTGGCGCGGATCTCCACCGTTTCGTGGTCCCCCAAAACTGCCCGAAATGCGTCCGAGCGGGCACTCCACCCCGGAAGTTTTTCCGGACCGGTGAGAACCATCACGTGCCGATGTCCGAGCGAGCCCAGGTGGTCAGCGGCGAGTGTGGCCGCGCGCGGGTAGTCCACGGAGCTCCAGTTCTCTGAGTTCTCCAGCGTCCGGTTGACGACGACTACCGGCATTTGGCCCTCCATCCACTCGCCCAGTTGGTCCTCGTCGAGACCGCCTGTCGCCAGGAGAATCCCGTCGATACCGCTCGCCTGATACTCTCGCAGCTGTTCGGCGGCGTGGGTCAGCTCCGCCACCACCAGCTGGTAGCCGAGATCCTTGGCCTTCTGCACTGCCCCAGAGACCATCCGCAGGTAGAGCGGGTTGGCTATCTGGGGCAGCACGAAGGTGAGCAGCCCACTCTTTGAAGTACGCAAGGCACGCGCTGACCGGTTGGGACTGTAGGACAGTTCGCGCACAGCATTTTCGACACGTGCCCGGGTTGCGGCGGTGACGCTCAAACGCGGGTCTTGTGACAAAACCCGGGAGACCACGCTGATATCCACGTGGGCCCTGAGCGCCACATCTTTCATCGTGGGCCGATCGATAGATTTCACAACACGCCTAACAAGTGATTAGCGGGGCCGGCAGTTGATCTCTACCGCGTTGGACGCCGGGTCCATTACGTAGATCTGTTCTACGCCGTTCAATGCCCAGTTCCCGGGATCTGCGAAGTAGATATTGCGGCTCCGAAGCCGTTCCCGGACGGCATCGAGGTCATCCACCTCGATCGCCACATGGCCATTCACGATCGGATCGATGTGAAAATTGTTGTCTATGCAGAAGTTGCCGGAGTGGCGTGCCAGGTGCAGTTGGGTTTTCCCGTCGTCGAACCACGCGACGTTCTGCTCATCGATGGGGAAGTCGCCGCGCTCCTTGGCTTTCCAGGGCGGGCTGTTTTCCTTCATGCCGAGGATCTGGTTGTAGAAGTCGGCAGTCTCGCGGACGTACCGGGCGGGCAGGCTAACGTGGTGGATGCGCCATGACATAGCGGCTACCTCTCTAACGACTGAGTATGGATTGGTGGGGTGGGATTACTTGAAATCGGGCAAGGTGACGACGACTATCTCCGATTCCGTGACACCGGTGAGCGATACAATCTCGTGGTCAGCCAGGGCGGCGCCCCAGGTGCCGAGGGCGGCTTCTCCCGAGGTGGCTTCCCCGCTGAGTACAAAGGCCACTGCCGTCCGGTCCGCGGACCCGATCCCGGCGCTGGCCCCTGGCGCAAGTTTGACCATGGAAATGGATGTTCCGTACTCGTTGAACACACCGACGTTCTTCGTCGCTGTACCGTTGCCGGCGTCGATCCAGTTGAAAGCGTCAAGATTCATATATAGCGGCTCCGCGTAGCGGCGCTCAGGATAGATCATCTGTTGTCCGGTGGCCCGTTCCCAGGATGCCTGAAAGCCGTCGATTTCCTTGCCGTCGGCGGGAATATAGAAGCCCTTGCTGAAGGTCCCTTCCTGCTTCAGTTCCTCGGTGGCAGCATCGAGAATGTCGTAGTTCACATAGCCGCAGCGTGAGGCGCCGTCGAGCTGCAGGATGGCCTGGATGCTCGGCTCGGCGACGCTGAGGGGACCGTACCAGGTGCCCTCGGGGTAGTAGCCGATGGTACGGGGCTTGAGGACTCCCTTGCCATACTTGGTTTCACCCTCGAGCCCGATCCGGATCTGATCGAAGTTGTGGCGGTGCCGGGGGCTCCAAAAGTCCTCGCCGCCGAATCGGACCACGTTGAATTCCAGGCTTTCTCCGTGCCCGCCGCGCTTCAGCAGGGGTTTGATGGAAATCCCGGGCGTCCGGTGGGTGGAGGCCGTTTCCCACTGTTTCGCATCCGACTTGGCTATGGTGATGGTCATGCTGTCCTTCTCTCTGCGTATGTTGGTTTGACCGAGGTTCTGGAATCAGTTGAGGAGTTCGCGTAGTTCGTTCAGCAGGTCACGGAATGTGTCGCTGGAAGCGATGCTGGGCAGATCGCGGGGACGTTCAAATGGCGGGCGTACTTCGCGCAGGATTTTTCCGTCGCCGAGCATGATCACCCGATCGGCCAGGAGCAGCGCCTCACTGAGATCGTGAGTGACGAGCACGACGGCGGCGTTGCTGCCCTGCCAGACGTTGAGAAATGTGGCTTGAACATCGGTGCGTGTCTGCGCGTCCAGCGCCGAAAAGGGCTCGTCCATCAGCAGGAGCCCCGGGTCACGGGCCCACGTCCGGGCCAGGGCGACGCGCTGTCTCATGCCGTGGGACAGCTGCCAGGGGAGTCGCCCGGCGGCGTGCCCCAGGCCGACGTCAGTGAGCATCGACAGGGCCTTTTTCCGCCGCTCTTTTTTGGGCATACCGAGAATTTCAAGGCCTAGTTCAACGTTCCTGACAGCCGAACGCCACGGCATAAGTGCGTCATTGGCCAGCATGTACCCGAGCCTGCGGCGTGCGTTCTGAGGTGAGTCGGCGAAGATTTCGACAGCCCCCGAAGTCGGGGGATAGAGGCCGGCCAGCATGTTCAGGATCGTTGTTTTCCCGCAACCGCTGCGCCCGACCAGGACGACGAATTCGCCGGGTTTGACGGTGAAGGAAACGTCATTGATGATGCGGATCGTGCCGGCTTCGGAATCAAAGTCTTTTGAAACGCTGCGCAGACTCACAGCTGCGCCGTCGGAACGTGAAGTCTCCTTTTGAACGTCTTTGTCCGCGAAGGTTAGCAGGGTGCTGCTCGCCGAAGTAACGGGGTAGTCCATGTTATATTTCCCCCTTCGGCTGCCACCATAGAATCTTCTTTTCCACTATTCCTGCAATTCCGTTAAGGATGGTTGCCACAATGATGAGCGAAAGAATGACAGCGTAAACTCGGTGAAGTTCAAAGTTTCCGGAATAGGCGCTGACTAATTGTCCCATGCCTTCTCTGGCAGCAATCATTTCCGAGGTGACCACACCGAGAAGCGCATATATAAGCCCGAGTCTTAGTCCGGCAAATATTGACGGCACTGCCACTGGAAACAAAAGCTTTCGAAAGATCTGCCCTCTCGTGGCGCCGAGAATGCTCATCAATCTGCGGACGTCAGGGTCAGCGGCATAGACGCCGGCCCGTGAGTTGATGATGACGACGAAGATCACGACGGAAACGGCGAGGGCAATTTTTGAGGACTGCCCGATGCCGAAAATTATGATGAGTACCGGTGCGAACGCTACCCGGGGTGCGCTGTTTAGTGCCGTCAGATAGGGATGCACGACCCGCTCAATGCGGGGCACGAGTGCAAGTCCGAGTCCGATCAGCACCCCGGCCGTTCCGGCGATAACCAGGGCGATCACCGTTGCGCTTAGCGTTGACCAAAGGTTCGGCCAAAGCACCCCGGTAGTCACGAGTTCCACGCCGGCTGTCCAGACTTCACCCGGACTGCGAAGTACGATCGCGCGGCCGAGATTGAAGACGTGGGCGAGTTGCCATACTGCGACGGCGACAATGAGAATCCCTATCTGGGCTCCCAAAATTAGCCATCTGCTATTGGATTCCGACTTGCGCGGTTTCCCACCCGTCTGCCGCGATACGTCAACCGCTTCCAAGCTCGAGTCCACCAGGATAGTCATCGTGGATCGCTCGCGGCGCAGGGGGCGTAAACGGTTTTGGCGTAGTCCAGCGGTTGCTGCTGATCGGCCGCGTTGTACTGCGACTGTTTCGCCCAGGCTTCGGGTGTGAGAGCTGCGTCCTGGAATGTGGACCGATACTGCTCCCACATTTTAAGGGCCTTAGCTGCGTCCAGGCTGAGGTACTTGGCTAGAGAACGGGCGACTGCCTCATTGTTGGCTGGATCGGCAGCAAAGTCCCATGCATCCCATTGTGCCTTGCAGTATGCCATTGCCGCGTTTTCATTTTTCTGGATGAAATCACAGGTCATAACTGGAGAGGAAATAATGACTGCGGCCAGCGGGCTCTTTTCCGGATTTTCGACAAGGTTTACAACGTACTGAAAATCTCCGGCATTAAAGAGCTGATCTCCGGGAGGGAAAGATGCCATCGCGTCGACCTCTCCCTGCTGAAGGGCTGTAACGGCAGTGGCTCCGACGCCGACGGCGATGAAGGTGATGCTGTCTACGTCTGCACCACCAGCTTTGAGAACCAGCCTGGTATTCCTGTCAGTAGCCCCGCCCAGGCTTGATACGCCCACCTTCTTGCCTGAAAGGTCTGCTAGGCCTCCCGGGAAGGTGTCTGATTTTTTACTCGGGAGCGGCAAACCGGGGCGGGCCACGATGTTTACGATGTTGCCGTGCCCGGATGTGAGGGTCTGCAGGCATTCTCCCTGGCTTAGGGCTGTCACGGTATTTCCCTGCGGACCGTAAGCAGAGTCAATGTCGCCGCGCAACAAGGCGGCAACGGCATTCTGTCCGCTTTTATTCGGAATCATTGTCACATCAAGGTTGCGCTTGGCAAATATGCCGTTCTCCTTGGCAATAAAGTCCATGCTGCTCAGGATGGCTTGTTCCTGATAACCGACCTTGAGGGGGATCATCTCACCGGCCTTGGCTGAAGGGGGTCCTCCGGAAGAACATGCGGCAAGCGTTGATGCCGTCAGGGCCGCTAAGAGCGTCAATCGTATCGTTGATTTAAACGTCATTGTTTTCTCCAACTAATGTGAGAGTGAGAGGCTGGCTCGCCCTTCAGTCAGGCATTTAACCTCGGGAGCTTTGACCAGTGTCACCCTGAAAGCTGAGTAAGTCAATGGATTGACTTACCAAATTTGATGTCCTAGTTTAAATAAACGCTCGGCTTAGCAGATTGCGGCCGTTTGCCATCAATCCGCCGGGCGATGATGACATCAGGCTGCTTTGCGCAGGCGGTGATTTATGTTGCAATAAAACGGGAGCACCCCACAGCCCGGAACTGGGTTTCATAGCTGCGCACAGCGGTGATCGCCTGCTAGGGCCTGGGGGAAAGCCGGGGCAAGGTGTCACCTACTCGGTCAAGCAAAGTTCGCTCCGAACATGAAGACTGCTACTGCCCCGCGTCCGCAATAGCGTTGCTTTCAGCCGGTCCTCTCGGCGTGTTGATCGCGGGAAGCGTATGGTCTGGAAGGGTTGCCAGACCGCCACCACCGGGTACGCCGGCAGCGTCGTGCCTCCGATGGTGACCCGGCTCCACTGCGTTCGACGTGGAGAACGCGAACAGAGAACGGGCCGGGAGTGTCAATGTCCAATACTTTGTAACGACGCCACCTTAGGTTCCATGCGTACGAAACCTAAGGTGGCGGCGTCGTTATGATCCGGCGGCTCCTGGCTAGTTATTGGACGGTGACGCGCGGCTGGGCATCGGGGGAAAGCGTGCCGACGGCCTTGATGTGGTCGATCAGGGCGCTGACATCAACCGTTCCGTCTTCGGCCGACAGGTTCACCGGGGCATTCTTGAATGCGGGATTGCCCTGGGCGACGAAGCTGGTGATGGCCAGTGTGTAGGTGCCGGCCGGGTCAACCGGACCCTCCGTGGTGTGGAGGTCGCTGATGCGGCTTCCCTCCGGGGCGCTGGCGGTATAGGTGTAGCCGAATCCGGCCGGGCGGGTCCGGTCGCCGCCGGAAAATTCCAGGCCGGTACGGAGTTGCTCGCCGGTGACTTCGATGACGGAGACCCTGTTGCCGAACGGAAGGACGCTGTAGGCATCGCGGAGGGTGACGGGGGGACCGGGGATATCGGCGCGGGCACCGCCGCCGTTCATCCAGCCGAAGTCCGCAGCGCCGTAGGCCCGGAAGGCGTCCGCGGCCAGATTGCCCACGGCCACACGGTCCAGGTAGCCGGTTGACTTGCCAATCTGCTCGTTCAGTTTGTCGTCCATGTCGGCGACGTAGTACGCCTCGACCTCGGCGAGCCCGGCGTCAGGGACCACGGAGGCGTCGACCTGGAATTCGTCGTGGGTCAGGACCGTTTCGCCGTCCTTGAGGGTAATGTCCAGCCGCAGGACCGACCCCATATTGCCCTCCGGGGAGAGGATCAGCCGGCCGTCGTCGCGCACTGTGACGTCCGACGCCGCTATGTAGCTGTTTCCTCGCGGAATGAGGCATCGATTTCAGGCACCTCGTTGAGCAGTCGCTCATTGACGTCCTTGTCGATTTGGGTGACCGCCACAATGGCGTCCACATCCTGGCCGTGCAGTCGATCCACAGCGGTTTCGGCGCGCTGACCGGGTCAATCTCGAGGATCTCGCCCGCGGTCGTGGTGGTGTGCATATTGCCGGTTAGCCCGATGAAGCCGATCCGCAGCCCGCCGACCTGCTGGACGTGTGTGGGTGCACCCGGCAGGAACGGTGCGCCGTTCGCAGTCACCAGGTTTGAATTGATCCAGTTCCTTGGCGCCACCGGCGGTGACCTCACCATCTTCCAATCCGCCGACCGGTTCGCAGGCGTCGTCGGACTGGCCCCCGCACCCCGTGACTCCGGGAGAATCAGCGGCAACCACCGGCCCCCGGCGCTATGACCGACGGCTCCTCCGGGTCTTCTACCTCTCCGGGCTATCCGCCCTAAAGTCCTGTCCCGCCTCGCGCGGCTATTACGACCGCAAACGTGGCGAAGGGAAATCCCACATCCAGGCGATGCTGTCGCTTGCACGACGGCGTCTCAATGTTCTCTGGGCCATGCTCCGTGATGGGACAACATATCGCATCCCTGCTGCTGGCTTGTTGAGAGCTGGAGGTGGATAGAGCCGGCCAGCGCGGCGCCTGACTGCCGTACCGCTAGCTAGCCTCGGCGCGGTCAGAGTCCGCCGGCGACTCGGATTGTTGTGCCGGTGGCGTAGCCGGCGTCGTCGGAGAGTAGCCAGGCGACAGCACCCGCGATCTCGTGCGGCTTTCCCGCACGACCCATCGGGATCGCCGCTGCGACCTTTGCCGGGCGGTCGCGGTCCTGGTGAAAGTCGGTCCACACTGTCCCGGGAGCGACGGCATTCACCCGGATGTTCTTCCCTGCGAGCTCTTTGGAAAGGCCGATGGTGAGCGCTTCGACCGCGGCCTTCGCCGCGGCGTAGTGGGCGTAGGTGCCGGCGCCGCCGAGGGTCGCGGCGGCGGAGGAGATGTTGACGATGGAGCCGCCGCCGGTCTGGCTCATCGGGCCGATGGCGTACTTGCTGCAGGCGATTACACCCAGCAGGTTTACGTCGAGGTCCCGGCTGATGGCCTGCAGGCTGTTGCCCTCAAGCGGCCCGATTGCGTTTGCCGAGCCGGCGTTGTTCACTAGTCCGGTCAGGGTGCCGAAGGCCTGGGCCCGCTCGAAGAGCTCGATGACCGATTGTTCGTCGGTCGTGTCGGTCTGCAGGACGAGGGCGCGTTGCCCCATGCGTCGCACCTCAGCGGCCACTTGGTCGGCAGCATCGCTGTCGCGACGGTAGGTGATGACGACGTCGTGTCCTTCTGCCGCCAGCCGGCGGCTGATGGCGGCACCGATTCCACGGCTCCCCCCGGTGACCACAGTTAGGTGGACGGCCATTATGCTCCCTGCAGTGCAGGCGTCGAGGCGGCGGTCTCCCGTTTGACCACGGGGAGCACTTCGGTCATGAACAGTTCGAGAGATTCGTTGATCATGTTCAAGGGAAGGTTGCCCACATCGATCTGGCCCAGGAAGCGGTCGATCCCGAGCAGCTCCACGCGCTTGAGGATCTCCTCGGTAACTTGCTGCGGGCTGCCGACGGGAAGGCCGTTGTGGATCCAGTGGTCGTAGGCCTGGCGGGGGAACGCGCCGCCTCCGGTCATGCCCATCTGGCGGAAGTACTCGGCGTAGTAGGGGTAGAAGGAGTCGCGGGCGCCCTGTGAGGTCTTGCCGATGAACATGTGGCCGCTGGCGCCGAGGCGCAGTTTGGCGGGGTCGTGTCCGGCCTGCTCGGCCGCGCGGTGATAGAGCTCCACGCGCGGGACGAATTGCTCGGGCCCGGTGAAGAAGCCCATGATCATGGGCAGGCCGAGGGTGCCGGCGCGGATGGCGGACGCCGGAGTGCCGCCGATGGCTACCCAGACCGGCAGCTGTTCCTGCTTCGCGCGGGGGGTGATTGGTGCCTGGTTCAGCGGAGCGCGGTGCCGGCCGTGCCAGGTGACCACTTCCTGGTCGCGGATCTGCAGGAGCATTTTCAGTTTCTCGTCGAAGAGTTCGTCGTACTGGGCGAGGTCGTAACCGAAGAGCGGGAAGGATTCGGTGAAGGCGCCCCGGCCGGCGATGATTTCGGCGCGGCCGTGGGAGAGGTGGTCGAGCGTGGCGTACTGCTGGTAGACGCGCACGGGGTCTTGGCTGGAGAGGACGGTGACGCCGCTGGTCAGTCGGATGCGCTTTGTCACGGAGGCCATGGCGGCCAGGACCACTTCCGGGGCGGACAGGGTGAAGTCGGGGCGGTGGTGCTCGCCGAGGGCGATCACGTCCAGGCCGCCCTGGTCGGCCTTGCGGGCGAGCTCCACGAGCTGGTCCAGACGCGTGGCCACGTCCGTGGTCGCCTTGCCGTCCGGATGCTGGTTGAGCTCCCCGAAAGTGTAGATACCGAGTTCCATTGGATTGTCCTTGTCGTAGTGGTCTTCGTCGGTCAGGAAGGTGGCGCGGCCCGGGTTCGATGAACCGTGTGGGCTTGGGGATCAGGCGGTGGCGCGCCTGCGGCTTAGGCCGGCGACGCCGGCCAGGATGACGAGGAGGATGCCGGTGAGCCATGTCATGGCGGTGACGCTGGAGATGTACTGGGTGACCACTCCGAGGCCGAGCGCCGGGAGGCTGAGGCCTAGGTATGACATGAGGAAGAGTCCCGCGAGGGCTGCTCCGCGACTGGCGGGTGCGGCCTGGGAGGCCACGGTACCGACGGCAGACTTGAACAGGACGCCCGCGCCGATTCCGGTGACGATGCCGGCGATGAGGAAGACCGGCATGCTGGCAAGGTGCATGCCGACGGTGAGGGTGATCAATCCGATGGCTTGGGCAATCAGGCCGAGGGCCAGCTTAGCGCTCAGGGACATACGGCTGGTAAGGGTCTGGGCGACGGCAGCGGATCCGAAGACGGCGAACACCACGAGTCCCGCAACGGCTCGCGAGGGCTCGTTCAGCACTCCGCTGATGAACGCGGAGGCCACGGAGGTGAAGACCCCAAAGACGGCAAAGGAAGCGAAGCCTGCCGCGAGGGCTGCTACGTAGCGGCTGGGATCGCCGTGGTTGGCGCGGGGGAACTGGGGCCGGTAGGCCGGGCGCACCACGTTCCTTTCGACGGTCTCCGGTGCCAGTGCGACGGCGAGGATGCTCAGGAGCAGCAGGACCAGGAAGACGACATAGGGCGTGCGCAACGGCTCGTCCACGAACTGGGCCAGGATTCCGGCCACCAGCGGGCCGACGCCGAGTCCGCCGATGTTTGCGGCGGTGGAGACGATCTCGAAGCGCTGGCTCGAGGCCTGGGGGCGGTGGCGCCGGTGCAGGTCGTGCAGGTGCGCGGTCGCGGTAGCGGTGAGCATTCCCATGCCCAGGCCGCTGATGAAACGGGCGAGCAGCAGGATCTCCAGGGTCGGCGCGGCAATGAACAACACGGCTGCGATCACTTCAAGAACGAGGGACAGAATCAGGATCTTCTTGCGCCCAATCCAGTCCGAGATGTGCCCCGCGAGAATGAGGCTGATCATCACGCCCACGGCGTAGGCGGCGAAGATCACCGTGATCATGAAGGTGGAGAATCCGTCACGGGCCTGGTAGAGCGAGTACAGCGGAGCCGGGACGGCACAGAACGCCATGGAGGTGAGGAAGGCAAAGGCGATGAACCAGAACCCTGCGTGGTGGCGGGCGGGGCTCGGGGTGCGCCGCAACGGGGTCTCGGCTGCGCCGTCGGCGACGTCGCGGGTTGGGGTCAGGGTGGACATTGGTTTGCTCCTCGGAATACATGCAAAAGGGTCTACTTCTACATTCGACCAATCCAGCGATCAAGTCCAACGAACGATTTTGCTTGCACCAATCTCTGAATGAGATAAGTTAACGGGATGGAACTGCGTCATTTGGAGTATTTCGTGGCTGTTGCCGAGGAGTTGAACTTCACGGCCGCTGCAGGACGCCTGTACGTGGTCCAGTCGGCTGTTTCGGCAGGCATCAAGGCCCTGGAACGGGAACTGGAGGTCACACTGTTCGACCGTACTTCCCGTCGCGTCGATCTCAGCGAGGCCGGCGCTGCGTTCCTGCCTCACGCCTACGCCACGCTCGATGCTGCCCGGGGCGCCCGCGATGCACTCGCCCAGGTCCAGGGGGGCTTGCGCGGCATAGTGCGGGTCGGGACCATGACGTCGGTGGGCATCATCGACGTGCCCGAACTGCTCGGCGACTTCCATCGCCAACACCCCGGCGTCCTGCTGCAGCTCAGCGCAGCACCGTCCGGCTCCCAAGGCCTGGTGGATGCGGTCGCAGAGCGCAGGCTGGACCTGGCCTTCGTGTCCATTCCGGGCGAAAACCCGCCCCACATCACGCTAACCAGCCTTGGCCATGAGCCCATGGATCTCGTCCTGCCCGTTAGCCACCCGCTCGCCGAGGCCACCACCGTGGCAGTTGTCGACCTCGCAGATTATGACTTCATCGACTCACCCGTCGGATACGGCAACCGCGCCGTCTCCGACCGGGCGTTCGCCTCCACCGGGACCTCCCGCCGAGTCATTATCGAAGTCACCGACATCGCCACGGCCCCCGCCTACGTCCGCAACGGCCTCGGCCTCGCACTCCTGCCCCGTTTCGTCCTCCAGGATATTCACGACCTGGCCGTGCGGCCCGTGACCGGCGCGGACCTCGGCTGGCCGATGTCCCTTGCAACTCCTAGGAATCGCACGCTCAGCGCCGCCGCCGCAGCACTTGTAAAGCTCATCAAAGACAGCGTCAAATGAGTTTGTCGAGGCGAAAGCGAAGGCATTCAAAGTGGCCTCAGGCCAGTCCCGCAAGCGGCCGTTACTGAAACAAACATCTCCAATTACACGTCTTGGAAAACAACAGCTTTCCAAGACACTGACCCACGGCCGGATGAGCCGGACAAGCGGCTGAGAAAGCCGGACCCGCCGATGTCTTGCTAACTCGTCTCACCATAAATCGTCTCAGCGCCGGCATTCCGGGGGCTTTCCGAGTCAGACTGGCTTAGTGAGACAACTGGGTTATACACGCGTGAGTACTTCCAGCCAGGACGCCCAGCTTCAACTCGACGCCCTGGTCGCCGCCGGCGTGCAGAAGCGCGACGTCTTCGCCGATGTGACCTCGGGAAGCAAGACGGCAATCGAACGTCCCGGAATGAAAAAGCTCCTCGAGTACGCAGAGGAGGGCGACACCGTCGTTGTGTGGCGGGTCGACCGGCTGGGCCGGTCGCTGATCGACGTGCTCAACACAGTGACCCTGCTGCGCGACCGCGGCATCCACGTCCGATCCATCTCAGATGGCATCGACCCGGCGACCTCGACCGGGCGCATGATGCTGAACATGCTCGCCACCCTCGCCGAGTATGAGCGCGATCTGATCGTCGAGCGGGTCAACGCCGGCATCGCAGCCGCGAGGCAGAATGGCACACGCTTCGGCCGGCCGGTGTCCGACCCGAACGTCATCGCGGACAAGCTGGCGATCGCCCATGACGCCCGCGCGAAGGGACGCACCGCGGAAGACGCTGCCCGCCTCGTCGGCTGGAGCCGCGCAACGCTCTACCGCCACCAGCAAGCCCTCGCTGCACGCGAGAGCACCACAACATAGGTGCTCCTGAACGGCGGGTGACGGAGGCCTTCATTTCCAGCCTCACCCACGTAACGCCCGAGTTGGGCCCTCGGACCTCGCTGCGCTCGGGCTCTAGAAGCGCCTTTTTCCTGTTTTTTGCTGCTGTCCTGCGGATGGTACGTGCCCGCTCCACCGGCTCAACCGTCCTGCGGACGGCTGCGCACCGGATGCCTTGTGCCGGCGCTGCGCTTATTTCCTCCCACAACCCATCCGCTGCTTGCCTTTCGGGTTGCCCCGGCTCCGTTGGACACAGCTACGCGATGCTCCGCCAGCAGCCAAAAACAACAGGGGGAGAAGGGGAGTGGCCGGTCACCTGGAAGGAACACAACCATGAGCGAAAAGACGTTTAATACAAGTCCGTAAGGGGAACGCGCACTGGTCCCCGGCCCCACAACTGAATACGGAGCTGGCCCCAGCGTCAGTCCAGGATGCGCCCGGCCGGAGCGGGCGGCGTCGGCATGAGTTGCTCGAAGATGTCCAGCACCGCCTGGGTGGCGCTGCCCACGCCTTGGTCCCGCCACACAACGGCCACCGCGAGATGGACCGGCGGACCGGACAACTCACGGTAAACCAGGCCCGGAACGTTGATGTGCCGCACGGATGACAACGTCAGAGTGACGCCCACCCCCGCTGCCACCAGGCTGAGGACGGCATAAGAGTCGGGCGCCTCCTGCATCACCCGCGGCGAAAATCCCGCTTCCAGGGCGAGCCGGGTGGTGGCGTCCCGGAGGTTCGAGCCGATGGTTGCCGGGAAGGCTACGAAAGGCTCTTTGGCCAGGTCTTTGAGGGCCACCGCCTCCGAAAGCGCCAACGGATGGTCCTCCGGCAGGGCCACCTGGATCCGCTCATAGGCGAACACACGGGTCCGGACATCCTTGTCCCGCACCGGCAGGCGGCCGAACCCCATGTCGATGGCGCCGGAAGCCACTTCCACAGGAGCCAGTCCGCCGTACACCAGCGACTTCAGCTTCAGCTCGATGCCCGGCTCGGCAGCCCGGACGGCCTTGGCTAGCGGGGGCACCACGTCCCTGCTGCTGGCGCCCGCATATCCCACCACAACCCGCCCCACCACGGCCGAGCTGCCCAGCATGGCAGCGCGCTCAATAAGGCCGGCGCTCTCCAGCGTCTTGAGCACGGGCCCGAGCACCGCGTGTCCGGCGTCGGTCAGGCGGACCGCCCGGGAGGACCGTTCAAAGAGTACGACGCCGAGCTCCTGTTCCAGCCTGCGGATCCACACGCTGAGCTGAGGTTGGGCCACTGCCAGCCGTTCGGCGGCGCGGCCGAAGTGCAGTTCCTCGGCGAGGACGGCAAACGCACGAAGGTACTTCAGGTGCATATGGCCAGCCGATCATAAGTGTTTCGGTATCAATTCCTTAAGCAAAGCTTATTGGACAGCTATGGGTCGAATCCGGACGATTAAGTGTTCGCCAGGTAACTCCCGGCCGTGATGCGGCCCATGATGGCCGATCCGCTGCACACCTCGCTAGGCATCCCCGGGCCAACTTGCAGGCACCCTGTGACCCTGCCGAGCGCCAATTTCTGACAATTCAATGAGGAATATCATGACCAAAACTATGGACAGGACCGAGATCCCCAACGCCACGCGTGCCGTTGGCATGCAGAAGGTGACCGGCTTCTTCACCGAACTGATGCGCCGGTACCTGCCGGATCCGTTCGTATTCGCAATCATCCTGACCATCCTGACGGTAGTCCTCGCCATCACTATCGAGGGCCAGAGCTTCGACGACGTCACGGCGTCATGGGGCAACGGATTTTGGTCCCTCCTTGCCTTCACCAGCCAGATGGCCGTCATCCTGGCCATGGGCTACGTCCTGGCGAACGCACCCGTCATCGAGCGTTTGCTCAACGCGATCGTCGGCCACGTGGAAACGCCCCGCACGGCGGTCATCGTGGCAACGCTGGTAGGTGCCGTCGGCTCCTACCTCAACTGGGGATTCGGACTGGTCATCGGCGGAATCATCGCCAAGAAGCTCGCCCTGCACGTCAAGGGGGTCCACTACCCTCTCATCATCGCCGCTGCCTACAGCGGATTCACCATGTACGGCCTGGGGCTGTCAGCCACCATTCCCATGCTTATCTCGACCCCGGGTCACCCCATGCAGAAGCAGATGGGCCTGATCCCCCTGGCGGAAACCATCTTCTCGCTCCCCATGGTGATCACCGCCGTCGTAGTCCTGCTGACTTTGCCGCTGCTGAACGCCATGCTTCACCCCAAACCCGGCCAGCCAGTCACGGAAATCGACCGGACCCTGCACTTCCCTGAGCTCAGCAAAACCGTCGCGGTGGACGTGGACGTGGACGCGGACACCATCGCTTCCAAGCTCAACAACAGCCGGATCCTTGCCATGGCCATCGGCGCACTGGGGATGGCCTACGTGGTGGTGCATTTCGTCCGCGGTGGCGGTGTTGACCTAAACCTGATCAACTTCTTCATCCTGTTCCTCGGAATCCTGCTCCTGGGAACCCCGAACGCCTATCTGAAGCAACTCAATGAGGGAATCAGGACGATTTCCGGCATCATCCTGCAGTTCCCGTTCTACGCGGGCATCATGGCCATCATGGCCGGCTCGGGCCTGGTGGTAACCATCTCCGGCGTCTTCACCAGCATTTCCACGCCCGAGACCCTGCCGTTCTGGGGCCTGATCAGCTCATTCGTGATCAACTTCTTCGCACCGTCCGGCGGCGGCCACTGGGTGATCCAGGGTCCTTTTATGATCGATGCCGCTAACGCCATCGGCGCCTCCACAGCCCAGACCTCCATGTCCGTCATGCTGGGCAACGCCTGGAACGACCTGGTCCAGCCCTTCTGGATCCTGCCCGCCCTGGCGCTGTCCAAGCTCAAGCTCAAGGACATTATGGGTTACACCGTGATCATGATGTTTTGGGTAGGAATCATCTACGTAGCCGCCATCCTGCTCTGGGGCTACCTGGGCTAAGCCCACTTCCACAAGAAAAGAGAAACAGATGTTGTTCCTAGTACGCATGGACGTCAATCTTCCCGCAGATATGCCTGCGGAGGAGGCGGCCGCCATCAAGGCAGTCGAAAAGGCCTACTCGCAGGACTTGCAGCAGCAGGGAAAGTGGCGCCACATCTGGCGCGTTGTGGGCGAGTACTCCAACTACTCCGTATTCGACGCCGAAAGCAACGACGATCTGCACAACATGCTCTCGGGCCTGCCGCTGTTCCGGTACATGGACATCTCGGTCACGCCCCTGGCGAAGCACGCCTCAGACGTCAACTGACGCCGGACCTGAAGTCACGCCGTCGTGCTCTCCCCGAAACTCAGGGGGAGCACGCTGGCGTTGATGACGTTCCCGCCGTCGGTCATCACGTAGCCGTCCACCCGGCGGTCGCCTGATTCCCAACCGGTGCCGATTGGGTACGCGCGATGGAGGTTCAGCGTATATTTGTTGGCCGCTGGCGCCAGCTTTGCCCTCTGGCAGGCTTCCAATGCCTTGACGGCGAGGGTCTCCCGGCCAGAGTACAAATCGTTGCCAGGGTAGCGGAACACGGCCACCAACTGGGCGGAGTGGCCAGTGTCGCAGGCCGCCACTGTGGACCGCAGGGCGGCAGGATCGAAGTCTTTGAAGCAGTCACCCAGTCGATACTCGGCTGGCGCCACGCCTCCCCGTGGCGGCGCCAGCTGGGTGGGCGGCGGAGTGGGCGAGATCTCCACTACACCGGAACCTGGGTCCCCAGACGGAGGGGCCGGCGCGGCACCCAAGCCGGTTTGCGAGCCACACCAGAGCTACCACAACGCCAACCGGCGCCAGTGCGAAGGCAGCCAACAGCGACGCCGCCCGGTTACGCTTCCGGGGGAGGATCTGCCGAGGCCGGCGGGGCCGTCACCAGCGGCAAGCCAACTGTGGGCGGGGCGACAGGCTTGGGCGGAAGCGGACGCGCTTCGTGGTTGTCCATCCGGATACTCTCCTGGATTAGCCTCGTCCGTCCTCCACGGACGGCAGCAGGGCAACGTGCAGCACTCTTCCAGAAGCGCGGGCTTCCGGGCCTGCGGATTCCCGTAAGACCCGCCCGCAATACTGCCCGGTGGGCCCTATTCGCGACGGTCAAAAACGACCCTTTGTGCCTGTACTGACGGGGAAGGCCAGCACCCCTCTCATTGTCGTTTTCAGTATCCGTCTGCACAGTAGGCCGCGTGTTTCCGGGGTTGTGGAGACGAGTATGGATACCGATGTATCAGAACTCGCCTGCACGGAACCGCATTCCGCTCAACAGTCCCCTGCACAAACCGTAACTTTCAGACTGCACGATAGCTGCCACGGCTCTCGCCCCACGGACATGCCGGCATCGTGTTCCGGGCGAAATGCCGACAGGGTCATGGTTTCGCTAGATGCCGGTAGATGGTGGGCCGGGTGACGCCGAATTCCTGGGCAATATGCTCCACCGTGTGAGCCCGTTTCCCGTCCGGGCCCTTTTCTTCATACATTTCCCGGGCCAGCTTCACCTGGCGCGGGCCGAGCTTGGGTTTCTGCCCGCCGGTCCGCCCGCGTGCCCGGGCGGCGGCGAGCCCGTCACGGGTCCGTTCGGACATCAGTGCGTGTTCGAACTCGGCGATCGAGCCGATGATCTGGAAGAACATCCGCCCGGCGGGTGTGGACGTGTCGATGCCCTGGTCCAGGACCACCAGGTCCACGCCGCGATCCTGCAGTGTCTTGGACAGGTCGAGGAGGTTTTCCAGCGACCGCCCTAGCCGGTCCAGCTTGGTGACAACGAGTTGATCGCCGGACCGGTTGGCTGAGAGCAGCGCCTTGTCGAGTTCGGGCCTGCGGGCGAGTTTTCCCGATGCGGTGTCGAGGAACACCTGCTCGCAGCCGGCCGCGCGCAGGGCGTCGTGTTGGGCTTCGGGGTGCTGGTCGCGTGTCGAGACACGCCCGTATCCGATTCGCATGACCGAAATGTATCACCAACCCGGCTTGGCATTACATTGCCGCGTACACGGGAAGCGTTACAGAATGTGCCGCGTGGTTCCGTGGTTCCCAAAACCGGGTTGGAAGTGTCTCGCTAACGATCGTTTGCTGACGTTTGATTCCAAGTTGTTGACCACCACGTCGAGGTGAACGCGGACCTCGACGTGGTGGCTATAGATGACACCCGAGGTTAGTGTCCGTTGTACTCCTCGTCTGTTATGTGCTCACCCCAAGTGGTGGTCTTCGCCGGATCTTCACCGTTTTGGAGCATGGCGATGTGTTCCATGAAACAGCCCGGTGCGGCAGCGTGCCAGTGCTCCTCACCGGGAGGGGTGTAGAGCGTCTGGCCGGGCTGGACTTCGATGATGTTTCCGTCCCGGGTACCGAAGCGGCCTACGCCTTGGGTGACGCGTAGGTACTGGCCGTGCTGGTGGGAGTGCCAGGCTGTCCGCGCGCCGGGAGCGAAGCGGACCGTCGCGACCACCATTGTCTGGTCGGACTCGTGGGGCAGGGCGATCGGGTCCAGCCAGACGTCGCCGGCGAACTGGGCCGCCGGGTTCTTAGTGGTGGGCACGGTGGGTTCGATGTTCATGGTCGTCCTTACTTGTCGTCACCCATAGCGGGCATGATGACGCCGTTGTTCAGTGTGATGTCCATGCTTGTCCCAATTCCCAGGGGTTACAGGCGGACGAGGACTTTGAGCGCTTCGCGGTCGGCCATGGCCTTGTAGCCGGTTGGAACGTCGTCCAGGCCGATGGTGCGGTCGAAGACTTTGCCTGGTTCGATGGTGCCGTCGAGCACCAGGGGAAGCAGTTCATCGATGTAAGCGCGGGCTGGTGCAACGCCTCCGGTGAGGGTGATGTTGCGCATGAATTCGGCGAAGCCGAGGGGAACTTCGGAGAACTGGGGTGCACCGACGCGGCTGATGACGCCGCCGTCACGGACCACGCCGATGGCCATCTCGATGGCCGGCTTGAGGCCGACAGCTTCGAGCACGACGTGGGTTCCATCGCCATTGGTGAGTTCCCTGACCTTGGCGATGCCGTCTTCCCCGCGTTCGGCGACGACGTCGGTGGCACCGAACTCGCGGCCAAGGTCGGTGCGGGCCTCATGGCGACCCATGAGGATGATGCGCGAAGCACCCAAGAGCTTTGCAGAAAGAACGGCGGAGAGGCCGACTGCTCCATCACCAATCACGGTGACGCTCTGGCCGGGCTGGATGCCGGCCTTCTTGGCGGCGTGGTAGCCGGTGGACATAACATCGGAGAGGCTCAGCAGTGACGGGATTAGCTTCTCATCGAACCCGACGGGGACCACGACGAGGGTACCGGCTGCCTGCGGGACCCGGGCGAATTCGCCCTGACCGCCGTCGTCGTGGCCGCCCCAGTGCGCGCCGTGGCGGCAAGAAGTCTGCAGGCCTTCCTTGCAGAAGTCGCAGGTGCCGTCGGAGGCGACGAAGGGTGCGATGACAAAGTCACCGACCGACAGGCCGGTCACTTCGGAGC
Organism: Arthrobacter ginsengisoli; assembly: GCF_031456935.1. Taxonomy (NCBI): domain Bacteria; kingdom Bacillati; phylum Actinomycetota; class Actinomycetes; order Micrococcales; family Micrococcaceae; genus Arthrobacter; species Arthrobacter ginsengisoli. The sequence goes on along the minus strand of NZ_JAVDVQ010000029.1, from coordinate 5,075 downwards.
CTAGTTCCTCGACGATGCCGACGAATTCATGGCCCATGCGCGAGCCTTCAGCAGACTTCGGCCTGGAGGCGTAGGGCCACAGGTCGCTGCCGCAGATGCAGCCGGCGACGATGCGCACGATCGCATCGGTGGGCTCTTTGATGGTCGGGTTGGGGACGGTTTCAACGCGCACGTCTCCGGCGCCGTACATCAGTGTTGCTCGCATATTGGGATTCCTTACAAGTAGTAGGCCAGTTTCCAGTCAACACCGGTCACGGACCTCGTGGGAGTGCATATCAGTACCCCCATGAAGGGGTGGCGGGTCAGCGGGCAGGCTCGGGTTCCAGTGCGGGCACGGTCGTCCGGGATGTCCGGGCTCGCCGTGCGGCGAGGTCCGCGGGCAGGATGAGCACCGCTGCGGTGACCAGGGCCAGGAGCAGGAGGACGCTGCCGGCGGTGAGGGCGGCACTGACCTGTGCGGCCAGGTGCGCAGGGCGGGGCCGGCTGGGGCGGTTGCGGCGGCGGCCACCGCGACGGCGAGTCCCAGGCAGGTGCCGATCTGGTGGAAGGTGTTCAGCAGCCCGGAGGCCGCGCCGGCATCCGCGGCGGGAGCCCCGGCGATCCCGAATGACGTCAGCGGCGCGAACGCCAGGCCCTGGCCGGCGCCGATGAGGACCATGGGCAGGGCGACACCGGTGAGGTAGGAGGAGTCGATGCCGGCGCGGCTAAGCCAGACCATGCCGGCGAGGGTAAGCATGATCCCGGCCAGGAGCGGAACGGAGCCCGGCATCCGCCGTGAGATCCTCGGGTTGGCCATCGCGACGACGAAGTTGACCGCGGTCATGGGCAGGAACCCGACGCCTGCCTGAAGGGGATCGAAGCCGAGGGCTTCCTGCATGAACTGAGTGGTGAAGAAGAAGAACCCGATCATGGCGCCCAGGTCGAGGAAGCGCGCCAGGTAGGCGCCGGTGCGGCGGCGGCTGGCAAAGAGCCGCAGCGGCATGATGGGCTGCGCCGCCCTGCGTTCAATCAGCACAAACGCGATGAGGAGCACGACGCCGGCACTGACGGTTGAGATTGTCAGCGGCGAGTCCCAGCCCGCTTCCGCGGCGTTGAGGATGCCGAACACCAGGGCTCCGGCGCCCAAAGTGGCGGTGAGTGCCCCGGCCACGTCGAACCTGCCTGAGGCCCGGCCGGTTTCGGGGAGGAACTTCGGGGCCAGAACGATCATGGCGGCACCGATGGGCACGTTCACGAAGAACCCGGCCCGCCAGGAAATCCAATGCGCCAAGGCCCCGCCGATCACCAGCCCCAGGCTCGCGCCGATCCCTGCCGTTGCCCCATACAAGGCAACAGCGCGGGTCCGTTCACGCCCTTCGGGAAAGCTGGCCGTCAGCAGGGACAGGGACGCCGGCGCCACGATGGCGGCGCCGGTGCCCTGGACCGCGCGGCCGGCGATGGCCCACCCCGCCGACGGTGCCAGGCCGATCAGCAGCGACGCAATCGAGAACACCACCAACCCAAAGACGAAGACCCTGCGCCGGCCCAGCAGGTCACCTGCCCGGGCGCCGAGGAGCAGCAGGCCGCCGAAGACCAGGACGTAGGCGTCCTGCACCCAGGACAGCTCACCCGCGCTCAGGTGCAGGTCGGCCTGCAGGCTGGGCAGTGCGGTGAAAATGACGGAGTTGTCCAGCAGGATCATGAAATAGCTGGCCAGGATGATCGCCAGGATGGCTGCCGGGTGGGCTGTCGCTGCGGCGTGGGCAGTCGGTGCAGGTCTCATGCTTTCCATGCAACCGTGTTTCCTTGGGGGCCGGGAGTTCCTGTTCTTCCGGGTACTGCCAGTCCCTCCCTTGGTGTATCTGCCCGGCGTAGCGTGGAGGCCATGACGAACAGCGATGACGTGCGGAAGTTCCTAACTTCCCGGCGCGCCCGCCTCACACCGGACGAAGCCGGGCTGCCTGCGTATGGCGGCGACCGGCGCGTGAAGGGCCTGCGCCGGGAGGAGGTGGCCATGCTCGCCGGGATGAGCATCGATTACTACATCCGGCTGGAGCGGGGGAACCTGTTCGGCGCGTCTAACAGCGTCCTGGAAGCACTGGCTCGCGCCCTGCAGTTGGACGACGCCGAGACCGCCCACCTCTTCGACCTGGCCCGAGCGTCGACGGCTGCCCCGCGGGTGCGCCGCAAGCGGAGCCCGCAGACGGTGCGGCCCAGCGTCCAGCGGGTGATCGACGCGATCACCACCGCGCCGGCCTGGGTCCGCAACGACCGCGGCGACGTCCTTGCCTCCAACGAGCTGGGCCGGTCTCTCTACTTGGAAATGATGACCGACGACGTCACCCCGCCCAACAGCGCCCGGTTCACGTTCTTGAACCCGAAGGCGCGGGAGTTCTTCGCCGACTGGGAACGCGCCGCGGACGACATCGTCGCGGTGCTGCGCTCCACCGCCGGGAAGAACCCGTACGACAAAGACCTGTCCGACCTGATCGGGGAGCTCTCCACCCGGAGCGAGGAGTTCCGCACCCGCTGGGCCCGCCACGACGTAAAGTACCACCGCACCGGCCGCAAACGGCTCCACCACTCCATCGTGGGGGACCTGGACCTGACCTACGAAGCACTTGAGCTCCCCGCCGATCCCGGTTTGCGGATCAATGTTTACACGGCCGAGCCGGGGTCACCGTCCGAGGACGCGCTGAAGGTCCTAGCCAGCTGGGCCGCCACGCAGCATGAGATGACACAGACGCCTGTCAAGGAGAACAAATGAACCCCCGTCCCTCCACCGTCCTGGTCGCCGGGGCCACCGGCAGCATCGGACGCCACGCGGTGGCCGAGGCGCTGCGGCAGGGTTATGCCGTCCGGGCGCTGGTGCGTGACCGTGCCCGCGCCGCCCGGATTCTTCCCGACGGCGTGGAACTCGTCGTCGGCGACCTGACACGGCCCGAAACACTCGAACCAGCCACCGCCGGCGTTGACGCCATTGTCTTCACCCACGGCTCCACCACCAATGAACGCGACGTGCGGGACAACGACTACGCCGGGGTCGCGAATGTCCTCCGTGCACTGGGTGGCCGTCGGGTGCAGATTGCCCTCATGACCGCTGTCGGCACCACCCGGCCTGGCGTCGCCTACGCCCAATGGAAGCTGCGCAGCGAGCGGCTGGTCCGCGCCAGCGGCAACCCCTACACGATCGTCCTGCCGGGCTGGTTCGACTACAACCAGCACGACCAGCGGACGATCGTCATGCTCCAAGGCGACCGGCGGCAGTCCGGAACCCCCGCCGACGGCGTCATCGCCCGCGACCAGATCGCGCGTGTACTCATCGAGAGCCTTCACATCGATGCCGCCGACCACAAAACCTTCGAACTCGTCGCCGAGCACGGGCCCGAACAAACCGACCTCACCCCGGTCTTCGGTGCCTTGCTACCAGATTCCAGTGAATCTTTGGATGCCGTCGAAGACGCGGTCGATCTACCTGTCACCAGCGAACCCGAAACATTCCGTCATGACCTCGCTACGATTTCGGCTGGAAACCGCGGTGCTGGGGTCTAGCGTCCGCGTTCCTGACTTCGTGGACGTATGCCGGACCAAGCAGGAAACGCCCGAGGCCAGCCTGCTGCAGCCCGCACAGCTCAATCGCCACTAATTCCAAAGCTACGTATTTCCGCCTTCCGAACATCCACTACAGAGAACACAGGAGATCACCATGAGCGACGTCGTTGTTGTTGTCGGGGCAGGATCGATCGGCCAGGCCATCGCTCGACGCGTGAGCGCGGGCAAGCACGTGGTCCTGGCGGACCTGAACCAAGACAGCGCCGACGCGGCGGCCGAAGTGTTGAGTAACGCCGGTTTCGACGTCAGCACCACAACCGTCGACGTGTCCTCCCGCGACTCCATCCAAGCCCTGGTCAAGGAGGCCACCGCACGCGGTAACGTCACCGGGCTCATCCACGCCGCAGGCGTCTCACCCAGCCAGGCATCGCCGGCGACCATCCTTGCCGTGGACCTCTACGGAACAGCAGTACTACTCGAAGAATTCGGCAACGTCATCGCACCCGGCGGATCCGGCGTCGTCATCGCCTCACAATCAGGGCACCGCCTCGGCGCACTGACAGCCGAGCAAAACGCCGCCCTCGCCACAACCCCGGCCGATGAAATGCTGACCCTACCGATGCTCCAGCCCGACCAAGTTACGGATTCGCTCAACGCCTACCAACTCGCCAAATGCGGCAACTCCCTGCGCGTCATGGCCGAAGCCGTTCGATGGGGCAAACGCGGGGCCGCATCAACACGATCAGTCCCGGCATCATTTTCACGCCCCTCGCGAAAGATGAGCTGACCGGACCACGCGGCGAAGGATACCGTCGCATGATCGAACTCTCTCCGGCGGGACGCGGCGGCACACCCGACGAAGTGGGCACGGTGGCAGCTCTCCTGATGGGCCCCGACGGCACATTCATCACCGGAAGCGACTTCCTCATGGACGGCGGCGTCACCGCCTCCTACTTTTACGGCGAACTCGCTCCCCAATAGACAACGACGCCCGGTGACGACGGCCGCCGCCCACAGGACCAGTATCGGCAAACGGGTGCTGTCGCGGCCATTCAGCGCTGCGGAAAAGATGCCATCTACCGCTGCGATTCACAGATGTGCGCGCTCATGGGTGCAACTGTAGCGGTTGAGCGACCTAAGCGGGACAGTTTTGCGGGCGGGGTATACGCGAACCTGCGAGCCCAGTGTCTATATGGGATTTTTGGCAGCGCGAAATTGTGAAAGGGGTGTCGCGGTGGGGGACCGGCTAACGGGCGGCACCTGCCGGTCACTATGGTGGTTGCTGCGCTGGCCACCCCCAGGACGGCCGGCGGTGCCTAGTCAGGTGAGTGGCACGCCCTGCCGCCGTACAACCCGGCACTATCGGTTCCTTTGGTAGCCCCAATCCAGGGCTGCGTGCAGGTTGGGGACGCTGAACCCGGGGTGGCGGGCCGCGAGCTCGTCAAGGTGGCCACGCGGAAAACGGGCGTGGGCTACTGGTGAAGCCCGGTCATCGCGCCGGGATCCTCGCGACCGGCATCCCGGTGCAGGTCCAGGTCGAGAGC
>NZ_JAVDVQ010000028.1:0-36605 GCF_031456935.1 Arthrobacter ginsengisoli | reverse complement strand
AGAAAAGCATTAGGGTGGGACATGAAGACCTCCGTTTGTGGAACTGGACTCTAGACAAGCCCCACTCCACCCGGAGGTCTTCTTTTTGTCCACCTGACCACGCCGCCTGTCACCAACGTCCGTGGTTAATACAGCTAGGCTTCTGGGAAAAGATGTGACCATTCGCGGGTTCTTGGCCTACCCCTGGCCCCCTGGCGGGGCCACTCCGCTGCTCAGGAAAAGGATCTCCCATGCCGGACTCCAGCGTCGAAGGGATCGCACGCTCCTACATCCAGGCCGTTGGCCTCCACGATATTGACGCCCTGGAAAACATGCTCGGTGAGGATCTCGTAGCCACCTTTGCCGGTACGACGCTCGACAAGGCCGGGTGGACCACGGCGCTCAAGCGACTTCTCCCGGTGCTGGTCCGCAACGACATCAAGGAGGTCTTCACCGCGCAGGGCCGTGCCTGCATCGTGTACGACTTCATCACCGATACGGCTGCTGGTGCCGTCAGGTGTATCGAGCTGCTCACCATCAACGGGGACAAAATCCGCGAGATCGAACTCGTCCTGGATCGGGTCGCCTTCGCCCCCGTCAATGAGGCCCTGAACGCGCGGGTGCCGCCGGCCCAGTAAAGATCCCCATCACCGAGGACGTCGTCAAAACGGCGCGCTCCGCCGAAGCCCGGGCTGGTCAGCTCGGCGCCACCCAATTGCCCGCCGCGGTAACGGTAGACCCCGTTCGATTCCTCTTCCGGGAGGCGGGAGCGTGGGTGAACGGTCAGATTCTCCCAAGCAACGACGGCTTCAAGGGTTCGCTGAGATGCCCGGTGCGAAGGTACCGGCTTGGTGAGGCAACGCGGGGTTTTACGAAGGGCTCAAAGTGGACCTTAGGACCGGAGATGTGCGCCGGGGATCGTTTCCAAGCGAAAGATCCCGGGCCGGGAGCAATCCTTGATCCGGGCATAAACCTGTCCTCGATCCCAAACTGACGCTAGCGGGGGACGGTTCAGGTCAAATGGTCGAAGTCGCCGCGCGCCCAAGCAGCGTGCCGTTGGGCGGAATCGTGCAGAATGGCCTTGGCTCCGGTCGCGATTACATTGTTGAAGTTGCCGTAGATCCGGTCGAAGTTGAGCTCTCCCAGCTGCGCGGCGATTCGCAACGCCACCGCGCCGGATAGCGGCACGTGGTTCGGGTAGCTGCGCATGAAGGCGATCGAGCTGCGGTCTGGATTCGGAAACACGCTGTCACCGGTCAGCAGAACTCCTTTGCCGCCCGCTCCCGCGGCCCAGTGCACTACCGCGCTGCCCGGGAAGTGCCCCCCGGTCTGGTGCAGGGCCAACCCCTCGGCGATGGTTTGACTGCCGGACCAGTATTCGATGATCGGATCATTGCGCCCCAGCCATCGCCGGTCAGCGTCGGCCACCAGGACGGTGACGCCGCCGAGCCGATGCGACCATTCGACCTGCACACCGAACATGTGTGGATGGCTGGCAGCGATCGCCAGGACCCGGCCTCGCCCTAGGACTGCCTCCACAGCGTTGTCATCGACATATCCGACCGGATCCCACAGCAGCGAACCTCTGGGTGTCACCACAAGCTGGGCGGTCTGGCCGATCCCGATTTTTGGCTCCGTCGTGATCGCGGTAAGTCCCGGCTCGTTCTCCTTCAACAATGTCCGCTGGCCCTCCTGCGCCAGCCCGTCCAGTGTGAGCCACTTTTGTCCATCCTCGGGCACATACTGCCGCTCATCGGCGCAGATCGGGCAAACGTCCGGGGCAGGTTCGTCGCGTTCGACGGCGCAGGTTGCGCAGATCAGCATGACCGGTCCCTTCCAAGCGTCTTGTGGCCTGCTGTCCCGCCATTTCCCGTCGGCCGCAGGCTGGAGAGCCCAGACTATGGCAAGCGAAAGTGTTCTAGGAAGAGAGAGCCGTGCGGTATCAATTGGGTTGGCGGGCCGCCCTTCTCTTTGGGAGGGCGGACTGGCGAAGCCGGCGCACCGATTACGGATTGTCGGTGAGGTCAGCCGCCGGGATTCTATGAAAGCCCGGGGGGTGCACAGTCCGGCATATGTGAGACAGGCGGGTGGCCGGATTCATGACTTTGACTGGCCGTTTCGCTGGTTCCTATGGGTTGCCTGGAATGGGGCAAAAAGGAAGTGTGTACAAAGTGCACGCTTGCGGCTTCGGACCGGGTCGTTCAGGGGCCGGATCGGGCCGGATTCCGTATGTTTCCGGGAGTTCCCAGTGGTTGCAAGGGAGGGAATGCAGTTCGAGTCCCACCTCGGGCACAGCGGACCCCCTCGTCAGAGGGGTTTTTGCCTTAATGTGTGTACAAAGCTTGCTTGCGTCCCTCTGACGCTAGGTGGGCGGGCCGTGGCCTGGCCGCCGCGGTGGCCTATTCACGTGTGTGGGTCGCGGGGTTTCAGGGTCCTGGCTGGTGGGCCTTCCGCCTGCTGTGGGTGGGGTTATGTGGTTCCTCGTTCCGGTTCTGTCGGGTTGGTCGGGGTCGCCAACACGTATTCATGGTTCGGGGCTGTGGGCACTACATAACGCTGCCGACTCAGGTACGAAATTCTTCCTGAAGGGTTCACTTAGACGTCACTGGAGCCGCACCTGCTCAGTTTGTCCTGCCAAAGTAAGTGTGGACAGTGTCCACACTTACGTCTGCTTTATGGGAGTTTTGTGATGACGTGGGCCCGTAGCCCCCCGGGCGCCACATAGACTTCTCGTGCGGGACTCTCGACATCTGCCGCCTAGTTCGAACTCTCTAGCCCGGAGGAACCGCCGCGTGAAGCCGCCACGTGAACTGTCCGTGTCGCGGGCCAGAATCAGTCGTGCTCAAGACAACATCAAAGAGTTTGCCCAGGTCCTCAGCGAGTATCTTGAACACCGCCCATCCGGGATACGAGTCGACATCGATGAACGAGGCAGGGGGGCCATCAGGGTTGAACGTAGGGAACCTATCCCCGACCAGTTGTCCATCCTCCTTGGTGAAGCACTTCAAAACCTGCGCTCCGGATTGGACAACTGTCTTTACGCAGTAGCGATCATCGACTCCGGGACCAACCCACCCCCGGGTGCGTCTCAACTTCAATGGCCTATCGCCATTACACCCAAAGAATGGACCGCCAACAAGAAAAGGCTCCAGTACCTTTCCCCGCATCTGATTGAGGCTCTCCACCGAATCCAGCCCTTCCAAGCTGAGAGCCCTGGGTGGAATTGCCTTCGCATCCTGCACGATCTTGCGCGCATTGATCGCCATCGTGTCGCCCACGAACTCGCGATGCGGCCGGAGAATGTCAAAGGAACCTATGACAAGAAAGTCATCCACGACCTAAAGATCAACGAGGGAGCGCTCGACGACGAGGGCATCGTGGTCACGTTCACCAAGGTCGGGCAAGAAGCACTGACTCCGAAGTTGCTTGACCTGAAGTTCGATTTCGACATTGACGTCCGGGAGGTCGAACTGGTGCCTCATATTAGGACGGGCAAACCATCCCGGCCTTGGGGATCCCTGGACAACCGGCTCAAGGTTATGTGCATCGCCGTTGAAGATTACGCGGACGGGCTGGTCGAACTTGCCCAGAGCCCTGAACTGGCAAGGGCTGTAGACGGATAGTGCCACGCTACTCGGACTCATTGCCATTGATTGTGATCAAAAGGCGCGTACACGACGTGAAGGCTCAGGTTCTCAACCCGCCAGGTCGTTCGGGTCCGTCGCACCACTGTGTACAAGTATCCGACCGTGGAGGATAAGGGGAGCCCGCAAGCCCTTTACATGCGCGGACTATTCCGTCTCCAAGATCTGCTGAGGGCAAGCGAAGCTCAGTCAGATGCGGGCAGTTAGTTGGCTCCTCCGGTGTCAATGGGCACCCGGAGGCATGGTGGCAGGGGCGGGTTCAGTCGTGCAGGGTGGGCCGGTAGACCAGTTCTTGTGTGTGGCCGTCGAGTGTCAGGTTCTCGATCAGCTCCAAGTCGAAGTCCTGCGCACCATAGAAGATCGGGCTCATTCCGGTCTGACCGGTGATCACAGGGAAGATCGTGACCTGAACGCGGTCAACCAGGCCGGCGGCCATCAGCGCCCGGTTCATCGACAGGCTACCGTGTGAGCGCAATGGCACCTCAGACTCCTCCTTGAGCCGTGCGATGACGTCGACTGCGTCGCCACTGACGACGGTCGCGTCCGGCCAGTCGAGAGGTCCTCGAAGCGTGGTTGACACGACAGTTGCCGGCAGGTTGATCATCCGAGTAACCCACGGATCGCGGACTTCAGACTCTTCGTTGCTTGAGGACAACATCTCGACGAATGCGCGATATGTATTGGCTCCGAAGACCATCCGCTGTTTCTGGCTGTACTGGGCGAGGCGGTGCTCAAGCAGTTCCGGGCCCTGCTTGCCCCAGTAGCCGGTCCAGTTGCCGCTCGCGGTGCCAAAGCCGTCGAGACTGGAAAATACGTCGAACGTGTAGGTCGCTGACATGGTGCTCCTGGACGTGGTTAACCGGGCAGACATTGCTGAAATCAACGGCGAAACCAACGCTGTTGGACTCCTGAAACCCTAGGCCCTCGTGCTTGACCATGGCCAAGACGGTGGTGATGGTCAGCCTAGTCAGCCGTGAGGCGGGGGTACAAGAGCCGGGAATCCGAGCCGCGTTGCCCACGCTTGTTGCCGGCGACAAACGTGGAGTCCCGGAGTTCGACCAGGTGAAGTCATATGCGCTGTTATCGGCTTGGGCAGCGAATTCCCGGAGACAGTTGATGTCTCTCCCATCACCGAAACCTTCGGAACAGAGGGTCGCCCGCCGGGGCGTGGCTCCTTGGAGAATCGGCAGCCGAGCTCGCGCTCAGGAATGATAAGCTCCGTCGCTACCTTAAGATCCATGCCATCAACGTCACACAGCCTGCGAAGCCCGTAGCCGTAATTCCCTTAGAACAGCGGCCAGGGCAGCGCCGACATCTCACCGCTCGGTGCCGGAAACCGCCTTGCCAAGTGCAACCGGGCGCAGCGCGTGGCGAGCGATGCGATTTCTTCGGCGCTGAGCAAGTCCGCCAGGTTTCGGCCCAGACCACCGTGCAGTCCTTCGCTGACACGATCGATGCCGTCGCGTTCCTCGGCGGTCAGAGCCTCTCCCCGCCATCCCCACAGCACCGTGCGCAGCTTGTGGTCTCGGTGAAAGGTGAGCCCATGGTCCACGCCGTGCCGGTGTCCGTCTGTCATGGCAAGAATGTGGTCGCCTTTGCGGTCGGCGTTGTTGACGACCATGTCGAACACCGCCATGCGTCTGAGCGCTGGCGAGTCTTCGTGAACGAGGGCGACCATCCGTCCGTTCTCATCTCGTCCCTCGAGAACGTGTTTCCAGCCCGTCTCCGGCACGTGGTCCGTCGCGACCAGGTTCACGGCGCTTTGGGCGGGGTCTTGCTCCTGCCAGAGCTGCACCATTCCTTCGCCCATCGGCCCATCGCGCAGCCAGGTGTGCGGCACCACGTCCCAGCCGAAGACCTGCGAGACCAGGTAGGCGGCCACCTCCCGGTGAGCCAGGGTGCCGTGGGGAAAATCCCGCAGCGGACTTTCGCCTGCTATCGGCTTATAGACGACCACCACGTCGCCGATGCTGCCCAGGAATGTAGCGTTTGAAGCCGTCGTGATGCGGCCGGTGAGCGTCAGCTCGGCGGTCACTAGGTCCGGCGCTGGCATCAGACCTCGGGAAGGGTGCAGATGTGCCCGTCGGCGTCTATGGGGTAACCGCAGAGCGAGCACGTCGGACGCCCCGCGCCCACGATCTCACTGGTGCGCTTGGCGAATGCGCGGGCGGTGCCGACCGGCATTCGCACCACCAGCATTTCGGACTCGTTAGCGCCGTCCTCATCAAGCGATTCGTCGTTGTCATCAGCATCGACATCGGTGATGGGGTAGGCCTCTAATACGACCTGGGCCGTGGTTGGGTCCCAACCTAAGCTCATGGCGCCGGTGCGAAACTGCTCCTGAACGGCCTCGAGCTGGTCATTGTCGACAAGTTCAATGGGAGTACTCGTGGGAATGCTGAAGGGGTTGCCCTCGACGGTGATGAGCTGATCGAGAATTTCGTCGATCTTCTCCGCGAGCAGAGCCGACTGCTGCTTCTCCAGGGCAATACTCACGATCTGCGTCCCTGCGCGCACCTGCAGGTAGAACGTGCGCGCCCCTGGAAGGCCAATGGTGCCAACGACGACCCGATCAGGCCAGGCAAACTCGTGAACACGTGTAGGCATGTCAGTATTTTACGCACATGAGGTTCATGGCGCCTTTTGCCCTGCACCGCCGCCCACCGGCGCATCGCCAGAGTGGATGCCGGTCGACAGCCACGACAGATCGCCCGCGTCCGTGTTGGTAGCGTAGACGCTCGGCCGACTAGCGCCGTAGCGCACGATCGATACGGAGGCGGGGCCCACGTTAATACGCTGGAACAGGTCAAGGTGCATGCCGAGCGCGTCGGCGAGGATTGACTTGATGATGTCACCGTGACTCACCGCCACCCACACGGCCCCTGGCCCGTACTCGGCTTCGAAGGCTGCATCGTGGCGTCGAATCGCTGCCACCGACCGAGCCTGCATCGCGGCCATGGATTCACCGCCGGGAAAGACGACGGCGGAGGGTTGCGACTGCACAACCGGCCACAAATCCTCGGTCGCGAGATCACTGAGCGTGCGGCCCTGCCACCGGCCGTAATCGCACTCGGTGAGATCGAGATCGACCGGCGCGTACGGCTCGCCAGCCTGGCGATCGAGGATGAGCTGGGCGGTCTCCTGACAGCGCTCAAGAGGGCTCGACACCACTCCGACTACGGGCACGGCCGCGAGCCGGTCTCCGGTCAGAGCCGCCTGGTCGCGCCCGATCTGGTCCAGGCTGACGCCGACGGCCCGACCGGCCAGCAGTCCAGTGGCATTGGCTGTGGTGCGGCCGTGCCGCACGAGAATAACTGTCGCCATCCACCCAGCCTAACCACCCGCTCGATGGCGGTGTGAACCGTACCGGGTCGCGCGTCGAACAGGCAGATAAAGCGGCGGAACCCTTAAAGCACGCCGACGCGCTCAAAGCCGCCCAGACGGATTCGGCACGCATTGACCAGCTCATGGCCGACGCAGCAAGCCGGAAGAACCGGCACAGCCAGAACCCCCGGCCGAAGTCGACCCCCGTACGCCGGAGACGCTGACCGCCGAGACCCAGCCGAACGCCTAAAAGTTCCGAACGTCCGTGGCGGTTCGTGCAGGCGACTTCAGACAGAATGACGGTTGGTGCACTCGACTTCAGACAAAACGACGGTTTGTGCAGACGACTTCTGAAACTGACAACCGGCATGGCGTTTCGAAGTCCGCGACAGCCATCCGCGCGAGGCAGGCTCGAATCAGGGCTGCGGTATCAGGAAGTGCGCGCGACGACTGTCGGGACCAGGATTACCGGCACGGCGAAGATGACACTTCGGGACATACCGTCCAGCCAGCCGTTTGCCCGGGGCCGAAGCAGTAGCCCGGCAATGCCAGCCGAGAGCAGTGCGAAGAGGATGCCTGCGCTGATCAGCGATGCACGAACAGGCAGCAAATGCGGAGGGCACACCATCAACTCGCTCGGGCCATCGAGCTTCGGACGCGGGTTGGAGCGGTGAACAGAAAAGCGGCCTCGCCCGAAACCTTCTATCAGTTGCTCAAAACCGAGAGCTGAATACGGACGTGATTGCGGAGCCGGCGGTGCAAACGCCACCTGAAACTTTTCAGTGGATGGCGAGCTCGATGGCGAGCACTGCGAGTCCAAGCGCAGCCATGATGGCGAGTACAAGGATTTTGAGCCATGGCTTGACGGGCAGTCGCCGCACAGCGAAGAGCGCGACGACCACCAGGGTGGCGACGAGGGTCACCGCGATCACCCGGAGCGCTGGCGCCACGCCGATCAGGCCAAGTGCGCTGAGCCCAAGGATCGCCATCGGCGCAACGATGACGCCTAAAGACCCGAAGCTCACGTACATGAGGTGGGCGAGTTCGGCCCGGGATGGTAGCGAGCTGTCCCGGACCATATGTGCGATCACATCTGCAACAAAGACGGCCAGTAGCGTGCCCAGGACGGTGAGTAGGAGCGTGAGTGCAGCGCCGGCCACTGTCGCGTGCCCGGCATCGCGTTCGAAAGCGATCGTCACGGCCAGCGCGGTGAAGGTGACGTACACGCGCTCCTTGAGCGCCTCTGAGCGTTGCTGCGCGTCCGGGTCCGGCCGACGGCTTGATGGAAAGGGCAAATCCCCATGCTCTTCGTTCACAGCATCAGATTCGGGGCAGGTCATTGCGGTGGGCAGGTGACCTTTCATAGCTCTGTTTGCTCGGCGTTGGCGGTTGCCCAGTGGAACGAGGGCAGGCGGGTGAGGCTCCCGGAGACGGAGTCGGAGGTGGTCATCACGATGCGATCCGGGCGGACAACCGCAGAAGCCACTCGATGTCGGACGAGCCACTGGTGGAGTTCAGATCCGGCGTCGGGGACGACGGGCGCCGCACCCTTGTCGAGGATCCGTTGGCGTTCCTCGGGAGTGATCGCGAGAGCTAGCAGCGCGAATCCGTTGCCGGCGATGTCGTCGAATCGGTTGGCGTCCGGGGTGACCGAGGTGCGGGCGTTGGGGCAAAGACGTCCGACGGCGGAAGTGCGGGCGAGTGCCAGGAGCCGGGAGCAACGGAGTCTAGCTGTCCCGGACTGTGCGGGGATGCCCTCCACGAGGTGCAGGCCCGGTGCGAGGAACCTCCGCAGGCCGGTACCGACGCGACCGCCTGCGGTCATGGTGAGGCCGAACAGCTTTGCGATCGTGATGGTTCTTCTCGCGTGCCGCTTGCGCTCGGTCTGGTAGCTGGCCAGCGCGGTTGCGGGGAGGTCGCCGGCAAGAACACCGGCGAGCTTCCAGGCCAGGTTCATTGCATCCCGGAGTCCCGCCCCCATGCCCTGCCCGATGAAGGGAGGACTCAGGTGAGCGGCGTCGCCCAGGAGGAAAAGGTGGCGGTCGCGCCACTTGTTGGCGACCTGGGCGCGGAAGGTGTAGTCGGCGACCCGGATCACGCGCAGATCGTCTACCGGGACGCCGCCGGTCCACGGCCGGATCAGCGGATGGAGGGTATCCATCGTCGCAAAGTCGGCGGCAGTCTCGTCGGGCAGCAGTCGGAACTCCCAGCGGTAGCGGACCTCCCCGACCCGCATGTAAGTACCGGCGCGGTGGGAGTCGCACAGCTGGTGGATGCCTTCCCACTGGTTTAGCGGCGCCGAGGTATCGATGTCGACAACCAACCACCGCTGTTCGAAGCCCAGATCCTCCATCTCCGCTCCGATGGCCTTCCTGACCACGCTGTTGGCGCCGTCGCAGCCGAGGACGTGGCTGGCACGGACCGACTCGCGTGCCCCCGTGACACGGTCCGTGAAGTCGACCCGGGCTGCTGCGTTGCTCTGGGTCACACGGAGCACCTCGACATTGCCGCGCAGGGTCACCGATGGCATGTTCCGGAGGTTGTTGCGCATGAGCTGCTCGAGGTCCGGCTGGTCAAACATGTTCGCCTGGGGATAGCCGTGGGCGCCGCCATCGGCAGGTCGCTGGAACTCCGCGAGCACTCGGTGGTCGGGTGTGAGAAGACGTAGCCCGCGTGCAGGGCGGCTGAGCCCAGCGAATTGCGTCGCCACGCCTAGGCGGTTGAGGATGCGATAGACCTCGTCGTCGAGGTGTACAGCCCGTGGTAGCGGGTAGACGCCCTCCCAGCGGTCCAGGACGAGGCACTCGACGCCGTATTGGCCGAGCAGGGTGGCGACAGCCAGCCCGGAAGGGCCAGCGCCGACCACGACCACTTGCGCCGCGCCATCGTTGTGGGCGCTCATCCTATTGCCGCCGCAACGAGAACAACATAGCTGACGAGTCCCGCCGTCATGCCAACCGCCGGGGCGATCTCACGTGGACCGTCGCCGTTCCTGAGATGGGAGACGCAGGCTCCCGCCATCAGAAGCACGAGGCCGACGGCTGCCGCGAGGCCAATCCACGCCTCGACCAGTCCGAGCAGGAGGCCGAGGGCAGCAAGCAGTTCCAGAGCGCCGATGCGCTTGTAAGCGGCACTGGTGAAGCCCACATGTGCGGCGCGGGCGGGCATCCCCGCTGCGCCGACCACCTTTGCCAGGCCCAGCATGGTGAAGCATCCAACCAGCGCTGTCGTGAGGACGATGATCATCGATCCGCCTTTCGTGCGGGCCGATGCGTGATCCGCCATCGGACGCCGTACTCGTCGAGGGTACGCTCGACGGCCGCATGCGATTCCTCGTCAGCACTAACGGTGACGACTATGGTGCCGTCCTCTATATCGGCTTCCACTGCGTGCACGGCGGCGATCTCCCGCAAGGTCTCGCTCAGCGCTACCCGGGTGGCGTCCGCCCGGAGCGCGAGCTTGTATGGTTTGCCGACTGCAGTGACCGGAAGCTGGTCGATGACGGTGACGGACTTCGGCGAGGACGTCCGTTCCCCGACCTTGTCGTACGCCCAGCGGATCAGGTCCTCGGTCGTGGTGGCCGCACCCGCGGCCAAAGTGACGTAGGCGACCGGTACCTCTCCCGCGTGCCGGTCGGGTCGGCCGACCGCCGCTGCGCCGGTCACGTCCGGGTGGGTGAGGAGGGCGTCTTCGACGGTTGCAGGGTCGATGTTGTGGCCGCCTCGGATGATCAGGTCCTTGGCGCGGCCGGTGAGCTTGACGAAGCCGTCCTCATCGACCTGTCCGAGGTCGCCGGTGTCGAGCCAGCCGTCCCGCAGTTTGCCGAGGCCGTCGAGCACGATGCCGTCGGGGCCGTTGCCGACGACGTAACCGGGGAAGACCGTCGGGCCCTTGATCACCAGCAGGCCTCTAGTGCCTGGTCCGACATTTTGCCAGTGTCCGGCCTCGTCGACATGCACCGCCTTAATCTCCTGGTAGGGCAGTCGACAGCCGAGCGAGCTCCTGGTGACGCCTGGGAAGCTCCGTACGCTGACGCACGTCGCCTCCGTCAGGCCGTACCCTTCGATGAGGGGGACGCAGGTGGCCGCCTCGAAGCCGACACGCACGGCCGCGGGCAAGGGACTGGCTCCGACCATGGCGTAACGCAGGCTGCTGATGTCGGCGTTCACGGGAGACGCGGCGAGTGTGGCGTAGACGGTAGGAACGGCGCTCATCACGGTAATCCGGTGGTGCTCGACGAGCTTCCAGAAGACGCCGTAGAGGGCAGGGTCACGATAGCCCAGCGGTCCGGACCACACGACCGACTGGCCCTTGAAAAGGGGAGCGAGGACGGTCACCACGAGCGCGTTGACGTGGAACAACGGAAGGGCGGCGAAGTACACCGCGTCCTCGTCGAGGAGGTCGTAGGCTGCGAGCATCCAAGAGTCGGCGATCTCGTTGGCATGGGTGTGTGCTGCCAGCTTCGGCGCACCGGTCGTGCCGCCGGTGTGGAAGAGTGCCGCCAGATCGCCTGGTCCGGGCTGATCACCGTGGAACTGCTCAGACGACGCGTCTGCTGCCCGGCGTGCCAGGTAGTCCACGCTTGCGTATCCGACGGTCGAGGCCGGGCCGGCTGGTGCCTGCCCGGTCGGTGACAGGAGGAGCACACAGTCCACCAGGCCCTTCTTCGCCAGGCTGAAAGCGGCCTCGGTGACGACGGGATCGAGATCGGGCCCGGCGGCCACCAGCACACGTGCGCCCGAGCGCTGGAGCAGCTCGGCGATGTAATCCTCGGACAAACCGGGGTTGATCGGGACGGCGATCCCGGCAGTCTGGGCGGCCAGGGTCGCGGAAATGAGCTCCTGGCAGTTGGGCGAGAGCAAGGCTACGGTGTCCTGGCGGCCGACCCCGATTTCTGCCAGCAGGTTCGCTATCCGGTTCACGTCGGCGAGAAGCTCAGCGAACGTCAGCTTAACCGGTTCCTGCCAGCGCTCAGTGTTCCGAAGTATCGCCGCTGCCGTCCGATCCGGCCACAGCTCGGCGGCCCGGGATAGCAGCTCGTACGTCGATGCCGGAAGTCGGCGTTCGGAGAGGGGGGTCCTCTCGATCTCGACGACGTCGTCTGGGCGCGAATACCAGGGCCAGAGAGGCGTGCCGTTCACCGGGCATCCCTCACCGTCGTGCGCTGGCGCCCCAGGTCGACCTTCCCGTCGTCGGTGCTGATGGCGATCTCGATGACGTCGCCGCTCTTGAGGTACTTCGGATTGCGGCTTTGGGCCTTGAAGAACAGGCGCCACTTAGTGGCCGTTGGTAGCAAATTGCCAATCATCTCGACTGGCTTCGGTGGTGCGCTCAGTGCGGTGCCGGCAGGGGTGCCTGTCAGAACCAGGTCGCCCGGGGAGAGGTGTTGAAAGCGGGTGAGTTCCTGCAACGCCTCGACGGGGAGGTAGATCATGTCGGCCACCGTCATGTCCTGACGGATTTCGCCGTTTACCCACAGCCGCAACCGCAGCTCACCAAAGCGGTTCCAGTCCTCGTCGTCGAAGAGCACGAGCGTCGGTCCGGTGGGGGTGAAGCCCGGGTAGGACTTGGACTCGTAGAACTGGGTCTTCGGGAGTTGCAGGTCGCGGGCCGAGATGTCGTTGGTGATCACGAGCCCAGCGATGTAGTCCGCGATCGTCTCACCGGTGATGACAGAGCCGACCGGGGTCTCCTGGCCCACCACGAGGCCGATCTCAGCCTCGTAGTCGAGGAACCGCACGTGCGCGGGCCGGACGACATCGTCATGGGGCCCGCTGATCGAGCCCGAGGACTTGCGGAAGAAGGTCAGTGGGATTTTCTTAGGATCCAGGCCGGCGTCCCTCACGTGCGAGGCGAAGTTCGTCATCTGGGCCATCACGCGGCAAGGCACTGTGATCGGCGAGATAAGGTCCAGGTTTTCCACCGGCACAGTTTCGCCGCCGCCGATCGCGGCGTGAATGGCCGCTCGATCGGCGAGCAGCTCGCCCGTGGTGGTCGCAGGGGTGGCGATACGGGCGGCGCCGGTAGGCGTGTGGACCCACCAGTCGTCGGCGGTACGCAGGATGGAGACGGTCATGAGGTGGCTACTTTCATCAGGCCGCGCAGGCGCATGAAATCGAATTCGTTGTCGTCGCGGAGCGCGGAGACCAGCGAGGCCAGCTCACGCAGCGACTCTCGGCCAGGGGCGATCCCGAGGAAGTCCTTGCTCGCCGGAGGGCCCCACTGGGCGAGACCGGAGGCGGACATTTGTGCCCAACCGGGCTCGAGGGTGCAGTCGAACATGTCCCCATCGGTGAAGTGCTCGACCAGGAAGCCGTTGGGATCGCGCCAGTAGTCGAAGATCTGGCTGCCCTGGATGTGGCGGCCGATCCCCCACGAACGGTCGTACCCAAGGTCGCGCAGAAACTCACCGCCGGCGGCCAGGGCATCGAGGTCAGCGACCTGGTACGCCGAGTGCACGTAGCGATTCGTCGGGCCCAGCGTCATCGCCATGGTGTGATGGTCGGTTGGTGTCGGACCCCGGTCGCAGCGGATGAAGCTCATTGTCGGACCGCGCTCGCGCTGGCCCGGGTAATAGAGGAAGTCACTGACGATCAGGCCGAGGTGCTGCAGGTACCAGTCGAGCGTTTCACGGTACTTTGTGCTCTGCAGCACGACGTGACCGAGGCGCTGGACCGTCGCCGGTTGACGCAGTGGCCGCTGAGTCCGGTTGGCTCGCGCCACCTCGTGACCGGCGTTGAACGTCAGGGGCTTCTGGGCCGGCAGGGAAGGGAGTTTGTGCGTGTCTGCGACGACGCGAATCGCAGCGCCGCTCGGATCCACGAGGTCGACCCCTATGCCACCGATCGTCTCCGGCAGCTTTCTTGAGGTCGCGCCAGTCGCGTCAGCCAGGCGAAGGACGTCCGAGGCCTCTGCCGCAGTGAACGCGGCACCCAGGTACTGCGATCGCGGTCCGCGCCGTACGATCACGCACGGCGCTCCGGTGTCCGTGCCCCGGAGGTGCAGCTCGTCAGGGGTGCGCAGGCTCGTGGCGAAGCCGAAGGCGTGCGCGAAGGTCTCGGCAGCGGGCAGGTCTGGTTTCTGGAACTCAAGCCAGGCGATGTCCTGCACCTTGATGATCGGGTTCGCCGCCCGTCCGCGGTGCTCGCCCCGCAGCGCCCCTTGCTCACTGTGCAGGTCGCTGTGGGTCCCAGTGTGGTCATGGTGGTCGTTCATGGTGGCCTCTCTTTCTGAATATATCTTCGGTTATGACGATATCGTCAGTCAAGAGACATCTGAAGATTTATTCAGACATGACGTTGCGATGGTAGGATTCCTGTGACCGGATGACTTCAAGGAGCCAGCGATGACCCAAGCCCCAGCCTCGTCCGCGGAACCTACCCGGACGCATCGACGGAAGGCGCAGACCCGCGCCGCGTTAGTCCGGGCAGCACAGTCCTTCCTGGCCCAAGGACAGACCAACACGCCGGTGCTGGAGATCACTCAGGCCGCGGACGTTGGGATCGGCTCCTTCTATAACCACTTTGCGTCGAAAGACCAGCTATTCGAGGCCGCGGTCGAGCACGTCATGGACCTCCTCGGCGCGGTCCTCGACGAGCTAACCACCGACGTCGACGACCCCGCCGTCGCGTTTGCGACCAGCTTCCGGTTGACCGGTCGCTTCCACCGCCGTGAACCTCAGCTCAGCAAGGTGATCCTGCACAGCGCCCTCGACATCCTCGGCGCGCAAAAAGGGCTGGCGCCGCGTGTCCGGCGTGACATCCAGGCCGGCGTCGAGTCGGGCCGGTTCACAATGACAGACGTCGACGTCGCCGTGGCGTGCGCCGTCGGCGCGGCAACCTTCCTCGGACAGCTCATCCAAGCCGAACCCGACCGCGACGACGCCGAGGCGACGGACCAGGCGACCGAGGCACTCCTGCGGATGCTGGGCGTTTCTGCCAGCGAAGCGCGTGCAATATGTCGCAGTCCACTCCCCGAGCTCCAGACTGCAGGGCTGCGCGGTGCAGTCGACGAGGTGGCAACGAACGGAGACACGGCCCGCTGAATCGTGCGACCCGGGGACGCTTGTTGGTACTCGATCAGGCCCAAAGCCCTTCGATGCTGGACGGATCGCATTACGCATGGCCATGGACGCCGTGAGGTTCGCCCCGGGCTTCATGCCTCTTGACAAACAGTAGGAGCGCGCCCGAACGGTGATGTCTGCATTGTGCCTCGCACCGCCCCGGGACCTATGCCTCTGTCCTTCCTGTTCCGACAGTCAAGACTGGAAGTGAGAGCCCGAGTCCCTCCACGGTGCTTGAGCAGTTCTAGGGGGAGCTGAGCGTTCTCGGCCGCACCGAGGGTGTCATATGAAGCGTCCGGAGGCTGCCCCGGCGAGCCCTCGGCGGAGCATCGCGGGCACGGCCGTCGACGCCGTAATGCAGTAACGGCCGCCGATCGATAGGGTGGCTCGTCCGCCGCAACATTAAAGGAGAGGAATGCCCCGACTCCAATCGCCGCCGCCCCTGCGCGAACACCCGGTCGTGACCAGGTTCCGGGAGAAGCGCGCCCAGCACCCGCAACTGAGGATCGCCGATCTAATCACGGGCTTTGCCGGATCGATGCCTTTCGTTTACGTCCATGTGGTCGTCTTCGCCGGCTGGATGCTCTTCGTCGAGGAAAGTCCGTGGCCGAACCGGGCATCCGCCTTCCAGCAGGAGAAGGCTGATCACGACTTCCTCGAGCAGGAAACCGAACTGAAGACCAACACCGAGCTCACCCGCGAGATCCACAAGCTCACGACGGAGTTGCATCGACGTGTGATCGGTCAGGAATGACCGCCGCCTATGGCCCGGAGGGTGCCGCGCAGATCGTTCAAAGGCCCCTGGCGGCTCGCGGTGTGCCCTCGCGGCGGGTCGAGGTTACTCCTTCGACCAGATCCGACACCAGTTGGGTCCGGGTGTTCGTCGCCGGGATGATGCTCGCCCTGGCGGGCATCGCCGCCATCCGAGGTATCCGCGTCCTGCGGCGGTCGGAACCTTCGGGCCGCGCCGTTTCGGCGGCGCGCCATGCCGCCCTGATCGTGAACCCCCGGAGCGGCGGCGGTAAGGCCGTGCGCTTTGGCTTGGCCGAGGAATGCCGTGCCCGCGGCATTGAGGTGCTCATCCTCGAACAGGGGCAGGACCTCGCCGGGCTGGCCGAAGCCGCGGTCGCTCGCGGCGCCGATGTGCTCGGCATGGCTGGCGGGGACGGCTCGCTGGGGCTGGTCGCGGACGTGGCCGCCCGGCACGGTGTGCCCATGGTCGTCGTTCCCGCCGGCACCCGCAACCACCTGGCCATGGACCTCGGCCTGGACCGCGGCAATGTTCTGGGGGCGCTCGACGCGTTCGGAGCGGCGGTGGAACATGTCATCGACCTCGGGCAGGTCAACGGCAGGGTGTTCGTCAACAACGTCTCGCTCGGACTGTACGCGGAGATCGTCCGTTCGCCCGAGTACCGAGAGGCCAAGGTGGACACCACATTGAGCATGCTGCCGAGCATGTTGAGGCCCGGCAGCCGACCATTTGACTTGCGTTTCACCGGACCGGCGGGGGAGCGGTACACCGCCGCGCACGTCGTCCAGGTCTCGAACAACCCGTACGGCCGCACGCCCGCCACCATCGTCAACCGGCCGCGACTCGACGGGGGCCACCTCGGGGTGATCGCCCTCAAGCTCCCTGACGATCCAGCAGAAGCACAGCGTCAGCTGATCGCGGCGCGCGGTCATTCGGAGAGGTTTCCCGGCTCCGTCGTCTGGGAGCCCTCGACGTTTGAGGTGGACTCCGGTGGGCCGATCGACGTAGGCATCGACGGGGAGGCGCTCCGCATGGCGGCCCCACTGCGGTTCACCATCCGGCCTGGCGCGCTGCGGGTCCGCCTTCCCCGGGCAGAGAACCGGCTCTCACCGGCGGCGCGTCCGCTCCGGACCCCCTCGACTCTGCGGGACGTGCTGCGCGGCGCGCGCGGCCGTTGGTCGTAACTCCGGCTACCGCGGGCGAGGGACCAAGCCGACAATGGGCGCATGGCGTGACCCCTCGCAGTCAGTAGCGGAAAGAAGCACGCAAGGTGTCGCGACTGTCGCTCACAGTTAGGCTCGCGGGAGACTGAGGCTGGCCTCGGCGTGCACGCACGGTCAAAGGACTTTAGGCCCTAAACGTCCGCGAGCTCGACGTGAACTGTTGAAGAAGACGGAGGGATCTCTCCGATGACCTGCGCAAGCTTGCGGCCCGCGCCAAGGCTGCAGAGGATCGATTTGCCGCCGCACAGCAGGACGCTCACGCGAAGCTGCAGCAGGATGTCCAGAGCGGGCGTGGACTGCCACGGCGTTGGGGTGGAAAGGCTGCACGACCCCATCAGCCAAGTCTCCGCGAACCCTTGTGGCGTCGAGGGCGCGAGAGGAAAATGACCGCAGGGACGGGAACGCCGTCGAAGATCAACCGCTCATTAGCCGCCCAAATTCACACGGCGGCATGCGGAACGTGATGTCAGGCCCTTCTAGGGGGCCGGGGGACCGGCCAGGACGGAGCGGACCATGCCCAGGTACGTGGAAATTGACGGGCACCCAACGTGGGTCGATGATCGGGGCGGTCCCGGCACACCTCTCCTGCTATTGCACGGCGGCCTGAGCAACAGTGATGAGCTGCTCAACAGCATTGGGGCAGGTCTCGCGGAGCGCTACCGAGTCGTCGCGTTCGATCGCCGTGGCCACGGCTACACCGCGGACACCGATGCAGATTTCCACTATGCGGACATGGCGGACGAGACCGTTCGGGTGCTCGAACAGGTAGTTGGCGGACCGGCCCATCTCGTGGGGTGGAGTGACGGCGGGATAGTTGCGCTGCTCGTTGCGCTTCAGCGACCAGATCTCGTACGCAGGCTTGTTGTCATTGGGGCGAACTACCACTTCGACGGCTTCATGACCGTTGAGATAGACCCTGAATCTTCGCTTGTGCAGGCACTGGGCAAGGCCTACATCGAACGCTCACCTGACGGTCCCGAGCACTTGGAAGTGGCCTTCAGCAAGAGTTTCAGAATGTTCGGTGCGGAGCCGACGCTCACGACGGCCGACATCGCGCAAATTGCCCGGCCTGTGCTCGTCGTCGTCGGGGACGATGATTTGGTCGCGCTGACACATACGGTCTCGCTGTACGAGGCCTTGCCTGAAGGCCAGCTGGCCGTGGTCCCTGGGGCCTCTCACGCGCTTCCATTGGAACAACCGGATGTCCTCACCGGTCTCATCCTCAATTTCCTGGCCGCCGTTGAGTCTCCCCACACGCTCGTTCCCGTTCGCCGGGCACGGCTCGGCACCAACTAGGGTCCCCGAGCGTATGGGGGCATGATGATTAGCGAAAGCGGCCACGAGGTGCCCTGCTTGGGCCAGCTGGTCGTATCGAGTGAATATCTGTCCGGATCTCAACCTGCGGCAGCACCATGAACTCATCCATGGACCAGGGACGGCGCTGAACCGTCTCGGTCGCAATGACGAATTCGCAGTCGGCCGGCGGGATAAGGTGCAGGGCCGCAGTCAACACGGGAAAGCTTTCGGTCTTGTATTGGCCCCGTGGTATCGCTCGATGGCCAGTTCGCCGTCTTCCATGAAACCAGACGAGATGATTCCCATCATGCACCTCCGAGGTGGATTTTCGGCAGGTCGAAATGACCGGTGCCCTTACGATAAGGCAACGGCAGAACAGGATTCAGACCCGCGCAAGTTCTCCGGTCCCGCCTGCAGGCTGTGGGCCCTTCCACCGCTAGGGCTGCGGGCGAGCTACGCTAATGGCTCCTAAATCCTGCCGTGGATAACCCCGAATTGACCCCAGGTGCATAACCGGCGTTGGCGACCTGCTGATCGGTATGGTGTTCAGCCCCGATCTGAAGGATTGGCCGGATGCTGTTGAACGTTGGCCGAGACGCTGGTTCTGGTCGGGACCGGTCGCGGCGCTTGGATGGTTTGATTAGTCCGTGCTCCGTCTAAAACGCCTTATGGTTTTCAGCCTGTTCGCGGTTTGCGTCATCACCGCATTCTCGTTCTGGGTAACTCGGCAGCCCGGCGCAGACGCGCGCGGGGCCCTTTCTGCACCTCCGCGAGCGGGGGCGAAACTTGAAGTGTTGTCCACCGGCATCATCACCGCCGTGAACATAACCCCGAGCCCGGATGCCCAGTGGCTCATCCGGGCTGCCGGGCAGACCGGGATCCCTGCCCGCGCGCTCCGGGCCTACGTTGCTGCGGCAGCCACGGCCAACGATTCCGCTCCGATGTGCGGGATCGGCTGGAACACCGTGGCAGCTGTCGGCTTCGTCGAATCAGCGCACGGAACTTACGGCGGTGGCAGCCTTAACACCGCAGGGCAGGCGAGCGGCCCCATTGTGGGCCCGAGCCTCGATGGCAACGGATTCGCCGCCATCGCCGACACGGACGCGGGCGTCCTGGACGGCGACGCCCGCTGGGACCACGCCGTCGGACCCATGCAGTTCATTCCCTCCACCTGGCAGCTTGCAAGGCGGGACGGGAACGGGGACGGAACAGCGGACCCGTTCAATATCGACGACGCCGCCCTCAGCGCAGCGACCTATCTGTGCGCTCACGGCCGTGACCTCTCAACCGCGCAAGGGTGGACCGACGCCATCTATTCCTACAACCAGTCCGATCCCTACATCCGCCAGGTGCGGGCCCAAGCCACCGCATACGCCGTGAAGACGGGCACCTCTTGAGTCGTTGGGTTCGATCACCATAAAGTGTCCGCAAACGACAAGCACTTCAGGAGATGACATGTCCCTCGTCCGCGTGCATAACTTCTCAGTCTCCCTCGACGGCTTCGGCACTGGCGAGGGCCAGCAACTCGACGCTCCGTTCGGTCACGCAGGCTCACGGCTGGTGGAGTGGGCTTTCGAGACGCGCACCTTCCGTGAGATGGGCATCCACGGGGAGTCGGAGGGATCCTTCGGCGTCGACGAGGCATTCGCCAGCACATGGGGGCCCGGGATCGGCGTGGAGATCATGGGGCGCAACAAGTTCGGCCCTCAACGCGGTCCCTGGGAGGACGAGGAATGGAAGGGCTGGTGGGGCGATAACCCTGTCTTCCACACCCCTGTCGTTGTTCTGACACACCATCCTCGGCCGGTACTCGAGATGGAAGGTGGAACAACCTTCCATTTCGTTGACGCCGACCCCGTCTCCGCGCTCAAGCAGGCCCGCGCCCTGGCCGGCGACCTCGACGTCCGGATCGGCGGCGTCAGCACGATTCGACAGTTCCTCAAGGCCGATCTGATCGACCACATGCACATCGTCCTCGTGCCGATCGTCCTGGGCCGGGGCGAACGGCTCTGGGATGGACTCGAAGGACTCGAACAACGCTTTGACATCGAAGCGACCCCTTCTCCAAGCGGAGTTCTCCATCTGGTCTTCACTCGTCGCACGGTGAAGACTTCCTTCTAGCGATACTAGGCACAAATCTGAGGAACCACGGCAAAGACGATGGGCTTCAGAGGCACGCCGACCGCCCTTACCCCCCGGATGATGGAAACATGCGAGCTGGGCGTCGGGTTTGCATTCATAGTCGGCCGAGCTCCTCGGAAATGAAGGCCGGTAACAGACCTTCCATCAACCTGCCCACAGTATAAAGAGAGCAGGGCGTCCTTCGACCAGATTCCAGCATTTGTCGGCCCGGCAGGAGCTGGCCGCGCTGCTGCGCGGCCAGCTCCTGGCATTTGAAACCGAAGCCCGTACCGTCAGGCTCAGTGCTGGTGTGAGGCGTCGTGCGCGTGGGCAGGGGGAGTGGCTGCGCCGGAGATGCTTCCGGTAATCCAGGACATCATGCCCGCCGATGCGTCGAACGCCGGCTTGCGGTTGGCGTTGGACCAGACTGTTTCGGGTCGGCACTGGAGCAGGATCAGGTTGCTGCCCTCGGGCAGTTCTTCGTCCACCGCGAACTCGATGTCCTGGGGTGCCTGGTGGATGCGCTCCAGTTTCTTGCCGAGCGTAGCCAGGGCCACTACCTCGTCGTCGTGCAGGCACAGTACATCCCGGCGTTCGGCAGGAACGTCCACCGGCGCGTCACCGCGGCGGTATTCGATGATCTTGTTGCCCAGGGTCCTGTCGGCGATGCCGAGGCCCACCTTGTCCACCACAAAGCGGTCCGGTGTCACTTCACCGCCCACCACTGAGAGGCCCAGGCCCCAGCTGGCTTCGAGCACAATCTTGGACCGGTCACCGCTGGTGGGGCTGATGGTGAACATCACGCCTGCCGCCCGGGCGCGCACCGTCTTCTGGATCACCACGGCCATTTCGATGGCGTGCGGGTCAATGTCCTTCTCGGCGAGGTAGGACAGGACACGGCCGGCAAAGACGCTGACGTAGCACTCATGCACGTACTTCAGGACCTCGTCCGCCCCCACGATGTCTACCCAGGTTTCGAACTCGCCGGCGAAGCTGGCGCCCACGGAATCTTCAGCGGTGGCGCTGGAGCGCACGGCTACCGCGATGTTCTCCACACCGGTTTCGGTGCACAGCTTCGCGTAGGCTGCACGCACTGCGTCCGCCACCTCGGCCGGGATCGGCACCTCGGTGAAGCGTTCGCTGATACGGTGCCCGGCGTCGTCGAACGCTGCCTGGTTGCGGCCGGTGCCCAGCCCCTCCAGCACGCTGCGGGTGAACTCTTTCAAGCCATCCGCCTCGAGGTAGGCGCGGTAGGCCGCGGCGGTCACCGCGAAGCCGGGTGCCACGGGCAGCCCTTCGGCGGTCATCTGGGCCAGGCCGGCGGCCTTGCCGCCCACTTCCCGGACGTCCTGGCAGCCGGGGTCGTTGAATTCTCGGATGTACACGGTCAAACTCCTAGCTGACCGCTGCTGCGGTGTCAGTGGCGTGGGTGGTTTCGGGGGCGGGTTCAAGCACGACGACGGTCCCCGCCTTCCCGTCGATCCGGACCCTTTGGCCGGTGGTGAGGCGGGCGGTGGCGAAGCCGGTGCCCACCACGGCCGGGATGCCGTATTCGCGGCAGACGATGGCGGCGTGGCACATCATGCCGCCGATGTCGGTGATGACACCGGTGGCGACGGCGAAGGCCGCAGCCCAGGACGGGGCGGTGATCGGAGCCACCAGGATTTCGCCCGGCTGCAGGAGCGGCAGGTCCTTTTCGGAACGCAGCACCCGGACGGGGCCTTCCACGATGCCGAGGGAGCCCGGGATGCCGTTGAGCTTGTCCGTGGCGCCGTCGGAGGCGCCGAGCCAGTCCTGCACGCGTTCGGTGGTCACGCCGTAGTTCATTACGGCGAACGGGTCCGTGACCTGCTGCGGCGGGATGCCGTAGGCGGGCGGGGCGCTGGCGGCCTGGAGCGCCGCAACAATCGGGCGGCGGCGGGCGATTTCGGCCTGCCAGCGCTTCTTGCCGCGGGCAGGGACACCGATCGCCCAGGAGTCCACGACATCGAAGAGTGCGGTGTCCAGCTCGAAGCGGTTCAGGTAGAACATGTCCTCGGCAGTGTCGAGGAAGCCGGCATCGACCAGGAAACGGGCGAGGTCCCACGCTTTTTCCCAGAAGACCTTGTGGGACCAGTGCTCGACGTAGATGTTGTGTTCTTCGATGTAGGGGAAGACCTTCCGGGCGAGGCCGAGCAGTTCGTCGAACTGGCGTGCCTCATCGCCGGTGAGGAGGGCGCGGTATTCGTCCACGATCTCGTCCCGTTCGTCGCGGAGCCGCTCGATGGGCCGGGAGATGTCCTCGCCGTTGGCAATCTTGACCGCGTAGCGGGAGATTCCCTGCAGGGGGATGGAGAGGTCGCTGGCCCAGGTTTCCTGGTCATGGGTGAAGCCGTACTCGGCGAAGTAGTTGAACCAGGGGTCCTTGGCCTCTTCGAACGCGGCCAGCCAGGTCCGGCCGTTGGTGGTTTCGGCCAGGGCAGCCAGGATGGCTTCGTGGCCGCTGTTGCCGGTGATGATGCTGTTCAGGTCGAGTTCGTGGGAGAGCGCGGCCAGCTTGCGCAGTTCGTCGTCCGGGCGGAAGGCGAGGACATCGACGCCGGCCACCATGCGGGAAATGGACTGCTCGCTGATCAGCGGGAACGCCTGCTTGCAGAACTGGAAGAAGGTGATGTAGCCGCCGTAGCCCAGGTTCAGGAATTCGAAATGGTACTGCCAGATGGAGAAGAATTCATCGATCAGCCGGTGGTAGTTCTCGATGACGGCCATGGCCGAGGACCGGCCGCGTGCTTCGGTGACAACCTCGGCGGGGTCGTATTCGCTCAGCCGGGGGAATTCGATGGTGCGCAGGGAATCGATGGCGCCTTCCATCTTGGTCTTCCACTTGCCGTAGAGCTCGTCCCAGTTGGCGTAGTAGTAGCCGGCCCGTTCCTGGAAGATGGCCACGCGCTCCTGGATTCGCGCGGGATCCTCAACGCCCAGCGGCGAGATGTAGACGTAGCCGTTGACCACGCGGACGTCCAGGCCCAGTGACACCGGCAGGGCGAAGATGCGGGTGCTGAACGTTCCCACGCCCAGGTACACGGCCTCGGCGCCGATGCTGTCGAACGGGTGGCAGCCGCGGGACCAGTGCATGGTGTCGGCGAACCAGAACTGGGCATTCTCGTGCTCAGTGGTTTCCTCCGAGGGGACGAGGTAGTAGGGGTACATCGACTCCCAGCCCTCACCGCCGGCGGGGGTGGTGGATTCGTTGAAGAACGGGAAGCGTGCTGCGCTGCCCGGGGTGGTTTCGGTCATGATGTGGCTCCTTGCGACAGTGAAAGGGAGGGGGTGAGGAATTCAAGCAGTTCGGCGACGTCTGCCAGGGCGAGGTCCGGCCTGGCGGCGCCTTCGAGCGTGGCAAGCAGTTCGGGAGAGGTTGCGCCGGAGAGGACCACGGCGCTGTTGGCGCCCATGGACCGGGCAAGGTCGATTTCGACGGTGGCGTCGCCCACCACGGTGACCTCTGCGGCGGGAAGGCCCAGCCGGCGCAGCAGGGTTTCGCCCAGGGCGCCAGAGGGTTTTCCGACGACCTGAGGTATGGCGCCGGCAGCCCAGCCGATGGCGTTGGCGATGGCTGCCGAGACGCACACGGACTTGCCGAGGCCGCCATGGAACCAAGGAACGTCCACTGTGGTGTAGAGCGGGGCGCCGGCATCGACGGCCAGGCTGGCCGCGTTGATCTGTTCAGTGCTGTAACCGTTTGCGGCCCCGACGACCACGACGTCGGCCAGTTCCGGTTGCGCGGGATCGGCCAGGTTCACGCCCAGGCTGCGCAAAGGGGCGCTCAGACCCTCCGCTCCGAGCGCCAGCACCCGGGCCCCAGGATGCCGGTGTGCAATGTACTCGGCGGCTGCGCTGCCGGCGGTGGCGAAGTCCTCGTCGCGGATTCCGATTCCCTGCGAGCGGAGGTGGGCGGCGTATTCGGCCGGGGTCTTCTCCGAGGCGTTGGTGCAGACGACGACGGCGTGTCCGGCAGCGTAGAGCGCCGCCACCAGTTCCGCGGCGCCCGGCATGGCTTCCCCGCCGGCACCGCCGGCGCGCTTTGTGCGCATCAGGCAACCGTCGACATCCAGTACCCAGCCGCGGGAATTCTGTATCAGATCGTTCATGCTGTAGCCCCCTGTGCGGTGCCGTCGACTGCGTTACCAACTTCGTTGGAGGCTCGGCGTTGAATGGAAAATTTCGTGGTGCCGTCGCTGACGGACACCGAGGTGGAGGGCCGGTCATTCACGGCTGCCAGCAGCCGCTGCAGCGTTGACGTGGCCGAATTCTTCTTCGCGGCGTACATGGTGTCCACCTGCTCGGCAGGCATCACAGCCCGCAAGAGGAGTTCCTCGTCGCTGATAGTGGTCCCGAATCGCCGCCGCAAATCCGCGATGGTGACGTCGCCGCCGTCGTTGACCGGCTGTTGTCCGCGCTTGGTGGCCATGGCCCGGTCCATCAGTTCGGGGTTCACGGCCCCGGGCAGCGGGCCGAAGTCGCCGCGGAGCAGGTCGATGACCTCATCCGAGATCTGCTTGTACCGCTCTCCGGTGATGACGTTGAGGGTGGCCTGCGTGACGATGTACTGCGCAAACGGCGTCATCACGATCGGCCAGCCGAGGTCCTCGCGGACCTGGACGGATTCCTCGATCACCTGGTCAAACAGGTCCGCACGCCGGATTTCGCCGAGCTGCCGGCGGGTGGTGGACTGCACCCCGCCGGGAATGGTGTGCCGGTAATAGGCCTCGTCGTATTCGTTGGGGCTGCCCGCGGGAAGGTTCTTGATCCGCCCCTGGCGCTGCAGGTAGGCGGACGCTTTGGCCATGGCGTCCAGGTCCACGTTGACGTTGTGGCCGCGGGCCCTGAGGTTATGGACCAGCCGCTGGGCTTCCGGGTGTGAACTTCCGTTGGCCAGTGGGGGCAGGGCGCAGTGGATGGTTTCGATGCCCAGGTCTGCTGCATCCAGGACGGTGATGGGGGACAGGCCCGTGGTGCTGTGCGAGTGGATCTCGTTCAGCGGGGTGGTGTTGAGGCTGGACCGCAGCAGCGGCACCAGGCTCTTCACCCGGTCCGGCGTCAGCAGCCCGGCCGGGTCCTTCAGGTAGACGCTGTCGATCGCGTCGCAGTCGTCGAGTTCCTTGGCCTTGGTGGCGAAGTATTCGTCGGTGTGGACGGGGCTGGTGGTGTAGCAGATCCCGCCGATGACCTCTTCGAAACCGACCCGCTTGGCCATCTCGGCGGTGCGCTTGGCACCGTCCATGTCATGCATGGGATCGATCACCCAGAGCCGCTTGACGCCATTGCGGACCAGCAGCCGGAAGGCAAGTTCGAAGACGGCGTCCGGGGTGCGGTGGAACGAGATGAACCGTTTGCCTGTGGTGAGGAAGCCGAGCTGCGTGTTGGGCATCAGGTCGCGGGCGGCCCGCAGCCGTTCCCACGGATCCTCCTGGTGGTACCTCACGGCGGTGGCCATGAGAGTGCTGGAGACCAGCTCGATGGCGTGGTATCCCACCTGGTCCAGCAGCGGAGCGACACCCTGGACCATACGGGTGGTGACTCCGGTGGCACCCCAGATGCTTTGGTTGCCGTCCCGCAGGGAGACGTCGACAAGTTTGACGTCGGTCATGAGTTCACCTTTTCCGTCATCAGTTCGTTCAGCCAGTGGGTGGTGACCGTGTTGTGCTGGAAGACTGGGTGGGCCAGAATTCTGGACAGCAGCGGCAGTGAGGTGGTGACGCCTTCGATCTCGAAGGCGGCCAGGGCCTGTTCCATCCGTTCGATGGCGGCGGCACGGTCCGGTGCCCAGGCAATCTGCTTGGCCATCAGCGCGTCGTAGAACGGCGGGAAGCGGTAGCCCTCATAGATGTGCGTATCGAGCCGGAGTCCGCCGGCGGCAGAAGGGCGCCAGCGGGTGACGGTTCCCGGCGAGGGCCGCAGATCGTTCTCCGGGTCCTGGGCGGTGATGCGGCATTCGATGGCATTTCCGGTCAGGCTGATGTCTGCCTGGGTGAAGGAGAGCGGTTCGCCGAGCGCCGCAAGCAGCTGTTCACGGACCAGGTCGATGCCGGTGATCGCCTCGGTGACAGGATGCTCCACCTGCACGCGAGGATTCACCTCGAGGAAGGCCAGCGAGTCACGCTGCACGTCGTAGAGGAACTCCACGGTTCCCAGGCCAACATAATCCAGGGCCTCGGCGATCCGGAGGGCACTTTGGTACAGGAGCGCGCGGGTGGGCTCCGGGAGAGCGGTGCAGGGTGCCTCCTCCACGACCTTCTGGTAGCGGTACTGCACCGAACATTCCCGCTCGCCGAGGTGGACGCGGTGGCCGTGGCGGTCCCCGAGGATCTGGACCTCCACGTGCTTGGCGTCCTGCACGAACCGTTCCAGGAACACGGTGCCGTCGCCGAAGGATGCTTCCGCCTCGGAGGATGCGAGCTGCCAGGCCTCGGCAAGTTCCGCAGAGCTTTCGACGAGTTTCATGCCGCGGCCGCCGCCGCCGTGGGCCGCCTTGATGAGCACCGGGTAGCCGATGCGTTCGGCCAGTTCCCGCACTTCCTCAGCCGTTTGCGCGGTGCCTCCGGCGGAGACGGGGACGTCCACGGATTCGGCCAGCCGCCGGGCCGTCAGCTTGTCACCCAGTGCGCGCAGCGCCTCGGGCGAGGGGCCCACAAAGGTCAGGCCGTTCTCGGCGCACAGTTCGGCAAAGGCCGGACGTTCGGAGAGGAATCCATAGCCAGGGTGGATCGCGGTGCACCCGGTGGACAGGGCAGCCTGGACCACGGCGTTCATGTTCAGGTAGCTGTCGGCAGGCCGGGGGCCGCCGATGGTCACGACGCGGCTGGCCCGCTTGGCGCCCAGGGTGTCCTTGTCCGCCGTGGAGACGCCGAGAACGGTGTCGTAGCCAAGCCGATCGCAGGCGTCAATGATGCGGACAGCGATTTCGCCGCGGTTTGCCACGAAGATGCGGTGCTTCATGCGGCGGCCCGGATGGCGAACAGCGGCTGCTCGTACTCCACCAGATCCCCGTCCTTAACGAAGACGGCGGCCACTTCGCCGGCGGCACCGGCGGTCACCGAATTCATGAGCTTCATGACTTCGACAATGCACAGCACGGCATCGGCGGACACCGAATCGCCCACCTGGACAAAGGCGGATTCCCCGGGCTTGGGTGCACCGTAGTACGTTCCGAGCATCGGCGCCGTGACCAGGATGTGTCCGGCCGGAAGTGCGTCGGGGCTCATGGCGGGGGAGCGCCCGTTTGACGCGGGTGAATTTACGACGACGGGAGCGGACGCCGCGGGTTGTGCCGTGGCTGGCGCTGGCTGGGCCGGTGCCGATGGCGCCGTGGCTACAGCCGGGGCTGCTGCTGCGCCTGTCTGGGCTTGGACAACGCCGTCCGGAATATAGCCGCCCCTGCGGACGTGGAGCCGCAGCTCGCCTTTCTCATACAAGAAATCTGTGAACTCGGTTTTATCGAGCTGTTCGATAATCGCCGCGAGTTCCTCGAGGTCAATGTCCATGTGCGGAATTTCCTTCTCTCACGCCTGTCCTCGTTGATCAGGTCGGGAATGTGGCGTGTGCCACCTATTGACAGCGTAGGAAGGCATCCCGGTGTGCGCAACGGAATCTGAAGAGATTCCGCTGTGCGCAATCTAGCCGCGCAGACCCAATCCTGCCACCAGGCCCTTCTCTGTCATCGATGCGGCCTCGTGGAGCGCCTTGACGTGGTCTGCAACCATCGACTTCTGGAACCGTGCGGTGGGGATGGCTGTTGTGTAGGCGGCGATGGGCTTTCCGGCGGGGTCCCTGATGCATACGCCAAGGCCGCTGACTCCCTGCTCCGTTTCCTCGAAATTCGTTGCATAGCCTGCCTTACGGACTGTCGCGAGCTGCCGCTTGAGTGCAGGTAGGGCGTGGATCCGGGCGGTGGGCCACGGCGTGAGGCCGCCGCGGTAGATCTTTTCCAGCTCAATGTTGCCGAGTTCGGCGAGGATCGCCTTGCCCCCGGCTGAGCAGTAGGCCGGCATGAGATCGCCCATCCTGGCTTTGACGTGGAGTGCCGCCTCGGACTCGATACCGTCAATGAAGCGGATGTGGGGGCCCATCAGGATCATTAGCTGGACGGTGTCGTTGATGTCGCCGTAGAGCTTCTGGAGGGCCGGACGGCCTACCTGTCGCAGCTGGTTCACTGAGAAATTGGCCTCGCCATGGGGAGTCAGCTGTGGTCCTGCGCGGTATCGCCGCTCCCGGTCCTGGATGGCAAAGTCCCTGGCGACCAGTGCGCCAAGCAGGCGGTGGGCCGTGGACGGTGCCACGCCTAGGCGCTCCCCGGCGGCTTTGACGCTGATCGATTCCCCGCCGCGCAGGATGATCAGCAGCTGGAGCGCCCGGTCAACGGACTCGAGCTTCGAAGGGCTTTCAATATTTTGCATAGCAGAATGGTGACACGGTTCACTAGTGCCTGACTAGCCCAGAGATCCCCAGCGCCCGGCAGCCAAGGCGCTGCAACTTCGGGCCATGGCTAGGCCAGCGATCGATTTCGCTAGGAGGAATCTCCAACATTTTTGTGGACGTGTCCAGCGGGTGTGACTAGGCTCACTGCATACCTCCCCCACATATTTAGGCAGCAAGAAAGAAGACATGGACGTCTTGACCCAGATCCGCCAGTCACCGATGACACGATTCCAGGTAATGGCCGTAGTGATCGCTCTGACACTGATCCTCATTGACGGATTCGACGTGGCCGTGATGGCCTATGCAGCGCCCAGCCTCTCCCGGGCCTGGGGGCTGGACCCGGTCACCCTCGGTTTCCTGCTCAGCGCCAGTCTGTTTGGGATGGCCGCGGGCTCGATCTTCCTGACTCCGCTCGCGGACAAGATCGGCCGCCGGAAGCTGGCCCTGATTTCGCTGGTCATAATCAGCATTGGCATGGTGCTCTCCGTCTTTGCCGGTGATGCCATGCAGCTGATGGCTTTCCGGGTCATCACCGGACTCGGTGTGGGCGGCATGATGGCCAACCTGAACGTCCTGGTGTCGGAATACTCCTCGGACAAGCGCCGCGGCACCATCATCGGCATCTACGCCGCCGGGTATCCGATCGGCGCCACTGTAGGCGGATTGGTTGCTGCCCCGTTGATTCCGGTCTACGGCTGGCATTCAGTGTTCATCGTGGGGGCGGCACTGACGGTCCTGATGCTTGCGATTTCCTGGCGCTTCCTCCCGGAGTCCCTCGACTACTTGCTGACCCGTCGCCCGGCGGGTGCCCTGCCCAAGGTCAACGGAATCCTCGCGAAGATCGGCCGGCCGGCTTTGGCCATACTGCCGGCCCTTCCCGCTGCCGTCCGCCAACAGAGCGCGGTGGGCGAGATCCTGAGCCGGCCCACCCGCTTTCGGACGCTGGCTTTGTGGATCGGCTACGCCTGCCTCGTCGCGGCCTACTACTTCGCGAACACCTGGACTCCGAAGATCGTTGCGGCAGCCTCCGGCAATGATTCCCTCGGGGTGACCATCGGTGTGATCGCCAACGCGGGCGGCATCCTCGGCTGCTTCATCTTCAGTGCACTCGCCATCAAGTACCGCAGCCGCCCCCTGCTCGTCTGGGCACTTGGCCTGGCCGCCGTCACCTACCTGCTCTTCGGCGTGGTTTTCTCCCAGGTCAACGTCGCCCTCGTCGTCGCACTGTTCCTCGGGATCCTCACCACCGCCGGGATCGCCGGCTTCTATGCAGTGGCACCTGACATCTACACAGCGAGGGCACGGGCCACCGGTATCGGCTGGATGATCGGCCTGGGACGCCTGGTTTCCATCGTGGCCCCCATCCTGGTCGGCTACCTGATCTCCGGTGGCTGGCAGCCGGAGCGGATCTTCTTCCTCTTCGCCATCCCGCTGGCGGCCTCCGCCCTGTGCATCGTTTCGCTCGGCATATCACTCAAGCGCACACAGCCGCCGGCCCTGGCGGACACCGTCCTGGCTCCCACCACACCTGCCGCGTAAGCGGAACCCATACTCTCCCCGTCAAGACATAGAAGGAAAAACGCATGCGTTCAGTTGAAACCGGCACCCTGCTGCGAGCCGCCCCCAAGCGTGAGGAATGGTCCGGTTCCCGGATGGGCCGCTTCCTGGCCGACGTCGAGAAGAAGACCGGCCGGACCTTCGCCGGTTACGAGGACGCGTGGCAGTGGTCCGTGGACAACCTCGAAGAGTTCTGGGCAGAGATCTGGGACCACTTCGAGATCATCTCCCACATACCCTACGAGGCAGTCCTGGGTAACCGGACCATGCCGGGGGCGGAGTGGTTCCCGGGTGCCACGATCAACTACACAGAACACATTGTCCGTGCAGTCCGCACCCGCGAAGACGACGTGATGGTTAAGTCCCGCAGCCAGACCGCCGGAAGTTCCGAATGGACCGGCGGCCGGCTGCTGGAGGAGATCGGGCGCATCCAGCAGGGCCTGATCCGCCAGGGCATCACGGCGGGGGACCGCGTGGCCGGCTATCTGCCCAACATTCCGCAGACCCTCGCGGCCTACCTGGCAACCACGGCCCTGGGCGCCATCTGGTGCTCGGTGCCGCCCGAAATGGGCCCCAAATCCGTGGTCGACCGGATCAGCCAGCTCGAACCGAAACTGATCATCGCCATCGACGGCTACCGCTGGGGAAAGAAGGACCTGTCCCGGGCGGATGACCTGGTGCGGATCCGGATGGAACTGCCGGACACCCAGGTGGTGCTGCTGCCGTACCTGGACCAGGACTGCCCGATGCCGGCCAACACCATTGCCTACAGCGACTTCACCAGTGAGAGCGCCGACATCCGCTTCGAGGCCGTGCCGTTCTCCCACCCGCTGACCGTCCTGTTCTCCTCCGGAACCACGGGCAAGCCCAAGGCGATCGTGCACTCGCACGGCGGCCTGCTGCTGGAGCACTTCAAGGCCATGGGGCTGCACTTTGACATGGGCCCGAAGGACACCGCCTTCTGGTTCACCACCACCGGCTGGATGGTGTGGACCCTTGGCATCTCCACGCTGCTGACCGGCGCCGCCGTCGTCCTCATGGATGGGGATCCCAACTGGCCGACGCTCGACGGCGAATGGTCCCAATGGGCAATACTGGCCGAGACCGAAGCCACGTACCTGGGCACGGGATCGGCCTACCTCGCCGCCTGCGCCCACGCCGGACTTACGCCCGGCGCCACCTGGGACCTCAGCCGGCTCCGCGAGATCCAGTGCTCCGGCTCGCCGCTCGCGGCCGACGTTGCCGCCTGGGTATACGACGAGGTCAGCCCGGACCTGGTGCTTGCCCCCACCTCCGGGGGTACAGATATCTGTGCCGCATTCCTGGGCGCGAGCCCGCTGACCGGCGTTTACGCGGGCGAAATGTCCTGCCGGCCGTTGGGCGTCTCAGTTGAGTCCTGGGACCGGGACGGACACCCGCTGCACGGCACAGCCGGCGAGCTCGTAGCGACCAAGCCCATGCCCTCCATGCCTGTCTTCTTCTGGGGGGACAAGGACAACGAGCGTTATACCGACAGCTATTTCAGCGCCTACCCGGGCGTCTGGCGGCACGGTGACTGGCTCATCGAGACCGAGCGCGGCACCTGGGTGATTTCCGGCCGCTCCGACGCCACCCTGAACCGCGGCGGCGTCCGCCTGGGCACGGCCGAGTTCTACGCCATACTCGATGGCCTGCCGCAGGTCAACGACAGCATGGTGCTGCACTTTGAGGACCCGGCAGGAGGAATGGGCCGCCTGGCGCTGCTCGTTGAAGCCCAGGAAGGTGCCGATACCGCACAGCTGGAGACGGCGGTGCGCCGGGCGCTCCGCACGGAACTGTCACCCCGCCACGTCCCCGACGACGTCGTCTTCGTTCCCAGCATTCCCCGCAACCCCTCCGGAAAGCGGCTGGAAATCCCGCTCAAGCGGGTCATCCAAGGCGCCGTGCTGGGCGAGGCCATGGACCCGGGCGTGCTCGTCAAACCGGAAGATGTTGGCGAGACAGTGCGGCTCATCAAGAAGGCGTTCGCCGCGTGACTACTAGCAGAAACGTGAATCCGATGAATATTTCCGACCTCGTTGCGATCGACATGCATGTCCATATCGAATCAGACGGCCATGGCCACACCGATATGCCGGAAGACTTCCGCGAAGCTGCCCGTAAGCACTTCGGCACCTCGCACGAACCATTGAACGTGGACAGCGTGGCTGCGCACTACCGCGAACGCAACATGGCCGCCGTCGTTTTTACCGTGGACCATGAATCCCAGACCGGGCATCCGCCGATCTCCAACCGTGAAATTGCCCGGCAGGCTGCGGAGCACTCGGATGTGCTCATTCCCTTTGCCAGCATCAACCCTGCCCGCGGCGAGGAGGGTGTGCGGGAAGCGAAGGTCCTGGTGGAGGAATTTGGTGTCAAGGGGTTCAAGTTCCACCCCAACCTGCAGGGATTTTTCCCGAACGATCCCATGGCCTACCCCCTCTATGAGGCAATTCAGGAACTGGGGGTTCCTGCACTCTTCCATACGGGGCAGAGCGGGATCGGTTCGGGCATGCCGGGCTCAGGTGGGATCAGGCTGAAATACTCCAACCCGATCGTGCTCGATGACGTGGCCGTGGACTTCCCGGACTTGAAGATCATCATGGCCCACCCGTCGTTCCCCTGGCAGGACGAGGCACTGGCGGTCGCGGCCCGGCACACCAACGTCTACATCGACCTCTCCGGCTGGTCCCCGAAGTACTTCCCGCCGCAGCT
This sequence comes from Arthrobacter ginsengisoli, assembly GCF_031456935.1. Classification (NCBI taxonomy): domain Bacteria; kingdom Bacillati; phylum Actinomycetota; class Actinomycetes; order Micrococcales; family Micrococcaceae; genus Arthrobacter; species Arthrobacter ginsengisoli. The sequence goes on along the minus strand of NZ_JAVDVQ010000028.1, from coordinate 3,458 downwards.
GGTGCAGTACGCGAACTCGCTCCTGCGGACTAAGGTCCTGTTCGGGTCCGACTACCCCATGATTCCGCCGGACCGCTGGATCGCCGACTTTGAGAAGCTGGCCATCAAGCCCGAGGTGCGCCCGCTGATCATGCGTGAAAATGCGATTCGGCTGCTCGGGCTGGGCGTAGCGTGAGCCTTACCTAACCACCGTCCTGGAGAAGACAATGTCACAACGCGTACTCATCACCGCCGGAGCCAACGGGATCGGCCTGGCCACCGCCAAGGCCTTCGCTGCCGCCGGTGCCCGGGTCCACATCGCCGACATCAACGCCGACGCCGTCAACGCCGTCACCGGCGAATTCGAGAACATCACCGGATCTGTCACGGACGTCAGCAATCCTGACGCCGTGGCCGCCCTGTTCGCTGATGTCCGGCAGGAACTGGGCGGGCTGGACGTGCTGGTCAACAATGCCGGCATCGCGGGCCCCACCGCACCGGTGGAGGAATACGACGTCGGTGCTTTCGCCGCCGTCGTGGGAGTGAACCTGCAGGGGACGTTCAACGTGACCCAGCAGGCGATCCCGCTGCTGAAGGAATCCGACGCCGCGTCCATCGTGACCATGTCCTCCCTGGCTGGCCGTTTCGGCTACCCCAACCGCGTTGCGTACTCCACCACCAAGTGGGGCCTGGTCGGTTTCGCCAAGACCCTCGCCATGGAGCTCGGACCGTTCGGGATCACCTCGAACACCATCCACCCCGGCGCCGTGGACGGCCCGCGTATCATGAGTGTCTTCGAAGGCCGGGCCTCCGTGTCCGGCCGCACCGTCCAGGAGGAAATCGACTCCGCGATGGCCAACCAGTCCGTGAAGAAATTCATCAACCCGGACGATATCGCCGCGCTGATCCTGTTCCTCGCGGGCCCGCACGCCCGCACCATCTCCGGCCAGATGTTCCCCATCGACGCCGACTCCAAAGCCGCCGTCTGATGAGCACCCAAATCCATCCCGCAGAGGCCCCGGCCGCCGGAGGCCCCGCCGCGGCCGACCAAGCCGGAACTGCAGGCTTTCTGGCATCCCGTCCCCGCAGCCTCTGGCGCGGACGCGTTTTCCTCATCATCGGCATCATCCTTCTCGGCATCACTCTCCGGCACGCCGTCACCGGCCTGTCTCCGTTGCTTCCCCTGCTTCGGGAGGAAATGGGCCTGGACCTTGCCGGTGCGAGCATGCTGGGAATGCTTCCCACCCTGAGCTTCGGCGTCGCCGGCTTCCTGGCACCCGTAGTGATCCGCAGGAGTGGACCCGAAGTCACCGCGGCTCTGGCCATGCTGCTCGCCGCCGTCGGCACGTTCAGCCGCGCCTTCACAGACAGCATCCCGATCTTCTTTGTCCTCAGCGTCGTGGCCCTGTTCGGCATGGGGTTCGGTAATGTGGTGGGCGCCCCGCTGGTCAAGTAGTACTTCCCTGACCGCCAGGCCGCCATGCTCACCGTGTTCGCTTTGCTGATGCAGGCCGGAGCGACCTTGCCAGCCACGACCGCGGTGCCGCTGAACAACGCCGCCGGCTGGCGGGCCTCCATCGCCGCGTGGTCCATACTCTCCCTGGCAGCTGCCCTGCCTTGGATCATCCAGTTGGTGCGCCTGCGCGGAAGCAGGACTGCGGCCGCGACAGCCGGGATGCCGAACTCCGCCGCCGCCGGCCCGAAACTGGGCCTCGCGCAGCTGGTCACCAGCCCTATCGCCGTCGGCACCGCCCTCTTTTATGCGATGGCCTCGCTCAACACCTACGGAATGCTCGCCTGGCTGCCCACGATCCTCAAAGACTCCGGTATGGACCTGGGTGCAGCTGCGGGCGCATTCTCTGTTTTCACCTTCATGACCCTGCCGATGGCGTTTATCGTCCCGATCCTGGCCTCTAAACTCAAGAACGTCTTTCCGCTCGCCGCGGCCCTCAGCCTCGTCGCTCCCATCGGCTACATCGGCCTGGCACTGGCACCGGCGGCACAAGTGTTGTGGGTCTTCATCATGGGTATCGGCGGCGGAGCCTTCCCGCTTGCCATCACCATGTTCAACAAGCGCACCCGCACCGCCGCAGGGTCAGCGGCCCTCGCCGGGTTCGCCATGGGCGTCGGCTACCTGTTCGGCACCCTCGGCCCGCTGCTCGGCGGGACCATCTTTTCGCTCACCGGGGGCTGGACCGCGGCACTGTTCGTCTTCGCCGGCACCGGAGTAGTCATGCTCGCCGGGGCTCGGATGATGACACCGAGCAACCACTACCTCGAGGACAAGTTCGCCCTGTAGGCCAAGAGACGCCTGTCGCTCATCGGATATGGCAGGGCGTCTCCTCGATTCACTGCGAGTGAATGGTGCCGCGGGTCAAACCCGACCCCAGCTTTGCGGGCCCCACGGATGACACATCATCCGTGGGGCCCATCTCCCGTTCTAGGAGCCGCTGGAGCCGGCCCTCCAGGGCAAGTGCCTTGCGGTCCGGCTCCGTGAACAGGATGCGGTAAATGATGGGTGCGATAACGACGTCCACGATCTCTTCCACGTCGGGCGCGGACTCCCCGCGTCGTTCTGCGGCGGACCTGATGGACTCGAGGATTTCCCTCAGGATGTCGAAATAGCGCACTGTGGCCTGCTCGTCAGCCACGATGTCCCGCAGGATCTGCCACCCCAGGGGGGAGGAAAATTCCTCGACGTACAGTTCCAGCCAGGCGGACAGGTCACCCGCCAAAGAGCCGGTGTCCTCCACGGTCTCGGGGGCGAGCTGCTGCGTCGCAAAGGCCGCCAGGAGCTGCTGGAGGTCGCCCCACCGGCGGTAAATAGTCGACGGCGTGACGCCGGCGCGGGCCGCAATGCGCGGGATGGACAGGCGCGCCCGCTCGCCGCCGTTTTCAGTCAGTAGGGCGTTGTGGTGCTTCGTATTCATTCAGGGGGGAGTGCCTGCGGCTACATGGCAGGTGCGGTGTTGCGCAGGGGGTTGCCCTTATGCTGCTGTGCCATGACTGTTCATGTCGAAGCTCCAAGGTCGCGGCATGACGTTTGCACTATTCCGCTCAGTCCTCGGGAAGCGCGGCGAAAGCCTTCTTGGTGTCGCGGTACCACCCCATGCCCTTGATCGGATTCTTCCAACGTCCCTTCATCGCGTCGCGGGCCTCCTGATGAGCTGAGTCACCGGCCTGGACGGCGTCCTTGAGGTGCCGGTCCTGCGCGTTGATGATCTCGTCCGCTGAATTACCACGGAACACCAGGTCGCACGGGCCTCCGAGTTGCTTGCAGGTCATACTTTTCATGGCGGATCCCTCTTTAGGCATGCAATGAATTCTGAAAGCCCCAAGTGGCGAACCTTCCTGACGCGCAAGCTTACCGTTCCCAGTGAAGTGCCGGCGCTAGCCAATATGTCCTTGTCGGACGCCCGTTCCGGGCTGAAAATGGTGCCGTGGTCGCCTGTCAACGCCGTGTCTCTATGGTTCTTTCA
>NZ_JAVDVQ010000027.1:0-38070 GCF_031456935.1 Arthrobacter ginsengisoli | reverse complement strand
GCCCTGGACAACGCCGGCCAGGCAACCAGCATCAGCTTCCCCGACCGCGCCACCACCAGCCTGCGCCTGAGCATCACCACCGTCAGCGGCACCACCAAAAACGTCGGACTGGCCGAACTCCAGGCCTACTCGAATTGACGACCCCGCGTTGCAGTGATACGTGGCAGTCAGGACAGCTTGGCAGGCAGGGTCTTGGGCATGAACGCCGGTCGTGTGGCTTCGAAAGCGGTGATGTCTTCCTCGTGCTTGAGCGTCAGGCCGATGTCATCCAGGCCCTCGAGCAGGCGCCAGCGGGTGTAGTCGTCGATTTCGAACGGCGCCACGATGTTGCCGCACTGGACTGTCTTGGAGACGAGGTCCACGGTGACGGCGGTACCCGGAGCGTTCTCCAGTTCCTTCCAGATGAGTTCGATGTCATCCTGGGCCAGTTCGGCCGCGAGCAGGCCCTGCTTGCCGGAGTTGCCGCGGAAGATGTCGGCGAAGCGTGAGGACAGCACGGTCTTGAAGCCGTAGTCCTTGAGCGCCCAGACCGCGTGCTCCCGGGAGGAACCGGTGCCGAAGTCAGGTCCGGCAACGAGCACGGAGCCGGCGTTGAACGGTTCCTGGTTCAGGATGAACGCGGGGTCTTTGCGCCAGGCCGCGAACAGGGCGTCCTCGAAGCCGGTGCGGGTGATCCGCTTGAGGTAAACCGCGGGGATGATCTGGTCCGTGTCGACGTTGCTTTGGCGCAGCGGGACGCCGATGCCGGTGTGGGTGGTGAACTTTTCCATTACGGATCCTTCTGGGCTGTGTGGATCTTAGCAGTGTGGGTCTGGGCAGGGCCCGCTAGGCGGCGTCGGAACGGACGGCTGCGGATTCGGGAACGGGGTCCAGGTCCGACGGCGAGCTCAGGGTGCCGCGCACCGCCGTCGCGGCTGCCACGACCGGGGAGACCAGGTGGGTGCGTCCACCTTTGCCCTGGCGGCCCTCGAAGTTGCGGTTCGAGGTGGAGGCGCAGCGCTCCCCCGGCTCCAACTGGTCCGGGTTCATGCCCAGGCACATGGAGCAGCCGGCGAAGCGCCATTCCGCCCCGAAGTCCTTGAAGACCTTGTCCAGACCCTCAGCCTCGGCCTCGAGGCGGACGCGGGCGGAGCCGGGGACAACGAGCATCCGGATGTTGGGGTCCTTGGTGCGGCCGCGGATGATGTCCGCGGCGGCGCGGAGGTCCTCCATCCGGGAGTTGGTGCAGGAGCCCAGGAAGACCGTGTCCACCCGGATGTCCTTCATCGGAGTGCCGGCTTCGAGTCCCATGTACTGCAGCGCGCGTTCCGCGGCGGCTTTGGCATTCTCGTCGCCGAAGTCCTCGGGCGAGGGCACCTTCGCGGACAGCGACACGCCCTGGCCGGGGTTGGTCCCCCAGGTCACGAACGGTTCCAGCGTGTCGGCGTCGAGGTCCACCTCGACGTCGAACGTCGCGTCGTCGTCGGAGCGGAGGGTGTTCCAGTATTCGACGGCGGCATCCCACTCGGCGCCCTGCGGCGCGTGCGGGCGGCCGTACATGTAGTCGTACGTGGTCTGGTCCGGCGCGACGAGGCCGGCGCGCGCACCGGCCTCGATGGACATGTTGCAGATGGTCATCCGGGCTTCCATGGACAGCGCCCGGATGGCGGAGCCGCGGTATTCGAGCACGTAGCCCTGTCCCCCGCCGGTGCCGATCTTGGCGATGACGGCCAGGATGATGTCCTTGGCGGAAACGCCGGGCCGCAGCGTGCCCTCGACGTTGATCGCCATGGTTTTGAAGGGCTTCAGGGAGAGCGTCTGGGTGGCCATGACGTGCTCCACCTCGGAGGTGCCGATGCCCATGGCGAGCGCCCCGAAGGCGCCATGCGTGGACGTGTGCGAGTCGCCGCAGACCACGGTCATACCGGGCTGCGTGAGGCCCAACTGGGGGCCCACCACGTGCACGATTCCCTGCTCGGCGTCGCCGAGCGAGTGCAGGCGGACGCCGAACTCCTGGCAGTTGTTGCGCAGCGTCTGGATCTGCGTGCGGCTGGTGAGATCGGCGATTGGCTTGTCGATGTCCAGCGTGGGAGTGTTGTGGTCCTCGGTGGCGATGGTGAGGTCCGGCCGGCGCAGCCCGCGCCCGGCCAGGCGCAGCCCCTCAAAAGCCTGCGGCGAGGTTACCTCGTGCACCAGATGGAGGTCGATGAAGAGCAGGTCGGGCTGGGCGTTGGCTCCTTCGCCGTCACCTTTGCGCACCACGTGCGCGTCCCAGACTTTCTCGGCCAGTGTCTTTGCCACGGCCATCTCCCTTCACTGCGGTATTAGTACTTGCCGGCTTGTTGTCTCCACTGAATCAGCACTGCCGCGTAATGCGCCAGCGAGCTGACTTGCATCTCAGATAATGAGACGGCAATATCATTACATGGACAATTCTAGTGGAGTCGGTGTCATCGATAAAGCGGCCCATGTGCTTGACGCACTTGAGGCGGGCCCAACCACCCTGGCGCAGCTTGTCGCCGCCACGGGACTGGCCCGGCCCACCGTGCACCGGCTGGCACTGGCGCTGGTCCATCACCGGCTGGTGAGCCGGGATATTCAGGGCCGTTTTGTGCTCGGCAGCCGCCTCGTGGAGCTAGCCTCCGCTGCGGGCGAAGACCGCCTGATCGCCTCCGCCGGGCCCGTACTGATGCAGCTGCGCGATGCCACCGGAGAAAGCGCCCAGATCTTCCGGAGGCAGGGGGACTGGCGCGTCTGCGTGGCCTCCGCTGAACGGCCCATCGGCCTGCGCGACACCATCCCGGTCGGCACCCAGTTGTCCATGAAGGCCGGCTCCGCCGCCCAGGTGCTGCTCGCGTGGGAGGACCACGACCGGCTCCTGGAAGGTCTGCAGGCCGCCCGCTTCACGCCCACCGTCCTGGCCGGGGTACGACGGCGGGGCTGGGGGCAGAGCCTCGGCGAACGCGAGCCTGGGGTCGCTTCCGTTTCGGCCCCGGTGCGCGGTCCGTCCGGCCGCGTGATCGCCGCGGTGTCAATCTCCGGGCCGATTGAACGCCTGACCCGCCAGCCGGGCCGGCTGCACGCCGAAGTGGTCTGCAACGCGGCCCGCGTGCTGACCGAGGCGCTGCGCAAGACCAACGACTGAGCGCATAGGCTGTCCGCATGAGCAGCTATGCGGTGTTCCTGCGCGGGGTCAATGTCGGCGGCATCACCATCAGGATGGCCGACCTGAAGGAAGCCCTGAAATCCCGCCCGTTTTCCGCGGTGAAGACGCTCCTGGCCAGCGGAAACGTGGTGCTTTCGAGTGACCTCTCCGCCGCCGGCGTCAAGCGGGAGTTCGAGGCGTGCCTCCGGGGGGCCTTCGGCTATGACGCGTGGGTGGTAGTTCTGGCGGCGGAGCGGGTGGCGGCACTGGTGGCGGCGTGCCCCTACCCCGCGGACGATTCTTCCACCCATACCTACCTCACGCTCGGCTCGGACGCCGATGTTCTTGCTGAGCTGCATGAGGCCGGCCGCGCCATGGAGGGTGCGCAGCTGACTATGCTGGGACCGGAGGCCCTGGCGTGGCTCGCTCCCGCCGGCGGCACCCTGGACAGTCCCTTCAGCAAGCTGTCCTCGAAGCCGAAATACAAAGCCTCCACCACAACCCGCAACCTGCGCACCATGATCAAGGTCCGCGACGCCGCGGCGTCGGTGTAGGCGCGGCACTGCCGGGACCTGTCAGCGTGACGCCGCCTGCAGGGCCTTGTTGAAGGACGCCAGCCGGGTGACCTCCAGCGCGACGGGCTCCACCACCAGGTCCTCCGCCACCGCCGCGACGGCTGCCCTGAGCCGCTTCCGGGCGGCCGCGCCCCGCGCCCGGGCTGCCGCGCCCGCGATGAATTTCGCGAGAATGGCCAGGACAATCCCGAGCAGCGCCCCGCCGGCGATCATCACGGTCGGCACCGGCCAGCCCTCCACCAGCGGCACCTGCGGGACGGGAAGCTGAAAATAGCCCAGCGCGGCGAGGATACCGAGCCACGCGAATCCGCCGATGGCCGTCAGCAATGCCAGCCACTGGATGACGTTGAACGGCGCCCACCACAGGGCCTTGTTCGCGGCCTTCAAATCTGTCGATGCGATTGCCTGGTCCAGGGCATCCGGCAGCTGCTCCCGGCCCTCCCGGGCAGCGCCCCGGATCACGGCCCGCCAGGGGCCGGGGGCGCCCTCGGAGGCCGCATCGGCGAATTCCCGGACGGCGGCGTCCGTGCGGGCCCGCTCCGGCGCGCCCGCCGGGGGCAGCGAGGTGCGGTTCAGGTCCGGGCTGGCGCCCTCCCGGCGCAGGTTCAGCCGCCTCAGCGGGTCGGGCCGGAAGCGGACCAGCCAGCGGGTGACGGGCCAGCCGGTGCGGCGGGCCGACTCCAGTTGGTAGGACCGGACGACGGCGTCGACCACGAGCGGGACGTTGGCCGCGGTCGCCAGTTCTTCGGCCAGCCGGGCCTTCGACGCCGCGTTGACCCCGGGCGCAGTGCCGGACCCGGACGCCTCGGCGAGCCTCGCCGTGGCACGGGTGACGTCCGCGCCGAGTCGCTGGGACTGGGCCTGCCGCTGCGAGGCCACCCGGCCGATGGCGGCCCGTACTTTGTCCACACCGTTGCCCACCACGGCGGAGGCGCCAATCACCTGCACCTTGGCCAGTCCGTCCCGCGCCAGAATGCCCTTGAGTGATTCCAGCACGGGGGTGACCTCAGAGGCCGGGAGCCGGTCGATCTGGTTGAGCACCACCAGGGTGACGGCGCCGTGGGAAGCCAGCGGGGTGAGGAAATCGTTGTGCACCGCGGCGTCGGCATACTTCTGCGGATCGAGCACCCAGACGAGGGCGTCAACGAGTCCCACCATCCGCTCCACGATCTCGCGGTTGGCGGCGCGGGTGGAGTCGAAGTCGGGCAGGTCCAGCAGGATCAGGCCGGTGCCGTCATCGGCGAATCCGGGTACGGGCGTGGCATGGTGCCGGTTCCGGACCGCCAGCCAGTCCAGCAGCTCATCGCTGCCCTCGGCACCCCAGATGCCGGCCAGCGGCTCCGAGGTCGTGGGCCGCCGCGCGGCCGCCGTCGCGATTTCCGTTCCGCTGACCGCGTTGAAGAGGGACGACTTTCCGCTGCCGGTGGCCCCGAAGAATCCGACGACGGTATGGTCGGCCGAGAGGGAACGCCGGGAACTCGCCCGGTCGAGCACCTGGAGCACGCCGGCCAGGACGTCGTCCGGGAGCGCCCCGGCGGCGAGTTCGCGGGCCTCGTTCAGGGCGTCCAGCCGGCGGTCCAGCCGCGACGCCTCGGCGGCCGCGCCGTGGCGGCTCATGCTGAGGCCGCCAGCCGGCGGAGCGCCGCGGCATGGCCGGCCAGCACCGCAGGCGGGACGCCGCCGGAGATCTCAAGCCGCGCCAGGAATCGCTGCTGTTCGGCCTGGAGCAGGCTCTGGCACCGGGCGTGAAGGTCCTCCCGGGCGGTCTTGGCGAGACGGCGGACGGCGTCCTCGCCGAAGACCGCTTCCAGCAGCCGCTGTCCGACGACGGCGGTGCCGCCTGCGACGCCCACCTCCAGTCCGGTGAGGCCGGCGGTCATGGAGAAGACCACGATCATCAGGGCGGCGCCGAGGCCGTTGATACCAAAGGAAAGCCAGCGCGCCTGGGTGCGTTTGCCTTGGCCTTCTGTCCGGATCAGTTCCATCAGGCTCCCCTGCCACGCCCGGATTTCGGCAGCAGCACTGTCCGCGAAGCCTTCGGAGGTTCCCGAGAGGTCGTCGCTGCCCAGCAGCTGCCGGCCGGCCGGATCGGAGCGCCAGCGTCCGTCCGTGGCTTCGGCCGCGTTGGCTGCCTCGTCGACGATGACGGCCTGCAGGCCGCTTTCGATCGCCGTTTCCACCCGCACCGCCGGTGCCGGTTCGCCGCGGAAGAAGGCGCCGACGCGGTCGCGGAAGCGGCCGATGTTCAGCTCCATTGCCCGGAAGAACTCGCCCGTGCCGACGAAGTCCTGCCAGCGGGCCAGGACCTCGCCCCGCAGGAGCGCGCCGTCGCGGGTGGCTTCAAGGATTCTGGCTACAGCGTCCCGGTAGGCGTCCCGGGCGTCTCCGGCGAGGACACCGGCGGCGTGTTCCTGGGCGGCGGCGGCCCTCGCGGCCGCCTCGACGCGGCTTTCGAGCGCCCTAACGGTCCCGGTGAGGGTCCGGCGGGCGATGTCGGCCCGCCCTGCGGCGTCCGCGGCGAGTTCCTGCAGCCAGAGCCGCAACGGCTCCACGGCGGCGGGCGGGAGCATTCCCATACCGTCCAGGGCCGCCTCGGGAACGACGAAGAGTCGGGCACCGCCGAGGCCTTCCCTGCTGAGCATGGACTGCAGGTCGGCACTGACTTCGGCTTCGGCAGCGGCGGGGACGCGGTCCAGGACCACGGCCACCAGGATGTCCCGGGAAGCCGCGTCCAGCAGTAGGCGCCACGGGACGGCGTCGGCATACCGGTTGGCCGTCGTGACGAACACCCACAGGTCGGCGGCAGCCAGCAACTGGCCGGCGAGCCTGCGGTTGTCCGCGGAAATCGAGTCGACGTCGGGAGCGTCCAGCAGCGCGATTCCCTGCGGCACTGCCGGGTCGGAGACCAGCACGAGCGAGGTGATCGCTCCCGCGTCCGGTGTGGGACCGGCCTGGCTGGCCGGCAGCGGCTCACGCTTCGCCATGCCGCGGATCCGGCTCAGGCTCGGCAGAACCCGATGGTCCTCGAACCAGCGCCCGTCGGCGGGGTGGTGCAACAGGATGGGCTGGCGCGTGGTGGGCCGGATTGCACCGGCGCGGGTGACGGCGTGCCCGACCAGACCGTTGACCAGGGTTGATTTCCCGGCGCCGGTGGAACCGCCCACGACGGCCAGCAGTGGCGCATCCAGGCTGCGGTAGCGCGGCAGGATGTAGTCCTCGAGCTGGGCAAGGGCGTTGCGGATGTCCCGCCGGGCCTCCTCCGAGCCGGGCAGGGCCAACGGCAGTGCTGTTGCAGCCAGGTCGCGGTGGACGGCTTCCAGCAGTTCAACGGCCTGGCCGTGGGTTTCTTCGGAGCTCACCGCATCATCATGCCAGCTCCGTCCGATGCCGGTTCAGCGCACGGGATGCGGGAAAACGAAAAAACGGCCCCGGGCTAATGCCCGGGACCGTTTCATTTGTGACCCCAGCGGGATTCGAACCCGCGTTACCGCCGTGAGAGGGCAGCGTACTAGGCCGCTATACGATGGGGCCGCGTACTCTCCAGAACGGCATTGCTGCCATTCGCGCTAAGCGATTATTTCATACACTCAGCAAGTGTTTCAAATCGGCGAGCCGATTCAAAACCCCTGATCCGCCGCGGAAACCCGCGGAGTTTTCAGAGCTGGGATACCAGGACTCGAACCTAGAATGACGGTACCAGAAACCGTAGTGTTGCCAATTACACCATATCCCAATGGAACTTTCGGGCCGGATCCCCGGGTCTAAACCCGCGCTCCCGGCGCCTCAGCACGAGTAATTACTTTACCCGAGAGTTTTCGTCTGCACAAATCGAGCCCCGGAGCCCCCACATCGGGCACTCCGTCCGCGGCCGCGGGCCCGCAATGCTCCGCGGGACGAAAAAACCCCGAGAATCCGCCGCTACAGGGCCGTCCGGGGTCAGACCCGGGCGGGGAGGAGCCCCTCCCCGCGACCGGACCGGCAGTATTCCGCGCGTGCCTGCCGGCGTTATCTGCGTCACAGCCGCGGGGTGGGCCCTGCGTTCAGGCCAGGAGTTCGAGCAGGGTACTGATCTCGCGGCCGGCGAAGCCTGTGGCCGGTTCCCCGCCGCGGTTCAGCCAGACGCCCAGGAGGCCTGCCGCCGTCGAGCCGTCAGCGTCGAGGAGCCGGTTGTCCCCCACGTAAAGCGTTTCGCCGGCACCGGTGCCGAGACGGCGGACGCCCTCAAGGTAGATGGCCGGATCCGGCTTCGCCGCACCCACCGTGTCCGTGCCCACCAGCACCCTGATGCGTTCCAGGCCCGCGGCGTCGAGCTTGACCCGCTGGTAGTCGTGGACGTTGTTGCTCACCGCGCCGTAGGGAATGCCGGCGGAATCCAGCGCGTCCAGCATCGGGGTGACGTCGTCGAAGGCGCGGATGTAGCCGTGCTGCCTGCTGGCGTAGGAACTGACCCAGTGGTGGGCCTGCTCGCCCTCCTCCAACTCCACGCCGAAATGCCCCAGGGCGGCCCGGCCACGGAGCAGGCGCTGCTCATTGAACGTGATTTCTCCGGCGAGGTACCGGTCGTAGAAGTGCGTTGTCTCGCGGGTGAAGATCCGCCCGAACTTCTCCCATCCGGCCTGGTCCAGGCCGGGCAGGAGGTGTTCGCTGACCTCGCGGAGCGCCGCCGTCATCGCGAATTCGAGGTCCACCAGGGTGTCGTCGATGTCGAACAGCACGCCGCGGATGCTGCCCAGGCCTGCGGCAAGGGCGTTGCCCCGGGCACCGGGCCGGGCTTCGGGCCGGTTGCCGGCAGGGCTTCCGGACTGCACGGCCGTCATCAGCCGCGGAAGGCGCGCAGCCGGGCCAAGGACGAATCCTTGCCCAGGATCACCATGGATTCGAACAACGGCGGGGAAATCCGGCGGCCGGAGATCGCGGTGCGGACCGGACCGAAAGCCAACCGTGGCTTAACGCCCAGGCCCTCGACAAGGGCTGCCTTCAGCGCGGCCTGGATGCTCTCCGCGTTCCAGTCGCCCAGCGGTTCCAGCGCGGCCAGGGCGGCGTCGAGAACTTCGGTGAGGTTCTCCGGCAGCCCCTTGCGGGCGTCGTCCGCGACGTCGATCGCGTTGTCGTTCTTGAACAGGAAGGCGAGCATCTCGGGGGCCTCACCCAGCAACGAGATGCGCTCCTGGATCAGCGGGGCAGCCTCGGCGAGGATCTCCTCCTGGCGTGCGGTCAGGGTGTCGCCGACAAACCCCGCGGTGCGCAGGTACGGGACGAGACGGCCGCGGAAATCCTCGGCATCAAGCATCCGGATGTGCGTGCCGTTGATGGCCTCGGCCTTCTTGATGTCGAAGCGGGCAGGGTTGGCGAGCACATCGTTGACGTCGAAGTGCTCGATCAGCTGGTCCACCGTGAAGATGTCCTCATCGGCGGAGAGGCTCCAGCCGAGCAGTGAGAGGTAGTTGAGCAGGCCTTCCGGGATGAAGCCGCGGTCCCGGAGCAGGAACAGGTTGGACTGGGGGTCGCGCTTGGAGAGCTTCTTGTTGCCCTCGCCCATGACGTACGGCAGGTGGCCGAAGACCGGCAGGTAGCTGGCGACGCCGATGTCCATCAGCGCGCGGATCAGTACCACCTGGCGGGGCGTGGAGGAGAGCAGGTCCTCGCCGCGGAGCACGTGGGTGATGCCCATGAGCGCGTCGTCCACCGGGTTGACCAGGGTGTAGAGCGGGGATCCGTCGGCGCGGACAATGACGTAGTCCGGGATGCTGCCGGCCTTGAACGTGATGTCGCCGCGGACCATGTCGGTGAAGGTGACGTCCTCGTCCGGCATCCGCACGCGGAGCACAGGCTTGCGTCCCTCGGCCTGGAACGCGGCCAGCTGCTCCGTGGAGAGCTCGCGGTCGAAGTTGTCGTAGCCCAGTTTGGGGTCGCGGCCGGCGACGCGGTGGCGGGCCTCGACCTCCTCCGGGGAGGAGTAGCACTCATACGCGTAGCCGGCCTCGATCAGCTTGGCGACGACGTCCTTGTACAGGTCCAGCCGCTGCGACTGGCGGTATGGCTCGTGCGGTCCGCCGACCTCCACGCCTTCCTCCCAGGTGATGCCGAGCCATTTCAGGGCTTCGAGCAGCTGCTGGTAGCTCTCCTCCGAGTCGCGCGCCGCGTCCGTGTCCTCGATGCGGAACACGAAGGTTCCCTTGGTGTGGCGGGCGTGGGCCCAGTTGAACAGGGCAGTGCGGATCAGGCCGACGTGCGGGGTGCCGGTGGGCGACGGGCAGAACCGGACACGGACCGGGGTGTCAGCGGTGACTTCGCTGGTCACGCTGGGGGCGGAGCTGGAGACGGCGTCGGGCGCAGAAGGAGTAGTCATAGTGGTACCAACATTACCAACCCCCATCGCTGCCGGGCGCCCGCGGTTTCCGCTGCGAAAACGGACAGCCGCCCCGTGGATCCACGGCGCGGCTGTCCGAAATCGGCGCGAAAAACCAGCGGCCCTCGCTAGCGGCGGACCACCGGGTTGGAGAGGCGGCCGATGCCCTCGATCTCGACCTCGAAGCGGTCGCCGGCCTGGACGAGTCCGACGCCGGCCGGAGTGCCGGTCATGATGACGTCCCCGGGCAGCAGGGTGAAGGCCTGCGAGACGATGGAGACGAGTTCGCGGACGCCGCGGATCATCTGGCTGGTACTGCCGTCCTGGCGCAGCTCACCATTCAGGCGGCCCTGGATCTGCAGGTCCTCGGTGTTCAGTTCGGTCTCGATCCATGGCCCCAGCGGCGCGGAGGTGTCGAAGCCCTTGGCCCGGGCCCACTGCAGGTCGGTCTTCTGGACGTCGCGGGCGGTGAGGTCGTTGCCGCAGGTGTAGCCGAAAACGACGTCGTCGACGCGCTCCTCGGGGACGTCCTTGCAGATCCGCCCGATCACGACGCAGAGTTCGGCTTCGAAAGACACTTCCTCGGAGAATTCCGGCAGGATGATCGGATCGTTGGGCCCGATCACCGAGGTGTTGGGCTTCAGGAAGAGCAGCGGGTGCTTCGGGATTTCGTTGCCGAGTTCTGCGGCGTGTTCCACGAAGTTGCGGCCGACGCCGATGACCTTGCTGCGCGGGATGATCGGGGCCAGCAGGCGCACGTCCTCCAGCTTGTGCCGCACGGCAGTCCGTTCCACGCCGTGGAAGAACGGGTCGCCGTTGATGACCGTGACGTCCTCACTGCCGGGCTCACCTTCAACAATGCCGTAGAGGGGATCAGAATCGACTACAAACCGGGCGATACGCATGGCTCCAAGCGTACCGTCTGCCGCGGGCTTGCCGGACTCCCCTGCTTGGGATTCAGGGCGTGCCGCTGTCCAGGCGCAGGTAATGCAACTGGGCGGCCACGGAGAGTTCCGCCGCCGGCCGCACCGCAGGATCGACGGCGGCGTACACGGCGTCGGCCACCTCGGCCACTTCAGCGCCGGACCCCAGGTCTTCGAGGGCGGAGCGGATTTGCCCGAGGCGGTCCTCGCGGTGGTTGCGGTAGGCGCGGACGATCGTATCCAGGGCGGGCAGCATGGGCCCGTGGGCCGGGAGGACGGTCGCGGGGCCCAGCCGTTCCAGCCGGTCCAGCGAGGCCAGGTAGTCGCCGAGGGTGCCGTCGGGATAGTCCAGGACCGTGGTTCCCAGGCCCAGGATCGTGTCGCCGGTGAGGACCGAGCCCCGGGCACCATCCTGCGGCAGGTGGAAACAGACCGAGTCCGAGGTGTGGCCCGGCGTCGCCAGCACCCTGATCTCGGCGCCGGCAGCGTGGATGACTTCGCCGTCCACCAGGGGGCTTCCCCCGTGGCAGTGCCCGGGATCCATGGCGCGCACGGGCGCCCCGGTCAGTTCGGCGAACCGGGCGGCGGCTGCGGTGTGGTCCGCGTGCCGGTGCGTAATCAGGATGAGTTCGACGGCGCCGGCCTGGGCCAGTTCCTGCAGGTGCGGCTCATCCAGCGGGCCGGGATCGACCACCACGGTGCCGGCCGCCCCGGGGGCGGCAATGACATAGGAGTTGGTCCCGTGCAGGCTCATCGGCCCCGGGTTGGGGGCAAGCCTGAAGCGGGTCAGCTCTGTGCTGCGCACCATGGCGCGGGGGTCGTCCGGAATCACAGTTCCATCTTCCCACCGAAGCGGGACTCGCACGAGCAGCAGTCAGACGAGCAGCAGCCCCACAATCACCGCCGGCAGGAGCGCCTCTGCGATTGCGCTCGCCCACAGCCGCCGCTCCGACAGCACCAGGACGATGCCCAGCAGCACGTGGCCCAGGCTCGTGAAGAGCAGCAGCGCCCGCCCGGCCCCCGGCTCCGCGCCTGTCAGCATGACGGCGCCAACGATCGCTCCCGCTCCCCAGATCATGTTGTAGAACCCCAGGTTGAACGTCCACATCCGAACAGCGTCTGTGTCCTCCGGCCTGATCAGGAACAGACGGTGGAAGCGCTGGTCCCGGAAGAAGAAGGACTCGAGGATTCCCACGATGATGAGCACGACCCCGAAAATGACACCCAGAACCTGAACAATTCCAGTCATGCGCCATATTGTGCCGCTGCGTCCGCGTAGGGGCTAGGGACTTCCGGCCGGTCGAACCCGGCCCGGTGCCTGTCCGTTAACGACGACGGCGGCCCCGCACCGGAAGGTGGGGGGCCGCCGTCGAACGCTGCCTCTGACGGAGGAGCTGCCGCCTAAGCCAAGCGCGTCAGCCAGCCGTGGGTGTCCTCGATGGTACCGGTCTGGATGCCGAGGAGCTGCTCGCGGATGGCCATGGTGGTCTCCCCCGCCAACGCGCCCTCGGACCCGATGAACTCGGTGTTGTCCTTGAGCACCCCGATCGGAGTGATGACGGCGGCGGTGCCGCAAGCGAAGACCTCGGCGATGTCACCGGAGGCCACGCCGTCGCGCCATTCATCCAGCGTGATCTTGCGTTCGGTGACCTCACGGCCCATGTCCTTGGCAACCTGGATGACCGACATCCTGGTGATGCCCTCCAGGATGGTTCCGCTCAGCGCGGGGGTGGCCAGGGAGCCGTCCTTCATCACGAAGAACACGTTCATGCCGCCCAGCTCTTCCACGGCATTGTCATTGAACTGGTCGAGGAAGAGCACCTGCTTGCAGCCGTGGGCCTCGGCTTCCTGCTGCGCGATCAGGGAGGCGGCGTAGTTTCCGCCGCATTTCGCGGCGCCGGTTCCGCCGCGGCCGGCGCGGGCGAATTCGCGGGAAATCCAGATGGAGACCGGTTTGAGTTCGCCGCCGAAGTAGTTCCCGGCCGGGGAAGCGATCACGCGGAAGGATACTTCACGGGCGGCGCGGACACCGAGGAAGGCCTCGGTGGCGATCATGAACGGCCGAAGGTAGAGGGCTTCGCCGTCGCCGGCGGGAACCCAGTCCCTGTCGACCGAAACGAGCTCGCGGATGGCGCTCAGGAAGTACTCTTCGGGAAGTTCGGGGAGCGCCAGACGCCGGGCCGACCTGTTCAGGCGGGCAGCGTTGGCCTCGGGACGGAACGTCCAGATGGAGCCGTCGGCATGGCGGTAGGCCTTGAGCCCCTCGAAGATTTCCTGGCCGTAGTGGAGCACCGCGGCGGACGGGTCCAGGGAGATGGGACCGTAGGCCTCAACCCGGGCATTATGCCAGCCGCCCTTGCCCTCGGCGTCGACGCTGTAGTCGACGATGGCGGTGTGGTCGGTGAAATAGTTGCCGAAACCCGGGTTCGCCAGGATGGCAGCACGTTCTTCAGCGGACTTCGGGGTTGCCGAAAGATGCTGGGTGAATTCGACGCCATGGGCAGTCTGAGTCATGGTTCCTCCACGGTCGGCTGCCTGGCGTGTGAACGTGGTTCAGCGGCGGACCACGGCAGCATATTGGTGATTCGAAACAAGCTTACGCCCGTTGGCCGACCCTCCAGCGCGGCTCCGGCCCCGCGCAAAAGAGCTGCCTACAGGGCGGCGGCGATGGCGTCGCCGATCGCGCTCGTGCTGCGGACCGCGGTGCCGCGGCCCGCGATGTCTGCGACGACGGCCGCTTCGATTTTACGTGCGGCGGGGCCATAGCCAAGGTGATCCAGCAGCAGCGCGGCGGAAAGGATCGCGGCGGTGGGATCCGCCTTTTGCTGGCCGGCGATGTCCGGGGCCGAGCCGTGGACGGGTTCGAACATGGACGGCGCGGTGCGTTCCATGTTGATGTTTCCGGATGCGGCAAGGCCGATGCCCCCGCTGACCGCGGCGGCGAGGTCAGTGATGATGTCGCCGAAGAGGTTGTCCGTGACGATCACGTCGAACCGCGCCGGATCGGTGACCATAAAGATCGTGGCGGCGTCGATGTGCAGGTAATCATGTGTGACCTCGGGGAACTCCTGGGCCACGGCCTCCACGGTGCGCTTCCAGAGGTGGCCGGCGAAGACCAGGACGTTGTGTTTGTGCACGAGGGTGAGCTTCTTGCGCGGCCGGTCGCTGGCGCGGCGGAAGGCATCCCGGACCACGCGCTCCACGCCATGGGCAGTGTTGAGCGAGACCTCGGTGGCGACCTCATGGGGGGTGCCGGCGCGCAGGGTGCCGCCGTTGCCCACGTACGGGCCCTCGGTGCCTTCGCGGACCACGATGAAGTCGATGTCGCCGGGGTTGGCGAGCGGGCTGGCGACACCCGGGTAGAGCCGCGACGGGCGCAGGTTGACGAAGTGGTCCAGGCTGAAGCGGAGCTTGAGCAGCATTTCGCGCTCGATGATTCCGGACGGAATCCGGGTGTCGCCGGGGGCGGCGCCGACTGCGCCGAAGAGGATGGCGTCGCGCGTGCGGAGGTCTGCGAGAGTTTCATCCGGCAGGGTCTCCCCCGTTTCGAGCCAGTGCTGGGCGCCCAGCTTGTAGTGCGTCTGTTGCAGGACGATCCCGTCGGCCGCGGCAGCCTTCTCGAGGACTTTCAGGGCTTCGGCCGTGACTTCGGGGCCGATGCCGTCGCCGGGAATAACAGCCAGGTCAATCGTGGATGCGCTCATGGATTCAGCGTAGCCAAGTGATCCACATGCTGGTCAAGTCGTCTCATTATTCGAACAGTTGTTATTGCCGCCTGATGGTTAGCGGCCGCGGGCCGGTGAGGCGACCACCACAACGTTCTTTCCCCAGGGATCCGCCGTGTAACAGCTGATCAGCACCAGACGGTTGGGAACGGCATCCCAGACCGGGCTGTCCTTGAGCGTGGACTTCGTGTAGGTCGTGACGGAGTCCACGGCGTAACTGAGCACCCCTGTCTCCGTGACGACAGTGAATGTGTCACCCGGAACGGCGGCCGTGCTCAGGTGATTGAACGGCGCGTCCCGGCCCTCCCAGCTGTGGCCGATGACGTAGGTGGTGTTCTCCGAGCCGGCGCCGGGTGCGCCAAAGGGCGTCAGCCAATAGCCGTCCATCGTCGCGGGAGGCACGATACTCCGGCTATCACCGTCGCCGTTCCCCGGCTCCAGGGGGTGGACCACCACGTCCATGCCTGCCGCCGGGTAGGTGATGCGCTGCGGGACGGAGGCCGCCGGAAGCTTTACCGCGGGTTCCTGGGTCGCGGGCTCCTGCGCTGCGGGCAGGGCGGCCGGCAGCGCGGCGGGGTCGCCGACCGGAAGCAGTCCGGTCCTGCTTCCGGTCGGGACAGCGGACGGAGTCGACGTCGACCGCGGCGTGACGGTTCCGCTCAGAGTCGCCTCCGTCGCGTCGCGGCCGGAGGCCGGTTGCCCGTTACCGGGGTCTGACGCTGCGTAGGACAGCCAGGCGGCGACGAGCCCCAGGACGCAAACAGCCAGGATGAGCATGTCCAGCGGCCTGAGCACCAGCCCGCGTGTTCTGCTTGCCCGGCGTCGGCGGTTCTCACGGTGGCTGCTCATCGGCGCTCCTGTTGTGGTGCCTTTGCTGGTGAATGCGCCATGTGGCGGGGGAACGCCTGGGCGGGTGCATTTTTCGCTGCACCCGCCCTTCGTTTCGCTAGCCCACGGTTATCCTGGCGCGCCGTCTGCCCTGCCAGAGCAGCGTTGCCGCGCCGGCAGTGAACACAGCGGTCAGCGCGGCCAGCCAGACGGGAATGCCGGTGTCCGTTGCTCGACCCACCGCGGTCTGGACGTTGTAGCCGACATTTGTCTTCTTGGCTGCAGCTGCCGGCGTTTTCGCGGCCGGGACAACGCCCTCAGTGACCACGACATCGTTTGCCAACGGCGTGACATCCAACGCTGGTGCCGTGTCAGACTCCGGCGTTTCGTCCCCCGAGCCGGGGGTTTCGTCGCCCGAGTCCGGAGCTTCGTCGCCGGGAGTTTCATCGCCGGGCACCGGGGTCTCATCCCCCTGCGTTACATCCCCGGGAGTTTCATCGGCCGGCGTCTCATTCCCGGGGGTTTCTTCGCCCGGGGTTTCATCCCCGGGGGTTTCTTCGCCCACGCCCGGGGTTTCATCCCCGGGGGTTTCTTCGCCCACGCCCGGGGTTTCATCCCCGGGGGTTTCTTCGCCCGCGCCCGGGTTTTCATCCCCGGGGGTTTCTTCGCCCGCGCCCGGGTTTTCATCTCCGGGAGTTTCTTCGCCCGGGGTTTCGTCACCGGGCACCGGAGTCTCATCACCCGGGGTCTCATCACCCGGAGTTTCGTCTCCGGGAATGACCACGGGTGGAACAACGATGGCGACGCACCCGTTGGCCAGGAACTTAAGGCTCTCGGCGCTCAGGTTCTGGCCGTTGCGGAAATAGTCGCCGTCGTTGACCGGCACGATGTCGCGTGTGTCATTCGCGTGGGCCTTGAGCGCGCTGAGGTTGATGGTCTCGATAACGAACGGGTTCCCCGCCGCGTTCGTTGCATGGCAGATCGTGATCTTCTTCTCCACCGGAGGCGCCGCGTTGGCAGACACCGAGGCCGCCATCAAGCCCAGCCCCACAACCCCCAGTGTGGCAATAGTTCGTCTCATGTGTCCGTCGCTCCGTCTCGTCAGGTCTAAAGTGGCTTGACCGCGCGCGGAGTAACCGTCATCGAGACTCAGGAAGACAACTATTCGAGACCTCAAACAGCGAATTGAATGGTGACAGTTACTCCCCAGCAGTGTCGTCAGTTCGCTTGCTTTTTCAGGTTAGGCGGGCCGGTAAGCACACGTCGTGAGTAGGAAGTACTCGTCTAACTGATAGCCGATTACCCGTTTCCCGCGTGGAGTACTCAGTACGGGGCGATTAACCACTTGTTGGCAGCTTTGTGCCGGAATCGGCCTGGAGGCCGGACCCCCAACCCGGCCTGATTACCCGGAAACGCGCCCTCGACCCCCGCGAGTACAACGCAAACGCTCCCCCACCTGTCGTCAAAGGTGAGGGAGCGTTCCGCGGCGAGCCGCGAGGTCTTTGGGAGCGTTGGGCGGGGGCGGTCAGGCCTCGGCGGGCTCCTCATACTTCGGGAAAACCGGCGACGGGGCGGGCAGTGCCGTTCCGGCCACGATCGGCGTGCCCAGGGCCGCGAAGTCCCGAGCCTCCCCTTCCGGCTGGCCCAGGGTGTCCAGGATGGCCGCCGCCGCCGCCGGCATCACCGGCTGGGCCAGGACGGCGACAATGCGCAGCACCTCGAGGGTCACGTACAGGACGGTGTTCATGCGTTCGACGTCGGTCTTCCGCAGCACCCACGGCGCCTGCTCGGCGAAGTACGCGTTCGTGTCGCCCAGGACGGTCCAGATAGCCTCCAGGGCTCGGCTGAACTCCTGCTTTTCGAACGCAGCGCGGGAGATGTCCAGCAGCCCGTTGGCCTGGCCCAGCAGCATGTTGTCCTCGGCACTGAAACCGCCGGGGACGGGGACGGCGCCGTCGCAGTTCTTCGCGACCATGGACAGCGAACGCTGGGCAAGGTTGCCGAAGTTGTTGGCGAGGTCCGAGTTCATCCGGCCCACGATCGCGTCATGGCTGTAGTTGCCGTCAGCGCCGAACGGCACCTCGCGGAGCAGGAAGAAACGCACCTGGTCCAGGCCGTACTGTGCCACCCAGTCCGCCGGTGCCACCACGTTGCCGAGCGACTTGGACATCTTGACACCCTGGTTCTGCAGGTGGCCGTGGATCATGACGCGCCTGGGCAGTTCCAGCCCGGCGGACATCAGGAACGCCGGCCAGTAGACGGCGTGGAAACGGGAGATGTCCTTGCCGATCACGTGGACGTCAGCCGGCCAGTACTTCCGGAAGGACTCGGACTCGGTGTGGGGGAACCCGACGCCGGTCAGGTAGTTCGTCAGCGCATCCACCCAGACGTACATCACGTGGTCCGGGTTCCCCGGGACGGGGACGCCCCAGTCGAAGGAGGTGCGGCTGATGGACAGGTCCTCAAGCCCGCTCTTCACGAAGCTGATGACCTCGTTGAAGCGGTTGTGCGGGGCCCCGAAGGAGGGGTGGTCCGCGTAGAGGGCCAGCAGCCTGTCCTGATAGGAAGCGAGCTTAAAGAAGTAGCTCTCCTCCTCGGTCCACGTCACCTCGGTGCCGGTTTCCGATGCATAGCGCAGTCCGTCGGCCTGCACTTCGGTCTCGTCCTCCACGAAATAGCGCTCGTCGCGCACCGAATACCAGCCGGTGTACTTGGAGAGATAAATGTCCCCGTTGGCTTCCATCCGCTGCCACAGCGCCTTGGCCGCCTCGTAGTGGTCGGGATCGGTGGTGCGGATGAATCGGCTCAGGGAAATGCCGAGGTCATCGCTCATCTGCCGGAAGGCAGCGGAGTTGCGGTCGGCGAGCTCCTTGACCGGAATGCCTTCCTTTTCGGCGGTCTGCTGCATTTTGAGGCCGTGCTCATCCGTGCCTGTCATGAAGAAGACGTCGTAGCCGTCCAGGCGCTTGAAGCGCGCCATCGCATCGGTGGCGATGACCTCGTAGGCGTGGCCGATGTGCGGCACACCATTGGGGTAACTGATGGCCGTGGTGATGTAGTACGGGGTCTTCTCGGAAAATGTCACAGTTTAAACCTAGATCAGTTCGGTGAGGGTATCGCTCAGGCGGACCAGTTCGTGGTCATGTGAAGCGACCAGCACGGCGATGCCGTCCGACGTCGTGTCCTTGAGGATGCTGATAATGCGGTTGGCCGCCGCCCGGTCCAGGCTGGCGGTGGGCTCATCGACGATCAGCACGCGGGTGCCGAGGATCAGGGCCCGGGCGATCGCGACCCGCTGGCGCTCACCGCCGGAGAGCTGGGCCGGCCGGTGGCGCATGCGGCGGCCCAGGCCAACAAGGTCCAGGAGGTCCTTGGCCATGTCGCGGCGCTGTTCCACCTCGCCGTCGGGAACGGCAGGCAGCAGTACGTTTTCGAGTGCACTCATCCCGTCAATCAGCGCACCGCCCTGGTCGACGTAGCCAATCAGGGCGCGGCGGCGGTCGGCGATTTCGTCGTCGCCCATGGTTTCGAGTGAATCGCCCTCCCAGAACACCCGACCTGACGTCGGCAGGGTCAGGCCCGCGCCGACGGTCAGGATGCTGGTCTTGCCGGAGCCGCTGCGGCCGGCGACGCAGTGCATCTCGCCGGCGTGCAGGGTCATGTTGAAGTCGTCCACGACGTTGACGGCCTCGGCGCCTCCCTTGCCACCGCCGTAATGGATCGTGATGTTGCTCAGCTCCAGCGGCGTGGCGTGGTCGGTGGCCTTCACGATCGTGTTGGCGCGCGTCTTGTGCGCGCCGCGGCGCGTGCTCGCCGTCATCCGGTCGTGAGCCTCACGGTCGAGGTTCAGGTCGTTGTTCATCGGACCACTTTCGTTGCAATTGGAATCCAGCAAAGTACAGCCACGAGCCCGGCGATGGCGGCCCAGAGCGCGGCATAGGGGGCGAGGAGGAGGCCTACGCCCAGGGCGCCGAGGACACCCAGCGGCAGTGCGATCGTCCCCACCATGGCATTTTCGAAGAAGCGGACCTGGCCCAGCATGTCAGGGTTCCAGCCCATGGCCCGAAGCGTGAAGAGGTACTGGCGCTTGGCCTGCAGCTCGAAGCCGCCGGTGACCATCGTCAACAGCAGGCCGACGGCCACACCGGAAAGTCCGAGGATGATGCTCGGCAGTGCGATGCTGGCGGCCGCGAGGCCACCGAGCGCGCTTGCCCCGGCGGCCCGGGGAATGTCGATCAGCAGGGCGACCATCCCGCCGACCGCAGCGGCGAAGACACCGACGGCGACAGCCAGGGATATGGTGTTGAACTTGTTGCTGCTCAACTGCCGGTTCGCGAAGGTCAGCGGCGAGTCCACGGCGATGAGCCGTTCATCGTGCTGCGGTTCCTGGTCCACAACCTCGCGGTGGCGCAGCTGCTGGGCGGCGAAGACAGCCGCCCCCGCATAGAGCGCCAGCACGGAAGCCGAGACGATCGCCGTGGCCGGGTTCCAACTGGCCAGGCTCAGGATGATTCCGGCGGCGGCCAGCAGGGCCGCGCCGACCCCAAATTCCGCCAGCACCCAGGAACGTATCCGGCGCTGGGTCCAGCCCATGGCGCGCAGGGTTCCGGCCTCGCTGCGGCGTTTGCGGACATAGCTCACGGTCGAGGCCCCGGTCAGCAGTGCGGCACCGCAAAGCGTCAGGAAGAGCAGCGTCAGGTTGGTGCCGGTGAGGGAACCGGAGACGGCGTCCGCGGCGTCCTGGCGGACCCACGACTGCTGGACGGTGCCGAGCGGGGACTCCTTGCCGGCGTCGTCCTTGGAATAGCCGGGGACGAAAATGCTGGCGTCCTCGCGGGCGGAACCGGCAACAATGGTTGCCTGCAGGCCCATGTCGCGGATCTCGTTGGCGAGCTGCTCCACCTCGGGCTGCGCCTCCTTCCAGCTGCCGGGCACCTTGGCCCGGACGCGCACGGCGTCGATCACGGCGACGTTGTCCTCGAAGCCGCGGGCGGCGGCGAGGCCGTAGTAGTCGGTGATGGCACCGGCGGACTGGCTGGCCAGGCCCGTGGCGCTCAGCGAGGGCTTGAGCTCGGTGTTTCCGGCGTCCTTGCCGGAGGCGTCCCTGGAAAGCGTGAACGGCGCGGGGTCGTAGCCGCCGAGCGGCAGCCGGTTGACGTCGCCGGCGGCCTCTTTGACCGTCTCCGGGTCGAAGGTGCCGTAGACCATGGCCAGCGGCGTGGCGGGCTTCTTGCCGGTCTCAAGGTCTTCGCGGTAGGAGCGCTCGTCGACCGGTTTGCGCTGGGTCTGGTCCACGGACGCGCCGTTGGCCGCTTTCTCCGGAAGGCGGTTCACGGTCACCCAGTCGCCCGGGGTGGCGGTCTTGTCCACGGCGCCGTTGCCAGCGGTTTCGCCGTCCTGGTACTTCGGGGCGGCGGCGAAGTCGGTGCTCCACGTCGCGGGGTTGTAGAGGCCCTGGCTGAACGTTGCGGTGTCACCAAGCAGTTGCGTGAGGTCTTTGGACCCCGGCCAGGCCAGGGCGAACGGGGATTTCGAGACGAACGGGAGGTAATCCTTGTCCAGCGAGCGGGTCACGGTCCCGACGTCCTTGGTGACGTTGCCGGAGCCGTCGATTTCCTCGATCTTGACAGAGTATTCAAGGTCAAGGGAAGTGCCGGAGCGGACGATCAGCGGGATCGCCTGGGAGTCTTCGGTCAGCTGGCCGCTGCTCTTGGCCTGCTGGTACTGGCTCATCAGCGGGGCCCAGTACTTGAGCTTGACACCGAGGAAATCCGGGCCTTCCTTCAGCTCGTCCATGCCGATGCCGGTGGTGAAGAGGCTTTCGAAGTGGCGGCCGATCGCGGCGGCGTTGCGGGCGTCGGCGGGCGGCGCCTTCTCCAGCGGTGCGAGGAAGTCGCCGGCGCTGCCGAGCAGGGCACGCTCGGAGACGGGGTCGACGGCGACGACGGATTCCGTTACCTGCGGCGCGAGCGGCAGGGACACGGAGAGGTTAAAGAGGTTGTGCTCGGAACCGCCGGCCGGGGCCGGGAACTTGATGCCGGTCTCTCCAACCGGACCGGCGATGCGGACGTTCTTACCGCCGGCCACCTGCTCCTCGATAAGCTGCGCCTTGCCGAGGGATCCTTCGGCCATGGTCTTGAACAGGGTTTGGTCGGACTGGCCGTCGGAGCTGACAGCGCTGGCGGTAAGCCGGTACCTCTTGGGCGTGTCGGACAGGACCGACTCCGCGGCGGGCCACTTACTCGGATCGGTGGCGGTGGGGTCGCCCGCGGTCCCCGCGAGTCCGGCGTTGAACCCGAGGTAGTCGGTGGCCTCCAGGCGCGGGGACTCCAGATTCTGGGTGACCCGGGAGACGAGGCTGATCGGGGCCGCCACCGAGGTGCCGGAGAGCTTCCGGAGGGAGTCCAGCTGGTCGAAGCCGATACCGCCCTGTCCGGTGGCGATGTCCGGCTGCATGAGCCCGCCGTTGTCCTCGGCTTTGGCCTGGACAAGGATGTCGTAGAGTCCGCGGGAGTTCTGGTCGACCGTGCGGTTCAAGGCGGCCTGCGACTGGCCCTGGACGAGGACCGAAAGGCACATGGCCACGATCAAAATGGACGCGGTCAACAGAAGTACTCGACTTCTGATGAACCTCTGGACGGCGTTCATTGGGCTCCTGAAAGCTGGATTGCGTGCGCACACCGAAGTTCATTCCATGCGGAAGTGAAGGCGTCCCCTGCCGGGTGTGCAAAAAAGTAAAGGCCGGGCTGCCGGCCGGATCCGAAATTCGGACCTAGCCATTGTACGCAGACCAGCCATGGGTTCGCGGACACCGGCGGCGGTCGGAACCGCCGCCGGCATCCACCGTGGCGACCCTAGTCGGCGAGGTCGACCTCACGCACCATGTCAGCGCCGATCCCGGCCTTGATGGCGTCCAGGACCTGCTGCGGGACAGAGCTGTCGATGGTCAGCAGGGCGAGCACCTGGCCGCCCTCGTCCTGCCTCGCCACCTGCATGCCGGCAATGTTGATGTTGTTCATGCCGAGGATGTGTCCGATCGTGCCGATCACGCCGGGGCGGTCCGAGTAGGCGACCACGACGAGGTGTTCGCTGATCGGGATCTCGACCTCGAAGCCGTTGATTCCGACGAGCTTCTGGACCTGCTTGGGTCCGGTCAGGGTCCCGGCCACTGAGATCTGCGTGCCGTCGCTGAGGGCGCCGCGCAGGGTCAGGACGTTGCGGTAGGACTCAGTGTCCGGCGTCGTGATCAGGCGGACGTTGATGCCGCGCTGCTCGGCGATCACCGGGGCGTTGACGTACGAGACCTGCTCGGTCACGATGTCGGCGAAGATACCCTTGAGTGCCGCGAGTTCGAGCACCTTGACGTCGAGGGAGGCGATTTCTCCGGCGACCTCGACGTCAAACTGGGTCAGCGAGGCGTGGGTCATCGCGGTGAAAATACGGCCCAGCTTTTCCATCAGCGGGATGCCCGGGCGGACATCCGGGGCGATCACGCCGCCGGCCACGTTGACCGCGTCGGGCACGAGTTCGCCGGCCAGGGCCAGGCGGACGGACTTGGCGACTGAAACACCGGCTTTTTCCTGCGCTTCGTCCGTGGACGCGCCCAGGTGCGGGGTGACCACGACGTTGTCGAGCTTGAAGAATGGCAGGTCGGTGCTGGGCTCCTTGACGAAGACGTCGACGCCGGCGCCGGCGATTTCGCCGGACTCCAGGGCGGCGTAAAGCGCTTCCTCATCGACGAGGCCGCCGCGGGCGACGTTGACGACATACGCGGTGCTCTTCATCTTTTTGAAGGACTCGGCGCCGAGCATGCCGACGGTCTCCGGCGTCTTGGGCATGTGGATGCTGATGAAGTCCGACTGCGCGAGGAGATCGTCGAGGGTCACCAGCTGGACGCCCAGCTGGGCGGCGCGGGCCGAGGTGATGTAGGGATCGTAGGCGAGGATCTTGGTGTCAAAGCCTTTAAGGCGGGCGGCGACGAGAGCGCCGATCCGGCCCAGGCCGATGATGCCGATCTTCTTCTCGAAGAGTTCCGTGCCGGTGTACTTGGAGCGCTTCCACTCGCCGTCCTTGAGCGCGGCGCTGGCCTGCGGGATGTGCCGGGCTAGGCTCAGGATGTGGCCGACGGTGAGTTCCGCTGCGGAGACGATGTTCGAGGTGGGGGCGTTCACCACCATGACACCCGCCTGCGTAGCGGCCTTGATGTCGACGTTGTCGAGGCCGACGCCTGCGCGGGCGATCACCTTGAGGTTCTTCGCGGCGGCGATGGCTTCGGCGTCCAGCTGGGTGGCGGAGCGGACCAGGATCGCGTCGACGTCGGCGATGGCAGAGAGCAGCTGGGAACGGTCGGCGCCGTCGGTCTGCCGGATTTCAAAGTCCGGGCCAAGGGCCTCGATCGTGGCGGGCGAAAGTTCCTCAGCGAGGAGTACTACAGGTTTGGTGCTTGTCACCGGTGACCTCTTTAGCTCTCTTGTATTCAGGTGGGGATTTTGGTGAAACGTTGGTGCTGCATAAAAGCAGGGAAGCCGGACCCCAGGATGTGGTGTCCGGCTTCCCTGCCGGTCAGTGCTTAGCGGGCGACTGAACCTTCGGTGTAGTCGTCTTCGTTCTTGATCCAGGAGAACAGCTTACGCAGTTCGCGGCCGGTGGCCTCGATCGGGTGGTCCTCACCCTTCTTGCGCAGCGCCTTGAATTCGGGTGCTCCGGCATCCTGGTCGTCGATGAAGCGCTTCGCGAAGGTGCCGTCCTGGATGTCCGCCAGGACAGCCTTCATGTTTTCCTTCACGTCGGGGGTGATCACGCGCGGGCCGGAGACGTAGTCGCCGTACTCAGCGGTGTCCGAGACGCTCCAGCGCTGCTTGGCGATGCCGCCTTCAACCATGAGGTCAACGATGAGCTTGAGCTCGTGCAGCACCTCGAAGTAGGCAACCTCGGGCTTGTATCCGGCCTCGGTGAGGGTCTCGAAGCCGTACTGGATCAGCTGCGAGGCGCCGCCACAGAGGACAGCCTGCTCGCCGAAGAGGTCGGTTTCGGTCTCTTCAGTGAAGGTGGTCTCGATGACGCCTGCACGGGTGCCGCCGATGGCCTTGGCGTAGGACAGGGCCAGTTCCTTGGCCTTGCCGGACGGGTTCTGCTCGACGGCGATCAGGTCCGGCACGCCGCGGCCGGCCTCGAACTCGCGGCGGACGATGTGGCCCGGGCCCTTGGGGGCAACGAGGGCGACGTCGACGTCTGCCGGGGGCTTGATGTAGCCGTAGCGGATGTTGAAGCCGTGGCCGAAGAACAGGGCGTCACCCGGCTGAAGGTTCGGGGCGATGTCCTCTGCGTACACGTGGCGCTGGACCTGGTCCGGGGTGAGGACCATGATCAGGTCGGCTTCGGCAACGGCTTCCGCGACGTTCAGGACGCGCAGGCCCTCGGCTTCGGCCTTGGCGCGGGACTTGGAGTCTGCCTTGAGGCCGACGCGGACGTCAACGCCGGAATCGCGCAGGCTGAGGGCGTGGGCGTGGCCCTGGGAGCCGTAACCGATGACGGCGACGGTGCGGCCCTGGATGATCGACAGGTCGGCGTCGTCGTCGTAGAACATTTCAGTCACTGGGGTGTCTCCTTCTGAGTGGATTCTTGGGTGGTGCTTGTCGGTCAAACTTGTCTAAAGCGGTGGTGCTGCGGCAGGTCCTGTCCGCTGCCCGGGGCTGGCCCCGGCTGTGATCTGCGCTGTGTCTTACGCGCTGCGCAGGGCCCTGTCGCTCATGGAGCGGGATCCCCGCCCAACGGCCAAGGTGCCGGATTGCACGATTTCGCGGATGCCGAAAGGCTCGAGCACTGAGAGCAGTGCCGTGAGCTTTTCGGGGTGGCCCGTTGCCTCAATGACCACGGACTCGGTGGAGACGTCGACCACTGATGCGCGGAACAGGTCTGCGGCCTGGGTGACCTGCAGCCGTGTTGCGGCATCCGCACGGACCTTGACCAGGATGTGGTCGCGCTGTACGGAAGATTCGGCGGTGAGCTCAACGATCTTGATCACGTTGATCAGCTTGTTCAGCTGCTTGGTGATCTGTTCGATCAGCTCACCATCGGCGTCGACGACGACGGTCATCCGGGACATGCCCGGAACTTCGGTCGGGCCGACGGCCAGGGAGTTGATGTTGAAGGCCCGGCGGGCGAAGAGGCTGGCGACGCGGGTCAGCACTCCGGGCTTGTCTTCGACCAGAACGGACAGTGTGTGGCGGGTCATGTTCAGTCCTCCTCTTCCCATTCCGGGGTCATGTTGCGGGCAACCTGGATCTGGTCGTTGCTGACTCCGGCGGGGACCATCGGCCACACCATGGAGTTGGGGCTCACGACGAAGTCAATGACGACGGGGCGGTCGTTGATCTCCAGGGCCTTCTGGATGGTGGCGTCGATGTCCTCGTCGCGGTCGCAACGGAAGGAAGCGCAGCCGTAGGCCTCCGCCAGCTTGACGAAGTCCGGGATCCGGACGGTGTCGTGGCCGGTGTTGAGGTCGGTGTTGGAGTAGCGGCCCTCGTAGAACAGGGTCTGCCACTGCCGCACCATGCCGAGGGAGGAGTTGTTGATGATAGCGACCTTGATCGGGATCTTGTTGATCGCGCAGGTCGCCAGTTCCTGGTTGGTCATCTGGAAGCAGCCGTCGCCGTCGATCGCCCAGACCACACGGTCCGGTTCGCCCACCTTGGCGCCCATGGCCGCAGGCACGGCGTAGCCCATGGTGCCGGCCCCGCCGGAGTTCAGCCAGGCGTGCGGGCGTTCGTACTTGATGAACTGCGAGGCCCACATCTGGTGCTGGCCCACGCCCGCGACGTACACGCCTTCCGGGCCGGTGAGGGCGCCGATGCGTTCGATGACACGCTGCGGGGCGCTGAGGCCGTCGTCCGGCTCGGTCCAGCCCAGCGGGTAGGTCTCCTTGAGGTTGTTCAGGAAAGCCCACCAGTTGGTGTAATCCGGTGATCCGGAGACGGCGAACAGGGCGCGTAGGGCCTCGCTGAGTTCCGGAATGATTTCCTTGACCGAGCCCACGATCGGCACGTCGGCGGTACGGTTCTTCGAGATCTCGGCCGGGTCGATGTCCGCGTGGATGACCTTGGCGTTCGGGGCGAAGGACTTCAGTACGCCGGTCACCCGGTCATCGAAGCGTGCCCCGAGCGTGATCAGCAGGTCCGACTGCTGCAGGGCGGTCACAGCGGAGACCGTGCCGTGCATGCCCGGCATGCCGACATGCTGCGGGTGCGAGTCCGGGAACACGCCCCGGGCCATCAGGGTGGTGACCACGGGGGCGCCGGAGAGTTCAGCAAGCTCCAGCAGTTCCGCCGAGGCGTGCGCCTTGACGACGCCGCCGCCCACGTAGAGCACGGGCTTGCTGGCCGCCGCGATGAGCCTGGCGGCTTCGCGGACCTGCTTGTTGTGGCCCCGGAGCACCGGATGGTAGCCCGGCAGGTCGATCTTGGGCGGCCAGGAGAAGGTCATCTGGCCCTGCTGGGCGTCCTTGGCGACGTCCACCAGGACCGGACCCGGGCGGCCGGTCGAGGCCAGATGGAACGCCTCCGCCATCACATGCGGGATGTCGTTGGGGTCGGTCACCAGGAAGGAGTGCTTCGTGATCGGCATCGTGATGCCGACAATGTCCGCTTCCTGGAAGGCATCGGTGCCGATGACTCCACTGGAGACCTGTCCGGTGATCGCCACCATGGGCACGGAGTCCATGTGGGCATCCATGATGGCGGTAACGAGGTTGGTGGCACCCGGGCCCGAGGTAGCGATGCAGACGCCAACCCGTCCGGTGACCATGGCGTAGCCTTGCGCGGCGTGGCCGGCTCCCTGTTCGTGACGGACCAGAATGTGGTTCATTCGGGAAGCCATCAAGGGGTCATAGGTGGGCAGGATCGCGCCACCGGGCAAACCAAAAATATCGTCCACGCCGAGTTCTTCGAGCGAGCGGACAATTGCTTGTGAACCGGTCATCACCGTCGGGGGTACGACGTTGTTCGGCCCAAGGACAGGAGAGACGGCAGCAGTGTCGACGCCGGCGTCGGCCGGACGTTCGACGCGTTCCGAAGCCTTGGAGGCTCCAGCGGACTTAGTGGCCATCAGCGAGGGGCTGATCGGCGATCCTTTGCTCATCGGACTCTTCCTTTGTGGATCTATAAGTGGATCTTCGGTGATCGTGGAACTGCTCATGGTGCGTGATGCTGTGCTGCCGGTGCTGCGGAAATAAAAAAACCCCTCAGCCGGACGGCTCTTCGAGGGGTTTGCGCGTGACGGTTCGTTACCAGTTGCGGCTATGGAGCCACGCGCTTGGCAAGGACGACGACGACGCCGGCGGTAACGAATGCGATCATGAGTTCAGTTTTCCCTCTTAGTGAGACGCGTGTCAACGAGCCCGCGCCCTGTCTCACTATCTGGACTTCGTTGTCCACTGATTGAACTCATCCCCAACTAGCTCGCAGTTAAGGACCGCTTTGACCGCTCAAAACGGCCTCAAGTGCGAGCTAGTTGGGCCCAGCGCGTTCTAGCCGCAGTAGGCGCCGGTGGAGGCGCTGTGGACGAGCTTGGCGTACTTGGCGAGCACACCCTTGGTGAACTTGGCCGGGAGCGGCGCCCAGCCGACCTTGCGGGCTTCGAGCTCTGCCGCGTCGACCAGGAGGTCGAAGCTGCGGGCGGCGATGTCCACGCGGATCCGGTCGCCGTCCTTGACGAAGGCGATGGGGCCGCCGTCGACGGCTTCCGGGGCCACGTGGCCGATGCAGAGGCCCGTGGTTCCGCCGGAGAAGCGGCCGTCGGTCAGCAGCAGCACGTCCTTGCCCAGTCCAGCACCCTTGATGGCACCGGTGATGGCGAGCATTTCGCGCATGCCCGGTCCGCCCTTCGGGCCTTCGTAGCGGATGACGACGACGTCGCCGGCCTTGATCTGGCCCTTGTCGAGCGCATCCAAAGCACCCTGTTCACGTTCAAACACGCGCGCTGTTCCCTCAAAGACGTCGGCATCGAAGCCGGCGCTCTTCACGACGGCACCCTCGGGAGCCATGGTGCCGTGCAGGATCGTGATGCCGCCGGTCTTGTGGATGGGGTTGTCCATGGCCCGGAGGATCTTGCCGTCGAGGTCCGGCGGGTTGATCGCGGCCAGGTTCTCCGCGACAGTCTTGCCCGTGACCGTGAGGCAGTCCCCGTGCAGCAGGCCGGCGTCGAGCAGGGCCCGCATGATGACGGGCACGCCGCCGATCTTGTCGACGTCGGTCATCACGTAGCGGCCGAACGGCTTGAGGTCGCCCAGGTGCGGGATCTTGTCGCCGATGCGGTTGAAGTCAGCCAGGGTCAGTTCGACCTCCGCCTCGCGGGCGATGGCCAGCAGGTGCAGCACGGCGTTGGTGGAGCCGCCAAAGGCCATGGTCACGGCGATCGCGTTTTCGAACGCTTTCTTGGTCATGATGTCGCGGGCGGTGATGCCCTTGCGCAGGAGGTTGACCACGGCCTCGCCGGACTTGCGGGCGAATTCGTCGCGGCGGCGGTCCGCGGAGGGCGGCGCGGCCGAGCCGGGCAGGGACATGCCCAGGGCCTCGCCGATGCAGGCCATCGTGTTGGCGGTGTACATGCCGCCGCAGGCGCCTTCGCCTGGGCAGATCGCCTTTTCGATGCGAGTCAGGTCTTCCATGCTCATCTTGCCCGCGGCGCAGGCGCCCACGGCTTCGAAGGCGTCGATGAGGGTGACTTCCTTTTCGGAGCCGTCCTCCAGCTTGACCCAGCCGGGCATGATGGAGCCGGCGTAGAGGAAGACACTCGCGAGGTCCAGGCGGGCGGCCGCCATGAGCATGCCCGGGAGTGACTTGTCGCAGCCGGCCAGGAGCACGGAGCCATCGATGCGTTCTGCCTGCATGACAGTTTCCACGGAGTCGGCAATGACTTCGCGGGAAACCAGCGAGAAGTGCATGCCCTCATGGCCCATCGAGATGCCGTCCGAGACGGAAATGGTGCCGAACTGCATCGGGAACCCGCCGCCCGCGTGGACGCCTTCCTTGGCGCCCTGGGCAAGCCGGTTCAGGGAGAGGTTGCAGGGAGTGATCTCGTTCCAGGAGCTGGCCACGCCAATTTGCGGTTTGGCGAAATCGTCGTCACCCATGCCGACCGCCCGGAACATCCCGCGCGCGGGCGCGGCGTGGATCCCATCAGTCACGACCCGGCTGCGGGGCTTGATATCCGGTTTGGTCTCTGTCGCTGTCTGGGTGTCCTCACTCATGGCTCAAAGTCTAGGGCTCCCCCGCGGGGCCCAACGACCCGGACAGGCGCATTAAGCGGAAAACCGGGAATGTTTCAGCCAAATAGTGGACATCCGTCTCACCTAATGGACCATTTGGGCGGGGCGGCTCAATTCAGGTGAGCGGCGTCACGCAATTCCGGGGCTTCGGCGACGGAACGGGCCTCGGCCCTGAGCAGGGCGAGCACCTGCTGGATAGTGGTCCGGGCGGCGACGTCGGGGCGGGCCAGGGCGACGATGCTGCGGCTTGCCTTCACGCCGGCCAGCGGGCGCAGCACGAAACCCCGTCCCTGGTTTTTCAGGGCCGTGTAGCGCGGCAGCAGGCTGAGCCCGTGCCCGGCGCTGACCAGCGCCTCGAGGACCCGCAGATCGGGGAAGGTCTGGGCACGAACCGCGGGGGAATCGGCCTGCACTTCGATCTGGCGGAGCACTGTGTCGAACGGGAACCCCTCCGGTACTCCCATCCACGGGAATCCGATCACGTCTTCTGCCCGCAGCGTTGTCTTGCCTGCGAGCGCGTGTCCTTCGGGGATCGCGACGTCGAGGGGCTCGTCCAGGAGCGGGACGACCGTCAGCCCGAGCCGGGCAAAAACATCGGGCCCATCGACGCTGTGCGCCAGCACGATGTCGTAGTCGGCCGTCAGACCGGCAAATCCGGCCACATTGGGATCCTCGAAATGCGCCTCAAAACGGAGACCATCGATGGCCTTGACGCGGTGCAGGAGGCCGGGGAGGAACATCTCGGCTGCGCTCGGAAAGAAGGCTGCCCTGACATGCGTCTGCCAGCCGCGCCGGTAGGTGTCGATCGTGGCTTCCGCACGGGCCATGGCTGTGGATACCTCGGCGGCGGCGCCCGCCATTGCGATTCCGGCCTCGGTCAGACGTACGCCCCTGCCCGATTTCCTGACCAGGACGACCCCGAGCTCCTCCTGAAGGGTCTTGAGCTGCTGCGAGACGGCAGAGGGCGTCACGTTCATTGCCTCAGCCGTGGCGCCGACCGTGCCGCGGTCAGCCAGCTCCCGGAGAATCCGCAGTCTCTTGAAATCCATGAGGAGAGGCTACAGGGCGGCGGACTGGAGGCTGGACAGCCCCCTTCGGGCAGACGTACCGTCAAGCAACGGCAACCTTGCCTTATGGACAGAAAGGCTCTGCTATGGATTGGATCATCTGGCTCGTTGTCATCGTGGTGATCGTCGCCATCGTCTGGTGGCTGCTGAAGCGCAACAGCTCGCGTTCGGCTGGCAAAGGGACCGCCGCCACCGGGACCGCCGCCACAGACGATTCCGCACCTCCTCAACTGCACGACACCGGCCGCGACCCGACTCACCGCGGAGCCATGTCCGGCGGCGGTTCCGCAGCTTCAGCATCGGCAGCAGGCCTGGCCTGGATGCCCACGTCGGCGGGTTTCAGCCACGCCGATCCCGAAGTCGGACAGGAACCCGAACCCGATCCCATTGCCACCGCTGAGGATGCTGCAGTCGCTGACGCGCACGCGGCAGCACGGGCAGCGGCACTCGCGGAGGCCAGGGAGGCTGAAGCAAAGGGCACAGCGGCGGGCGCAGCGGCGACACCTGCCGCCGCGGGCGCTGCGGCGTCGGGCGCTGACGTGGCCCCGGCAGTGGAGAGCCCGGAATGGGAAACCCAATGGTCTGAGACGCCGCCGGCGGAAACGCATACAGCCCCGCACCCGGAGCCAGGCCACGGCGCCCAAACCGACCACGCGCGGGAAGCCCCCACGGCCGGGACAGCTGCAGCGGCAGGCGCCCCGGTGCACCATGTGGAATATACGGAGCCCCATGCCCCGACCCTCCCCGGCGCCGAATCAGCCGCGGCCGAAACTGAAGTTGAGGCCGGGACCGGGGCTGGCTTCGATGCGAAGGCCGCAGAAGGCCGGACTGCCGCGCCGACAGCCTCGCTGCAGGAAATGCCGCCGTCGCAGGCTCCGGCCGAAACGGCCGCAGCCCATGCGGCCGAACCCGCCGGCCACCTCGCCGTCGACCAGCCATACGGCGAGGGATCGGCGGCACCGGCCGCGGACGGCAGCGGACCCGAGGGTTTCACGGTCAAGGGCAACGCTTCCTCGATGATCTACCACGACGAGACCAGCCCCGCGTTCGAGGAAACCCGCGCCGAGGTCTGGTTCCTGTCTCCTGCCCACGCCGAGGCGGCCGGCTTCCGCCCCCCGCGCCGGACCAGGCAGTAGCCACGCCAGGGGCGCCGAGCTGCCGGATGCAGTCCGGTGTGCAGATGACGGGGACAGCGGCCGGGCGCAGCGGCACAACCGCTGCCCCCCGCCGGTCGTTGGCTGGCCGGCCCGCGGACCGGCTGCGGTGGTTGGGAATTGCGGCCGCCGCCGCGATCCTGCTGGGCGGCTGCACCGCCGGCGACGGGGACCGCGCCCCCGTACCGCCCGGCACCGTTCCCCCTGCCAGCGGCGGCCCCGCGACCTCAAGCCCGGCGGGGAGCAGCCGGGATGGCGGTGAGCCGACGGTTGCCGGAAGGATCGACGCCGAACTGCAGGTGCCGTGGTCCACGGTGTTCCTGCCCGACGGCACCGCCGTCATTTCTGAACGCGACAGTGCCCTGCTGAGGACCATCGCGCCCGGCCCAGGCGCCGGCCGGGCCGGAACCCTGGGGAAAGTTCCCGACGTCGTCCCCGGCGGTGAAGGCGGGCTGTTGGGGCTGGCACTGTCCCCGGACTTTGCCACGGACCGGTACCTTTACGCCTACTTCACCTCGGCAAGTGACAACCGGATCGCGCGGCTGCGCCTTGAGGAGAGTGCCGGGGTGCTGGAACTGGGGGGCCCGGAGGTAATCTTCACCGGTATCCCCAAGGCGTCCACGCACAACGGCGGGCGGATCCGGTTCGGGCCCGACGGCCTGCTGTACGTCGGCACCGGTGATTCGCAGCGCCGCGGACAGCCCCAGGACCCCGACGCCCTCGGCGGCAAGATCCTGCGCATCACGCCAGAGGGGCGTCCCGCGCCGGGGAATCCCATCGCTGGCAACCCCGTGTACAGCCTGGGCCACCGCAACGTCCAGGGACTCGCTTGGGACAGCGCCGGCCGGTTGTGGGCAAGCGAGTTCGGCCCCGACGTCGACGACGAACTAAACCTGATCGTGCCGGGCGGCAACTACGGCTGGCCGGAGGTAACTGGCGCCCCGCACCGCTCCGGCTTCCTGGACGCAAAGGTCGTGTGGCCGTCGACGGCGGATTCCTCGCCCAGCGGGCTCGAAATAGTCGGCGACACGGCCTATCTGGGCGCCCTCCGCGGACAACGGCTGTGGGCGGTTCCGCTGAACGGCGAATTCGCCGGAGATCCTGTGAGCTATTTCACAAGGACGTACGGGAGGATCAGGAACGTTTCACTGGCTCCGGACGGCCGCCTGTGGGTACTCAGCAACAATAAAAACCCTGATTTTGTGCTGGTTTTGCAGCTGCCAGACTAGGCCCCGAGACAGCCCCCGGCCCGATTTCACACTCCGCCCAAACTCGTGTAGAGTTTCATGTCGTTGCGGAGAACAACGCGGGAACAAAAAGCCCGCGGGAACAGAAACAACAGATGCACCTCTAGCTCAACTGGCAGAGCAATTGACTCTTAATCAATGGGTTCCGGGTTCGAGTCCCGGGGGGTGCACCAACGAACAAACCCCGTCTTTACTGGCCTAGCGGCTGGCAAAGGCGGGGTTTTGTTTTGCCCAGATTGCACCTGAGTGGCCACTTACGGGCTATTTATTCTGACCGGCCTTCCGGCGGCGGAAGCCAAAGGAGCCCCAAGCCGGCCGAAAGGGCCACGGGAATGATCGGCGGCCGACCCACTTGTCAGCGAGGAAGCGGTCTCTGTCAATTGAGTTGGCGCCAGCGGCTGGTTACGACAGCGACGAAGCGCCCATGGCAGTGGAAGCCGAATTCAATATCTTCACGGATTTCAACCAGTTCATAGTCCTCGATTCCACCGCGGACTGGGCTGATCCTCTTTGAGAAATGGACTGATGAAACCGTCGAAGCCATGTTCGTGCAAGGCGACGGCTACGTCGCCATCGGCACCATGCGCAACCTCTATGCACCCGTCATCATCCGTTTGAGAGCGACCGCCCCCTGACCGCTGGCAACGTCGACAGAACCGCCCACGGGGTCCTGAACGTGCCGAGCGGGGTGCTGCGGGTGTCCGGGGCAACCCATAACAGCCTCAGCGGCGGAACACTGCAAGTGCCTCCCGGCAAGTACCGTGTTTTGGTGGAATATCTCAACCTCGGATCCATGGATGATTACGGGGTCGAAGGTGACGACCACTACGTCGTTACGCTCGCAAAGTCGGATAAGTGACCGGCCGGCGCCAGGCCGGCTAACCGCTGATTCAGGTCAGGTATCTGCGGGGCCGTGAGGTGCGGGGGCTGTCCCGCCGGGCGGTGTCGGGGCATCGCCAGGCTGAGGCCTCTCCCCGGGCCTGGGACTCAGCAGGCCGAGCAGCAACCCTGCGAAGGCCATGGAAATGGCAATGAGGCCAAAAATGTGGGGCAAGAGGCTCTCGCTTCCCGCCAGGTCCGGCAGGCCAACCAGCAGCGCCGGAGCGCCGACCGCGAAAGTCACCGGCCAGCCCTGGCCTCTCACGCGCGCCCAGATAGCGGCAGCGGCCGAGGTGACTGTCCCAAGGAAGATCAGAGTGTGCCCGGACTTCGCGCGCACAAAGGCGTCCGGGTATCCGAACAGAAAGAGCGTCAGGTACAGACCCCACACGGTCAGCACAATAGAGGCAATGACCAGCGTGGCCCACGCGGCGGCCCGCCACCTGTACTTCGCACGGGCGTTCACCGTGCTGCGTTCTGCAGCCGGCTGGTGGACAGCGCCGGGGCCGCCTCGCGGCACGTTGCGGTCCCGTCCCGGCGCAGCATGACCGCATCCAGGGCGGTGTACTTCCGCACCGGGGCCGTCTCGGCGGCGAGTCGGACGATGTGGCGTGGTTCGTCCAGGCTGACCAGGTAGGCACTGCCGGAGGAAGTCCGCACGCTGTAGGCGCCAGCCATATCGTCGGTGAGCTCCAGGATAGGGTCCATGGCCCGGATCCTACCGGCAATCGGGTCGGGCTAATTCACCGCCGCGTCGTGGCCCTGAGCCTGATGCCCCAGACATTCATTCATGAACAACTCCGCACCGCAGATCGAGGACTTCGCCCGGCATGGGAATGGCGGCCCGCCCGGCTCGCCACGCCGCAGGATCAGCCCCAGGCAGCCCATGGCTGTCGCGACCGGGGCCCCATATGAACCCGGTCAGGCGGAAAAGATGTCTGCCCTCGCGGCCCTGCCACAAGTCCCAGGCGCTGGTCGTCGACCGCTTATGTGTTGAGCTCACGGTGGAGCCGGGTCCGGGCACTGTTTTCGATGAGGGTCGGGATGTAGATTCTGATCCGTCCGGTGTCCAGAGAGTCGTATTCCTCCGTGACAATTCCTTCAATGCGGTGCCGGGGCGCTGCCGGATAGCGGGCGGCGAGACGATCCACAACCTTACGAATGATCGGTTCCTTCTCTTCATCGCTCACTATCTCAGTTTGAGTCAGGGTGTTTTCGGCGTCAATCAATATTGCCCGCGTGCGCCCCCGCGACGGCCGGGCTGCGGATTCGGGAGGACGGACCGCTACGTTGCGGCGTGCCGCTCTGCATTGCGGGTCATGCGTTCGAGAACGCTGCAAGCAATCGCATACTCATCCGCTCCAATGCCTGCCGTAAGCTCGCGGCGGGTGGCTTCCACCAGCCCGGATGCCTCGGAATGCAGTGCGGAGCCGGCCTCGGTCAGGGCGAGGCGACCATCCAGCAGGAGCACGAGCCTCTTTCGAACCAGCGCGGCCATGTCCCGCTCCTGCGCGTCCCCGCCGTCCGCTGCTATGAAGGGGCGCAGGACATTCCCGACTTCCGCAACGGTGGCGGGGCCTGAATGCAAGGCGTTGATTACCTGCCACTGTCGTCTGGTCAGGCGCAGACGGGCGAGTGTGGAATCGAGTTGTGCCTCCAGCGACGCATCCAGCCGCTTGATCCAGTATCCGATAGGCCTGTTCACCCTGCCATCGTTGCAGGATCCTTCCCCTAGGCCAACGCCTGAACTGTTTCCACCGTTAGGACTCGACCTCGGGGTTCTCTGCACGCCGAGGGCACGGTGGCTGTCCGCCGACACTCGACTGACCGCCTCTCCCCCGGGTGAACTTGTATCTACATGCCGGGAATATCCAGTGCCTGGAATACCTGAATCGACGCACCAGGCATCATCACGTGCGGGTGTCGATCCATCAGCGCGACGGCCCGCTCGACACTATCCGCCTCAAGCACCGAGTAGCCGCCGACGTTTGCGTTCGCCGCGGACACTCCTGCCTGGGTAATTTCCTGCGGCTGGTGTCCGTCATGGCGCAGGGACCGGACCTTGCCGCCCGGCCCACCGGATAGCTTTCTGGCTTCCAGGCCGCCGCCCCGCGATCCGCGTCAGTGGGCGGAGCGCCCGACAGTGACAAGCAGGTCCCCGACCTGGCAGTCCAATGCTTCGCAGATCGCAGCGAGCGTGGAGAACCTGATTGCCCTTGCCCGGTCGTTCTTGAGCACCGACAGGTTCACCAGACTCACACCGACCCGCTTACTGAGCTCCGTCAGGGTCATGCCCCGCGCCTCCAGGAGTTCATCGAGGCGGCAGTGAATACCAGACGAGTCCTCCGCTGGCATCAGACCAGCCCCTCCGTGTCTTTCTGAAGACCACGGCCGAACTGGAAGACGCCGGCGACCAGCACCAGGACGATGCCCACTACGAAGGGCGCGACGTTGAAGTGAGCCCAGAAGATGTGTGACTCCCCCGGAGTGCGCGCGTTGACCCCGATCATTTCCGCAAGCCGGCTGCGTGCACTGGAGTCAAGGACCTGCCCCACGGTCCCGCACAAGGCGAGGATGGCGCCGCAGGAAGCGACGATCCATGCGGATGCGGGTGTGAACAGGATCTCGCTCCGGAGCCGGTGTGCAAGCAGAAACACCAGCGCAAGGACGGCCAGGAACCCCATCTGGTTCAGCGAATCCGCCCATGCCAGCAGCGTTGCCGGCCCCGAAGGAAGCTCAGGGATGGACGCCTCCAGGGTTGTGAAGTGCCCGGTTGCCCCCTGCGTGAGGCCCGTGGCGGCGTGATGTGCCGTCGCCACCGGAAGTGCCAGCGCCACAGGCCCGCGGGTGTAGCCGATGAGACCGGAAACCGTCATCCCAGTCGTGAAGAGGGCAACGGCCACCGAAGCGATCATGAGCACGAGGGCATCCGTCTTGGAAACGATCTTCCTCCGGCCGTTCTGCAGCCGGGCATCATGGTTCGCAAGTTTCATCGGTCCCCCCGAGGTTTATCGACATTCATTAATAACGACAATCGATAAACTATCCGTTCATAGGCCCCGCAGTCAACGGCAGTCAGCCCAGCGTCTTTTCCCGGGAATGCGTCAGGATGGCGACTGCAGGCTATTCTCGGTCGAAAGCGCCGTCGGCGTGGGCCCGGATGGCTCCGATTACCGGCGCGGACCCCTGGGTGCGGTAAATATCGATTGGCCGGGCCCGCAAGTGTATTTCGTGGCCGCACATCCAGAGCATGGCCTGGGCAGGCGTGAAAGCGCTATGCAGATGGCACACCAGGGCGTCCAGGTCCGCAAGCTGGAGTCGGCCGTTCGTATCCGGCGCATCCTGGCCCGAGGCCCAGCGGTCCAGCAGTTCCACACTTACGCCCAGCAGAGGTGCGGCGGCATCGGTGCCCAGAGAATTTATGAGCCGCTCGGCGATTGCCTTTGGGCTGTAGCCCGGGGCGTCCCGCAACTCCGCGAGACTAGCGAAAACTGTGGTGGCAGATAGCTCCGGTTCTTCTGCGCCCGTGTCCTGTAGCTGTTCCATGTCGCCATGCTAGGTATTGGCGTCGACGCGGAGTAGGGCCGGATGGACCTCCTGAAGGATGGTCCTGCCCGCTGCGGGGCAAGCCAGCTCAGGAACCCTGCCGGACCGCGACTGCCAGCTGGAAGTGGATGGGCAATGCCAGCTGGACCGGGGAAGCGCCGACAGGCTCATCGAGCAGCTCGTTGATGGAGGTCTGCCCGTCCAGCTCCTCAGTCAGAATCGCGTCCATCCCTTGAGCCTATGCGCAGCACACACCCGCGCCCGGGAGGGACACGGGGCCGGAAAAGGACAGCCCTCTAGATGATTAAGTCCTATTGGTTTTAGTGGTCGTAGGCGATGAGTGAGCGCTTGCGGGGTGCGTTGATGCGCCAGTTGTGCCAGATGCCGGCG
>NZ_JAVDVQ010000026.1:0-43609 GCF_031456935.1 Arthrobacter ginsengisoli | reverse complement strand
GTGCGTGAAACGCTATCTCGCCCGACGGATCTACCGGATACTCAACGCCGCAAACCCGGCGCCCTGCCACGCTTGACAACCATAGAAGGATCCCCGCGTTGTTAGTTAGAGTGCGAAGGCGGGCGTCCACCAGTAGGTGGGCGCCCGCCGTCGCAGTTACGCGTGGGGGATCAGTTGGCCTTGGCCAGACCGGTGCGGGCCATGGCGTCCGCGTAAACGGTGCTCATATCTTCGAGGTACTGCTCCTGGCGGGCAGGCGTGCCGGCGAAAGCGCGGCCGCTGAGCGAACGGACCTTGTAGGTCTTGAGGCCGCGGCGCCAGATCATCGGCACCTCGGTTTTGAGCAGCAGGTTTGCGAGCCGGTTGGCCTCGGTGCCGTGGGCCACGATCACTGAGGCGCGGGGAACAACGGCGAGGAACTTCAGCAGCGGCTTCAGGCCCGCGGAAATCTGGTCCGGCGTGAACTTGCCGTTGGGCTCGCCCGGGACGTACCAAGGATGAACATTCCAGGGCATCACGTACTCGGGGCGGAGGCCCAGCTTCCAGTGGACGCCGAGCAGGCGGGTGGCCGCTTCGTCGTCACCGGCGGTGATGAAGCCCGACTCGTCCTCAGTTCCGATGTTGGAGAACAGGCTGATGATCCGGCACTCGTCGATGTCGTGCATCGGGTCCACGTAGGGGACATTTGTGCCAGCTTTGGTTGCCTGCAGCGTGTCGCACAGCTCGTTGACGGCCGCGACGCTAGGTTCATAGCGGCGGCTCAGAAGCTGTTCGCGGGAATTTTCAGTGGCCAAGGCTGTCATATATTGCTGTGTCTCCTGCGGGATTGGTGAAGCTGCCAGACCGTACGCGGCACGCCGAGCACCGGGGCACGCCAAGTACGGTGTGGTTTGAAAATGTGGTGTGGACCGATTCCTGGTCGATCCTTATTAGTCTATCAAGCCCTGCGAAATGCCGTTTCTGCCGAAGTGCGGGCTGCGGAGCCTCGCGGC
Organism: Arthrobacter ginsengisoli; assembly: GCF_031456935.1. Taxonomy (NCBI): domain Bacteria; kingdom Bacillati; phylum Actinomycetota; class Actinomycetes; order Micrococcales; family Micrococcaceae; genus Arthrobacter; species Arthrobacter ginsengisoli. The sequence continues at coordinate 42,617 of NZ_JAVDVQ010000026.1, read as the reverse complement.
GGCACTGCGGGCGCACGCACCCCGGGATTCCAGCGCGGCAGGGGCGATTTTGCCGTTCCAGCCGGGCATCCGGACGACAGTCTGTGGAGGCAGTCACATTTTCCCGGGACACCCGCCGGAGCGTCCCCCCACGGATCGCCGCCGGTAACACCGGCGGGAAGTCCATTGGATGGCCAAATGACTTGCCGCCACCGCTATCGGCTAAACTTGGGTGGTAAGAGCCCCGGACTCTGGCGTTGATGGTAAGAGCACAGCGGTAGATTCGGGGCATTCTCATGAACGGCGCTCAGCTCCGGTGACCACCCTGGTGACTCACCCGGAACTCGGCCCGAACGAATGGGGGAGGATCCCATGCCAGCAATCGTGATCGTCGGAGCCCAATGGGGCGACGAAGGCAAAGGAAAAGCCACTGACCTGCTCGGTGGCCGAGTCGACTACGTCGTCAAGCCCAATGGCGGCAACAATGCCGGGCACACCGTGGTCGTGGGCGGTGAGAAGTATGAGCTCAAGCTCCTTCCGGCCGGCATCCTGAGCCCCAACGCGGTTCCGATTATCGGCAACGGCTGTGTGGTGAACCTCGAGGCACTGTTCCAGGAAATCGACGGACTGGAAGCCCGCGGCGCCGACACGTCCAAACTGCGGGTCTCCGCGAATGCCCACCTCGTGGCCCCCTACCACCAGGTCCTGGACAAGGTCACCGAGCGGTTCCTCGGCAGCCGCGCCATCGGCACTACCGGCCGCGGCATCGGCCCGGCCTACATGGACAAGGTGGCCCGCCTCGGCATCCGCGTCCAGGATGTGTTTGACGCCTCCATCCTGCGCCAGAAGGTCGAAGGGTCGCTGCGGCAGAAGAATGAACTCCTGGTCAAGGTCTACAACCGCCGCGACATCGAGGTGGATGAGATCGTGGAGTACTTCCTGTCATTCGCCGAGCGCCTCCGGCCGCTGGTCATCGACAGCACCTATGTCCTGAACACAGCGCTGGACGAGGGCAAGGTGGTCCTCATGGAGGGCGGCCAGGCCACGTTCCTGGACGTCGACCACGGCACCTACCCCTTCGTAACCTCCTCCAACCCGACCGCCGGCGGGGCCTCCGTGGGCTCCGGCATCGGCCCCACCCGGATCTCGCGCTCCATCGGCATCATCAAGGCGTACACCACCCGGGTCGGCGCCGGTCCCTTCCCCACGGAACTGTTTGATGAGATGGGCCTGTACCTGCAGAAGACGGGCGGCGAGTTCGGCGTCAATACCGGCCGGCCACGCCGCTGCGGCTGGTACGACGCCGTGCTGGCGCGGCACGCCTCGCGGGTCAACGGCTTCACGGACTACTTCGTCACCAAGCTGGACGTGCTCACGGGCATCGAGCAGATCCCGGTCTGCGTGGCCTACGACGTCGACGGCGTCCGGCACGACGAAATGCCGATGACGCAGACCGAGTTCCACCACGCCAAGCCGATCTTCGAGCACTTCGACGGCTGGACCGAGGACATCACCGGCGCCCGCACGCTGGAGGACCTCCCGGAGAACGCCAGGAACTACGTGCTGGCGCTCGAGAAGCTCTCCGGCACGCGCTTCTCCGCAATTGGCGTCGGCCCGGACCGCGACCAGACGATCGTGATCAACGACCTGATCAACGACTAGTACCCCGCGCTCCTTCAGCGCTCGACGGCGGCGGGTCACCTGACAAGGTGGCCCGCCGCCGCCGTCGTCGTTAACGGTTGTTCGCGTGCCGCCGGGCGGCTCCGAAAAAATTCCGTCAGGCGCGTAACTTTTCGCGGTGTCCCAGCGATTACTCCTTTGTAAGCGCCACCGGAGGATGGACCCCCCACCAGGAATCCGGCCGGCCTTCCACGGTAAGTGCAGGCCGGCGCCCGCCCCCCATGCGGCGCCGGCCGGCCTTCACCTGATAGCGCGGGCTGTTGACTGCCCCCACGCGGCTGCAGCAGGCCTTCACACAAAAACAAAGGATGTACGTTTTATATGAAGAGTGTTAGCAAGACCACCAAGATTGCTGTCAGCGCCGCGATCCTCGTTGTCGGAGGATTCTCCGGCATCGGTCTGGCCCACGCGGCCCAGGTTTCCAGCACCCAGCAGGCTGAAGTGACCCCCGCTACGCCCGCCGTTCCGGCCGCCACCTCACTTCCGGAGGCCCCTGAACTTCCCGCCGAGCCGGCTGTTCCGGCCGTCCCCGCCGTTCCAGCTTCACCGTCCGGCTCCGCCGAGGGTGACGCCGGCGCAGAAGACCCCGAAGGTTCCGCCCAGGGTTCCGTCGGCGCTGACAAGGACGGCGCCTCCGCCGAGGGTGCCGCCAACGCCAAGGGGGCAGCCGAGGCTAAGGCCCACGCCGGCGTGACCGTCGCTGTCCCGGCGGTACCGGGTGCCAAGGGTGAGCCGGCTGTTCCCGCAACTCCGGCCGTTCCGGCCCTGCCGTCGGACGAGCTGCCCGAGCTCGACAAGTAGGCATAAAACGCCTCTTTGGAGGCGCCCGGGGTGCGGCCGCTAGACTGGCGTGGCCGCACCCCAGCAGTAACCGGAAGGACAGCCAATTGGCAGGACAGCTAAGCGATGACGAATTGTCAGCCGCACTGGCTGGCGAGCCATCAGGATTTAGCGCTGTCTACGCGATCATTTCACCCGCGGTGCTCGGCTACTTCCGGGCCCGCGGGGTGGAAGACGCCGAGGGGCTGACCCAGGACGTTTTCGTTGATGTCCTGCCGAAACTGGCCAAGGTCACCGGCGGCCACAGGGGTTTGCGGACCTTCATCTTCTCCGTCGCCCACGCCCGGCTGGTCGACCATCACCGGCGGGCCGAACGCACGCCGTACCTGGCCGAATACGATCCCCTGGATGACACGCGGTGCGCCCCTTCCGCCGAGGACGAGGCCCTCGGTTCGCTGGGCGGCATGACAGATTCCCTCTCCCGGCTCAACGACGAGCAACGGGAAGTGCTGGTCCTGCGGATCGTCGCGGACCTCTCCATCGAACAGGTGGCCGGCATCATGGACAAATCGCCGGGCGCCATCAAACAGCTTCAACGACGCGGGCTCAGCGCCCTGCGCGACCTCGTCACCGAAAAGGACCACGCAGCATCATGACCGGATCCCACGAACCCCAGCAGGATGGCAGCATCCAGGCGATGCTCTGTGATTCCGGCCTCGAGGCAGCCACCGAGCTCCGCCGTTCGCTGGAAGAACTCCGTGCCCTGGTCCCGGACCGGGCCCCGGCGCCCCGCGCTGACCTCGCGGCGCTGCTGGCCGCGGGCAGCCCCGCTCCTGCCGCCGCCACGACCGTGATGATGCCCGCTGCCGTGGCCGCACCGGATTCCGCCGACGAAGCACTGCCTGCGGGGGTCGTGAGCCTCGCCGAGCGCCGCGGCAGGAAGCGCAGGCTGGCAATTGTTGGTGGCGCCGTCGTGGCTGCAATGACCCTTGGTGCCGGTGCCGTTGCAGCCTCCAGCGAGGACTTCCGGGCCAGTGTCAGCCAGAGTGTGGGGATCGTGTTCCAGCCGTCCGGCCAGACCCCCGATAAGGCTCCGCAACCCCTCCGCCCCTCACCGGCGGACCTTCCGGCGGCTTCCGTGCCGTCGGATGCTTCGGTCGCGACAACTCCGCCGGCGGCCGACGAGGCCGGGGTGGTGGCACCCGGACCCGCCGCCGAGGTTCCTGGGCGGCCGGGCGCTGCAGCGACTCCGCCCGCCATTGGCCGGGGCGGCGTCCTTCCGACGCCGCCCCGCCGGCCCGTCACACCGGGGATCCCCGGCCTCCCCGTCATACCCGCGACGCCCGGGCTCCCCGACCCGGGCGAGGAGCGCGACGCCAAGGAGCCGGCGCCGATTCTTCCCGGCCAGCCCCAGCCCCAGCCCTAGCCCGCCCGGGTCGCGATTGACGTGCAGGGTCGCCGTTTCGTCCCTACGGCGACCCCGCGTGCCTGCCGCGGGTTCGTCAGCCGAACGCCTGCTGGCTAGGCTAGGCCAGGACCTGCCGTTTGGAGGAAATGACGCCGGTGTCGAAGCCGGCCAGGTGCAGGCCGCCGTGGAACCGGGCATGCTCAATCTTTACGCAGCGGTCCATCACGACGTCGAGTCCGGCAGCTTCGGCTTCCTTCGCCACATCCTCGTGCCACGAACCGAGCTGAAGCCACAGCGTCTTGGCGCCGGCCGCGATGGCCTCTTCCAGGACACCGGGCAGGTCATCGTGCTTGCGGAAGACGTCCACGATGTCCGGGCTCTCCGGCAGGTCCGCCAGCGAGGCGTACGTCGGCTCGCCCAGGATCTCCTTCACCACAGGGTTCACGAAATACACCTTGTAGCGCGTGGAGGACTGCAGGTACGTCGCCACAAAGTAGCTCGCGCGGGACGGCTTGTCCGAGGCGCCCACAATAGCGATCGACTTCGCCTGCCGCAGCAGGTTCAGACGCTCCGGCGCCGACGGGCCGGTCCAGGTACGGGTTTCTTCGCTGCTCATGACAGTGCTCCAATCGTGCAGGCGTCAGCCTGTGATGCGTCCGCGGCGGTCTCGGACCCGACGACGTCCTCCGACGCCGCGTCCAGGGCCTGGTCCAGGTCCCAGAGGATGTCCTCGATGTCTTCCAGCCCGATCGAAATCCGGACGAGGTCCTCCGGGACGCCGGCCGACACAAGCTGTTCGGGGCTGAGCTGCTGGTGGGTCGTGGAGCCGGGGTGGATCACGAGGGTCCGGGAGTCGCCGACGTTGGCCAGATGCGAGGCCAGCTGCAGGGACTCAATGAACTTCTGGCCTGCGGCGCGGCCTCCCTTCACGCCAAAGGAGAACACCGAGCCTGGACCCAGCGGCAGGTACTTCCTGGCCCGCTCGAAGTGCGGGTGCGAGGGCAGGCCGGAGAAGTTCACGTAGGCCACGCGCTCGTCCGCCTCGAGCCATTCGGCCACGGCCTGGGCGTTCTTGAGGTGCTCGTCCAGCCGCTGCGGGAGGGTCTCCACTCCCTGCAGCAGCTGGAAGGCTGACTGCGGCGACAGCGCGGGGCCGATGTCGCGCAGCTGCTCGCAACGGAGCTTGGTCAGGAAACCGTACTCGCCGAAGTTCCCCCACCAGGAGACATTGCCATAGGAGGCCACCGGTTCGGTCATGGTGGGGAATTTGCCGTTGCCCCAGTTGAAGCGGCCGCTCTCGACAATCACGCCGCCCAGGGTGGTGCCGTGGCCGCCGAGGAACTTGGTGGCGGAGTGGATCACAATATCGGCCCCGTGTTCGATCGGCCGCACGAGGTACGGCGTGCTCAGGGTGGCGTCGACGACGAGCGGGATGCCGGCGTCGTGCGCTACCTTTGCCAGCCCCTCCAGGTCCTGGACTTCCGACGACGGGTTGGCCACGACCTCGACGAAGATCGCCTTGGTGTTTTCCCGGACCGCGGCCGCGTAATCGGCCGGGTCGGTGCCGGGCACGAAGGTGGTGTCCACGCCGAAGCGGCGCAGCGTGACATCCAGCTGGGTGACAGTGCCGCCGTAGAGCTGGGAGGCCGCGACGATGTGGTCGCCGGACTGGGTGAGCGCGGCGAAGGTGATGAACTCCGCGGCCATGCCCGAGGACGTGGCCACCGCGCCGATGCCGCCCTCCAGGGACGCAATGCGTTCCTCGAACGCGGCGACCGTGGGGTTGCCGATCCGGGAGTAGATGTTGCCGTACTTCTGCAGCGCGAAGAGGTTGGCGGCGTCCTGGGTGTCCTTGAACACGAAGGACGTGGTCTGGTAGATCGGGACGGCCCGGGCGCCGTGCTCGGCGTCGGGCGTGCCGCCGGCGTGCAGGGCGCGGGTGCGGAAACCGAACTTGCGGTCAGCCATTACGCGTTCACCAGCCCGGTGGTTGCGGTGGCCGAAGCTACCGGGGTGCCGGACAGGTCCAGTTCCGTGCCGTTCTTGCGGGCGAGGTCCGCTTCGAGCTCACGGACAATCGGCAGGATGTCCTGGCCGAACGCCGCGACCTCCTCCTGGAAGTGGAGGTACCCGGTGAGGAACAGGTTCACGCCGATTTTCTTGTACTCCACGATCCGTTCGGCGATCTGCTCGGGGGTGCCGATCAGCTGGGTCTTGAAGCCGTCGTTGTACTGGACCAGGTCCTCGAAGCTGGAGTCGGCCCACATGCCCCTGCCGTCCTTTGTGGACGCGCCGGCTTCCTGCACGGCGTCGCGGAAACCCTCGACGGCGGGCTTGTGCACCTTCGCCACGATCTCGCGGAGGGTGTCCCGGGCTTCTGTCTCGGAATCGCGGGCGATCACGAAGCCGTTCAGGCCGAACCGGGGGGCGGCGAGGGCGCCGCCCGTGCCGCGCCGTGTCTCGCCTGCCGCGGCAACGACGCCGGCGATGTTGTCCTTGAAGCCCGCCAGGTCCTTGCCGTTGGAGAAGTACCAGTCGGCCACGCGGCCGGCCGTGGCCTGCGCCGCCGTGGAGTTCCCACCGAAGAAAATCTCCGGGTGCGCGCGGCCGGGTACATCCACCGGGGCCGGGTTCAGGGTGAAGTCGGTGATGTTGTAGTACTTGCCGGACTGGTTGTACTCCTGCTCGGTCCACAGGCCACGCAGCACCCGGATGAACTCCTCAGTGCGGACGTAGCGCTCGTCGTGCTCGAGCCATTCGAGGCCGAAGTTCTCGAACTCCGCCTTGAGCCAGCCGGAGACGATGTTCACGGCGGCACGGCCGTTGGAGATGTGGTCGGCGGTGATGATGAACTTCGCCAGCACACCGGGGTGCCACATGCCCGGATGGACGGCGGAAATCACTTTGAGCCGCTCCGTGGCGGCCAGCAGCGCCAGGCTGAACGAGGTGGCCTCGTGCTGCTTGTCCGCGCCGTATGAGGCTGCGTAGCGGGTCTGGGTCAGGGCGTATTCGAAGCCGGAGTTCTCCGCGATTCGGGCGAGTTTCTTGTTGTAGTCGAAGTCCCAGCTGGTGCGCTGTTCGATCGTGGAGACTACGAGGCCGCCGGAGACGTTGGGAACCCAGTAGGCGAACTTGAGCGGTTCGGAAAGACGGGCGACGTTGCTGATGTCGGTCATGAGGGGTCCTTACTCTGGGTATTTCTGGGGGTGTCATTGCGTTCACGCAGGACGGACTGGATGCCGGCGATCGACGGCTCGTTCTGGAGTGAGGTCGTGTCGCCGAGGGTGGTTCCTTCGAACAGCTGGGTCAGCAGCCGGCGCATGATCTTGCCGCTGCGCGTTTTCGGCACATCAGGAACGACGATGACGTCACGCGGCTTCGCGATCGGCCCGATCTCCTTCGCGACGTGGTTGCGTAGTTCGGCGGCAATTTCCTCGCGCCGCTTAGCGTTCACGGGCTGCCCCGAGCTCGCAAGCTCGCCCGGGGACCCCTGCCCGTTCACTTCACTCGCTCGTTCCCCGCTCGCGCGATGCGCGGCTACCGAGGAATTTGCCGCCGAACCCTTCAGCACGACAAACGCGACGATGGCGTGGCCGGTCTTGGGATCCGCGACCGGGCAGACGCCGGCCTCCACCACGTCCGGGTGCGACACGAGTGCCGATTCGATCTCGATCGTGGAGAGCAGGTGGCCGGAGACATTGAGCGTGTCATCCACGCGCCCGAGGATCCAGATGTCGCCGTCGTCGTCGTACTTGGCGCCGTCGCCGGCCAGGAACCAGCCCTGTTCGGCGTACTGGCGCCAGTACGAGTCGAAGTAGCGTTGCGGGTTCCCCCACACGGTCCGGGCGATGGCAGGGCCGGGGGCATCCACCACAATGAAGCCCTGGATGCCCGGCGGCACGGTGTTTCCGGCCTCGTCCACGATCCGGGTGCGGACGCCGGGAAGCGGCCGGGCCGCGCAGCCGGGCTTGAACTCCGTGTCCGTGGGGGCGGGGGAGAGAATGGTGGCACCGGTTTCGGACTGCCACCAAGTGTCCACGACGGGGGCAGTGCCGGCTCCCAGGTTTTCCCGGAGCCAGCGCCAGGCTTCGGGGTTGACGGCCTCGCCGACGGTGCCGAGCAGGCGGATGGAGGAGAGGTCGTAGCCGGCGGGTACACCGTCCGGGAACCAGCCCATCAGGGACCGGACCAAGGTGGGTGCGGTGTAGTACTGCGTGACGCCGTAGCGTTCGATGATTTCGAAGTGCCGGCCGGGGTGCGGGGTGTTGGGTGTGCCCTCGAAAATCACCTGGGTGGCTCCGTTGGAGAGCGGGCCGTACAGCTCGTACGTGTGGGCGGTGACCCAGGCGAGGTCGGCCGTGCACCAGTGGACATCCTGGTCCCGGAGGGCCGGATCCGGATTGCTGAACAGGTGCTCGAAGCTCCAGGACGCCTGCGTGAGGTAGCCGCCGGAGGTGTGGACCAGGCCCTTGGGCTTTCCGGTGGTTCCGGAGGTGTACATGATGAACAGCGGCGTCTCGGCGTCGAAGGCTTCCGGCGTGTGGCGCGGGGAGGCCTGTCCGACTGTGTCATGCCACCAGACGTCGCGGCCCTCGGTCATCGGGACGGTGTCCAGGAGTTCCGGTGCGGTGGTGCGGTTGACCACCAGGACATGCTCGATGGCGTTGTCTCCGGCGACAGCCGTGTCCGCATTGTCCTTTACCGGCACGGCGACGCCCCGGCGGAACTGGCCGTCGGTGGTGACGAGCAACTTGGCGCCGGTGTCCTCCACCCGGAACTTGAGCGCCTCGGCGGAGAAGCCGCCGAAGACGAGCGAGTGGATCGCGCCGATGCGGGCCACGGCCAGGGTGATGATGACTGTTTCCGGGATGACCGGGAGGTAGATGACCACCCGGTCGCCCTTGCCGATGCCGAGGTCCAGCAGCGCGTTGGCGGCGCGGGAAACCTCGCGCTGCAGTTCGGCGTAGCTGATGGTGCGCCGGTCGCCGGGTTCGCCCTCAAAGTGCAGTGCCACCCTGTCCCCGCGTCCCGCCGCCACATGGCGGTCGACGCAGTTGTAGGCGACGTTGAGCCGGCCACCTTCAAACCAAGTGATGTCCGGGCCGGTGCCGGCGTCGACGTCGGCCGGGACGCGGCGGTGGGCCGTGTGCCATGGCTTGTCCTGTCCGGGCACGTCCTCCCAGTCGAGTCGGAGGGCGGCTGCCTCCCAGAAGGAGAGGCGCTCCTCTTCGGTGGCCGGAAGACTGGCCGGGGCTGTTGCGGTGTTTACGCCCATCGTTTCACTGCCCATTTCTCTGCAAGGCCCAACAGGGCGTCGGTGATTTTTCCGATCACGGCGAGCAACACGATCGCCAGCAGGAGCCGGTCCGTCCGGCCGTTGTTCTGCGAGTCTGTCAGCAGGAAGCCGAGCCCCATCGAGGAAGCGATGAGTTCCGCGGCCACCAGAAACAGCCAGGCCTGCGCCAGCGCCAGCCGGAGCCCGGAGAAGACCGCCGGAACCACCGCCGGCAGTTGCACCGTGGTCAGGAGCTTGATGCCCTTGAGTCCAAACGCGCGCGCCGCTTCCACCAGGTTCCGGTCCACATGGCGCAACGCCAGGGAGACGGTGGTGAATACCGGGAAGAACGCGCCGATCAGGATCAAGGTGATCTTGGAATCCTCGCCAATCTTCATCCAGAGAATGAGCAGCGGAACCCATGCCAGCGACGGAACGGCGCGGAGGGCGCCGATGGTCGGTGCGAGCAGCGCATCGGCGAACCTGGACAGGCCCACCAGGGACCCGAACAGCAGGCCCAGGGCTGCGCCGGCGGCGAAGCCGATCAGCACACGCTGGGTGGAGATCGCGATGTGCTGGCCGAGCTGCCCGCGCTGGAGCAGGTCGATACCGGCCTCCAGCACCATCGAAGGGGGCGGGAGCTGGACAACACTGAACACCCCGGCAGCCGTGGACAGCTGCCAGGCGGCAAGAACCGCCGCGGGAATGATCAATCCAAGGAGCAGACGCGCCCAGCCGTTGGCCGGAATCCCGGCGGGGGACCATCCGTTCGCCGGGGGGCTGCCCACACCCTTAAGGGTAGGGCCCGGCTGGGCGGCGTCTGCTGGAGTTGCGGGGACGGCTGCAGCGCGTCCGTCCGCAACATTAGTGCCGGTGACGGCGGGATTCCTGAGCTGTGGCATCAGGAATCCTTGATGGCGGACGCGTCCGCCTGCTTCACCAGCGAGTCATCAAGAATGGAGGCAACGGCGTCGTCGATCTGCTGCTGGCTGGCGACGTCGCCGGTCTCCACGAAGGTGGGGCCGATCTTCGCCAGGACTTTCCGCTGCGCCTCGCCGGGGGCGGGGTCCACGTCCAGGTTGCTGCGCTCCAGCACCACAGTCTTCGCGACGGCCAGGTCCAGGCCGGCGACGTCGGCGAGGATCTGGGCCGTCTCGTCCGGGTTCACTGCGGCCCAGGCGCGGGCTTTCTCATAGGCGTTGACGACGGCCTGCGCCTGCTTCGGCTTGTTCGCCAGGAAGGATTCCGTGGCGTTCAGGAAGCCGTAGGTGTTGAAGGAAAGGTTCCGGTAGAAGAGCTTGGCGCCCTTCTGCTCCGCGCCGGCCATAATCGGGTCCAGCCCCGACCAGGCATCCACCGAGCCGTTTTCCAGCGCGGCCCGGCCGTCTGCGTGCTGCAGGTTCTGCACCGTGACGTCCTTGGCGGAGATCCCGGCTTCGGCGAGGGACTGCAGCAGGAAGAAGTACGGGTCGGTGCCCTTGGTCGCGGCCACGGACTTGCCCCGGAGGTCAGCCACGGTGGTGATGCCGGAGGAGTCCTTAGCCACCAGGGCCGCCCATTCCGGCTGGGAGTAGATGTCGATCGTTTTGATCGGCGAACCGTTGGCGCGGGCCAGCAGGGCAGCGGATCCGGCCGTGGAGCCGACGTCGATCGCGCCCGAGCGCAGCGCCTCATTGGCTTTGTTGGAGCCGGCCGACTGGACCCAGTTCACGGTGACGCCCTGGTCCTTGAGCGAGGCCTCCAGCCAGCCCTTCTTCTTGATGACCAGGCTGAGCGGGTTGTAGGTGGCGAAGTCGATGTTGAGTGTGCCGCTTTCGACGGCGGCATTCGCGGCCGGGGACCCGCCGGAGCCTTCGCCTGCGACGCAGCCGGTGAGGACGAGGGCGGCGGAGACAGCGGCAGCGCCGATGACGGAGCGGCGGGTGACTTTGCGGGCGAATGACATGGGGCTCCTCTGAGGGATGAAGCGAACAGCGAACGGGGGTGAAAGCGGTGGAGCAGGCGGCGCGCCGGGGGCTGCGGCGCTTCCGGCGGGGAACTTCGAGGAAACCGGGGGAGTTGCGGCTAGTGGCCGTCGACGCCGAGGGTCTCCAGGAGCGAGGCCCGCATTCGGGCGAGTTCCACGGAACCGCGGTCCCGGGGGCGCTCGCCAGGCACGGCGACGGTGCGCACGATCGTCGCGCCGGGCGCCGCTGCCGCTTCCCCTTCGCCGGCTTTTGATTCCTTGCCGAGGACGATGATGCGGTCGGCAAGCTGGAGGGCCTCGTCGACGTCGTGCGTCACCAGGAGTACCGTGGTGGGCTCGGCACGGTGGATGTCCAGCAGCAGGTCCTGCATCTTGATGCGGGTCAGCGCGTCGAGCGCGCCGAAGGGCTCATCGAGGAGCAGGACGCCGGGGTTGCGGGCCAGTGCCCGGGCCAGTGAGGCGCGCTGGGCCATGCCGCCGGAAATTTCGCGCGGGCGGTGCTTGGCGAAGTTCGTGAGGCCCACAAGTTCGAGCAGCCGGGCCACCTTCGCTTTGCCGTCCCGGGCGCTGATGCCGGTGGGCAGGCCGATCGCAATATTGGCCTGCAGGGTGTGCCACGGCAGGAGCCGCGGTTCCTGGAACGCGAAGGCGCAGCGGGAATCAATGCCCTGCACCGGTGTGCCGTCGATGTCAACGCTGCCTGAGCTGGGGGAGTCGAGCCCGGCAGTGGCCCGGAGCAGCGTGGACTTGCCGCAGCCGGAGGTGCCGAGGATCGCCAGGACCTCGCCGGCGCGGATCTCGAAGTCGACGTCGCGCAGTACGGTGTGGGCGTCCGCGCCGGTGCCGAAGGTACGGCGCAGGGAGCGGAAGGAAACCGGCAGGGCCGGCGTGCGGGCGGGAGCTCCGGCGGGGGCGTCCAGGGACGACTCAGGCGCGGAAGAGGACAGGACAACAGTCATAGGATTACTCCATCGGTCCTGGCAGTAGCACCCTACGGAATGAGCCTTTGAACCGGGTGGTCAGTCCGGCGGTTCCCTTGGCTCCATACCTTGCTATCGCCAGCATCCAGGGGCGGATGACGGCGACCAGGGTTGCTGCGGCTTCATCGATCCAGGTCTCTCGGCCGCTCGGGATGGTCGCTTCTAACTAAAACGGAATCGGAGCTTTTTCCCAAATGGCGGTGTTTTGCTGCGTAATATTCGGTCCTGCGCTGCCGGGCGGCCGGGGGCCGGTCAATTCTTCGACGCCGTTTGCCCGGGCCCCGCAAACCGATCCGGCCGGTTAGGCTTTGCACATGGCCCACGTCAACGATCCGGCAGTCCTCGAAAAGCTCATGCGCACCAAGGGCCGGTGGGCCATTGTCGGCCTGTCCACGAATCAGTGGCGGGCCGCGTACGACACGTCCCTTTTCATCCGCGACCGGCTCGGGATGGAAATCATCCCGGTGAACCTGCCCGGCGATCCCGTGCACGGGGAAACCGGCTACGCCGCCCTTGCCGACATCCCGCCCGGGAAGCAGCCCATCGACGTTGTGGACTGCTTTGTGAATTCCCAGAAGGTCGGGGCCGTGGTGGATCAGGCAATTGCCGTCGGTGCGAAAGCCGTCTGGATGCAGCTGGGCGTCATCGATGAGGAGGCAGCGGCCCGGGCGAAAGCCGCCGGTCTCGACGTCATCATGAACGCCTGCCCGGCGCAGGACGCCAGGCGCTTCGGCCTCTGACCGCGCTCCCGCCGCGCTCCCCTGCCGGGCATTCCCGCCAGGGAAGGTCCCTGCAAAATGTCCGCGCCGGCCAGTAGGCTCGGATCATGGATGCAACCGCACTCCGCGAAATTTGCCTCGGCTTTCCCGGCACCTTCGAAGACTTCCCCTTTGGGCCGGCGACGTCCGTCTTCAAGGTGCGGGCCGCGGTGTCCGGCGGACAACGCCACGAAGCCAAAATGTTCGCACTCTCCGCCCTGGACGAGGCGGACCTCGCAGTCAGCCTGAAGTGCGAGCCTGCCCTGGCCGAGCAACTGCGCGCCGCCCACCCGGAGATCACCGGAGCGTGGCACTTGAACAAGAAGCACTGGAACGGCGTGCGCCTGGATGGGTCCCTGCCCGATGCGATGGTGCGCGACATGGTTGAGGATTCCTATGACCTCGTGGTGGCTTCGCTGAGCCGCCGGCAGCAGGAGCAATTGGGCTGGGCGAGGCTCACCGGGGGCGGACGGGCGTGAATCCGCGGATGGCCGCCGGGGAACTGAACTACACCGGGATCGGGTCCACCGAGCATGGCTGGCCGCCCGCCGACGCCGAATGCCTGGTCACCCACGCCTACGTGGGCGAGGGCAAGACGGCGTACCGGCGTGTCGTGCAGGGGTTGCTGACCTGGCAGCTGCAGAAACGGGCCGGCCTGAGGGTCCGCGCGGAATCCGACGTCGTGGCCCCCGGCGTGCGGGTGGTGAGCGGATTCGGCGTCGGTCCCTTCCGGATCAACGCGCCGTGCGAAGTCGTCTGGGTCCGCCGTCCGGTGCCGGGGGACGCCCCGCAATCTGCGGGCTTCGGCTACGGGACCCTCCCGGGGCATCCCGTCCGCGGCGAGGAGGCCTTCGAGGTCTCCATCGACGCCCGGGGCCGGGTCACCATCCGCATCACCGCGTTCGGTGTGCCATCCAACTGGTTCTACCGGGCGGGCGGCGCCTTGACGAGGCGGGCGCGGGGCCACATCACGTCCCGCTACATTAGGGGTGCACAGGAACTGGCCGCGGAACTGCCGCGCCGGGGCACTTACGGCCGATAAATGCCGCCGCCATGGGCCGGGTCTGACCCCGCGTTGCTGCAAGAATGGAAGTCCAGCCAAACCCACCCTGCCCGACCGAAAGGCACATCCGTGATCTTCATTGTCGTCAAATTCAAGGTCAAGCCCGAATGGTCCGGGCGTTGGGCCGGGCTCGTGGAGGACTTCACCCGGGCCACCCGTGCAGAGCCGGGCAACCTGTGGTTCGACTGGTCCCGCAGCGTGGAGGATCCCAACGAATTCGTCCTGGTGGAGGCATTTAAGGACGACGCGGCCGCGGGCCATGTCAACAGCCCCCATTTCAAGCAGGCCATGGCGGACATGCCGCAGGCGCTGCTGGAGACACCCCGGATCATCAGCCGCCAGTTCGACGGCGAGGGCTGGGACATGATGGGCGAACTCACCATCGCCTAGGACGGGGTGAACTCCATGTGGATCGGCTGGATTGAATTCGATGTCCTCCTCGGTGACGTCCACAGCCTGAAGGAGAAGCGCTCCGTGGTGCGGCCGGTGCTTGCCGAACTCAAGCGCCGCTTCGAGGTTTCCGTCGCCGAGGCCGGACTGCAGGACCAATACCGTCGGGCCGTCATCGGCGTCGGGCTGGTTTCGGCGGACCGGGCGCACCTGATCGAGGTGCTCGCCGCCGTTGAACGCTTCATGGCAGCGCGCCCGGAACTCGAGCTGCTCAGCGCCCGCCAGCGCGAACTCCGCAGCGACGACTAAGCCCCATCGATTGCTCCGCAGACGCCCTTATGAGGCCGCATAACGGCACTTGTGGAGCAATGGATTGGACGGTGTGGATAACTTCTGCGGGGTCTACGAGGTTCTGGTCTGATGAAGCCATGAAAACCGCACGCCCGCTGCCGGATGATTTCCTGGGACGCCCCTTCACCGGTGTCGAAGCCGCACGGGCGGGCGTGTCGCCCAAGCGGCTTCGTCACCGCTCCCTCGCAACGCTGGGCAAGGGGATTCGGTCCCTGCCCCCGACGCCGGGGCTTCCTTTGAGCGTGCGAGTGCGGCCTTTCGTTGAGGTCAATGAGCGATGCGCCGCGTCGCACCTCACCGCGGCCGAGCTTGGTTCGCTTCCGGCGCGGCAAATGAAGGAGGGACCGCAGATGTACCACGTGATCAGGCCCGAGGGTGCTGCCCATCTCAACCGGCCACATGTAATCGTTCATCGGATGAAGCTCAACGACGACGAAATCACGCTCCTGGACGGAATTCCCATCACCACCCCGGAACGGACCTGGCTGGACCTTGCCGAAATGCTGACCATCGACGAGCTCGTGGTGGCCGGCGACAGCTGCGTCCGGGTGCCGCGGCTTGAGTTCGAGGGCAGGGAGGTGCCGTTATGCAGCCTCGGGGATCTGCAACGGATGATCGACCGGCACAAAGGGAAGCGTGGAATCCGCCGGGCTCGGGAGGCTCTAGAACTCATTCGAGTGGGCTCTGATTCGCCGCAGGAGTCCCTGCTGAGGCTTGCCATGGTTCGGGCCGGGCTTCCGGAACCTGAGCTGAACGTCCCGATCATCGACGATGCAGGAACGCAGCACCATGAACCCGACTTGTCCTATCGGAAGTACAGGATCGGCATCGAATACGAGGGTGAGCTCCGCGGGGATGAGGGACAGATTGTCCGGGACATCACCCGTTCCGAGCGTTACACAGCCCTGGGCTGGACCGAGGTCCGGCTCTCCAAACGGCACATGCACAATGACGCCAAGGCTGCCGTGGCCAAGGTTCGGGCCGCGCTGGTCCAGGCCGGCTGGCGTCCGGGCCGTTAAACCTCATCGACTGCTCCGCAACTGCCGGTTTGAGGGTTCAAAAGGGCGGTTGCGGAGCAGCCGATGGAGGCCAAAGCGGGGGTGGGGTCAGGCGAAGTACTTTGGCAGGGTTGCCTCGTGTGCTTCGCGGAGTGCGTCGAGGTTCATGGTCTCGACGCCGTTGATCTCCAGGGTGCCGCCCTCGGCGTCGACGACGCCGATCCGGAGGTGGGCGAAGCCGCGGGCGGTGCACATGTCCTTGAAGCGGATCTCCTCGGAGCGTGGCACGGCCACGATGGCGCGGCCCTGCGTCTCGGAGAACAGCGCCGTGAACAGATCCACGCCGTCGCGGTCCAGGACGTCCTGCAGGGCGATCCGGGCGCCGACGCCGTAGCGCAGCGAGGACTCCACGAGGGCTGCCGCGAGGCCGCCTTCGGAGAGGTCGTGCGCGGAGTCCACCATGCCGTCGCGGGAGGCGTTGATCAGGATCTCGCCCAGTGCACGTTCGGCGTCCAGGTCAACCTTCGGCGGCAGTCCGCCGAGGTGGCCGCGCATGTTGGACCATTCGGAACCGTCCAGTTCCGCCGCCGTCGTGCCGAGCAGGTAGATGGCCTGGCCATCTTCCTTCCAGCCCGACGGCGTGCGGCGGGCGACGTCGTCGAACTTGCCCAGCACTGCCACCACGGGGGAGGGGTGGATGGGAGTGGTGCCCGTCTGGTTGTACAGCGAGACGTTGCCGCCAGTGACCGGGATGCCGAGCACCATGCAGGCGTCGGACAGGCCGCGGATGGCTTCGGCCAGCTGCCACATGACGTCCGGGTCCTCGGGGGAGCCGAAGTTCAGGCAGTCGCTGACGGCCATCGGCACGGCGCCGGAGGTGGCGACGTTGCGGTACGCCTCGGCCAGGGCCAGCTGCGCGCCGTGGTACGGGTCGAGGTAGGTGTAGCGGCCGTTGGCGTCGGTGGCCAGGGCCACGCCCAGCCCGGTTTCCTCGTCCACCCGGACCACGCCGGCGTCGTCGGGGAACGCCATGGCCGTGTTGCCGCCGACGTAGCGGTCGTACTGCTGGGTGATCCAGGACTTGTCACACATGTTCGGGGACGCAACAAGTTCGGTGATGGCGGCGGCCAGCTCCGCCGGAGCGGACGGGCGGCCGGCGTCCTGCACGGACCCGGTGAAAGCATCGGCCTGGACGGCGTCCTGCCATTCGGGACGGGCGTAGGGGCGGTCGTAGACCGGGCCGTCGTGCGCCACAGTGCGCGGGTCGACGTCGACGATGACTTCGCCTTCCCACGTGATGATCAGGCGGCCGGTGTCGGTCACTTCGCCCAGCCAGGAGTACTCCACGGCCCACTTGTCCATGACCGCTTCAAACACTGCGATGTTCTCGGGGGTGACGACGGCCATCATGCGTTCCTGCGACTCGGACATCAGGATTTCGCCCGGGGTCAGGGTGGGGTCGCGGAGCAGGACGGAGGTCAGTTCGACCTCCATGCCGCCGTCGCCGTTGGAGGCAAGCTCGGACGTTGCGCAGGAAATGCCCGCGGCGCCCAGGTCCTGGATGCCCTCAACCAGGGAGCCCTTGAACAGCTCCAGGCAGCACTCGATCAGGACCTTCTCAGCGAACGGGTCGCCCACCTGGACTGCGGGGCGCTTGGACGGCTTGGTGTC
Organism: Arthrobacter ginsengisoli; assembly: GCF_031456935.1. Classification (NCBI taxonomy): domain Bacteria; kingdom Bacillati; phylum Actinomycetota; class Actinomycetes; order Micrococcales; family Micrococcaceae; genus Arthrobacter; species Arthrobacter ginsengisoli. The sequence continues at coordinate 25,318 of NZ_JAVDVQ010000026.1, read as the reverse complement.
GTCGAACGACTCCGAGGCCAGCACGGAGGCGCCGCCGATGCCGTCACCGCCCGTGCGGGCGCCAAACAGCACCACCTTGTTGCCCTTGCCGGAGGCGTTGGCGAGGCGGATGTCCTCGTGGCGCATCACGCCGACGGCCAGTGCGTTGACCAGCGGATTGCCCTGGTACACGGAATCGAAGACCATTTCGCCGCCGATGTTCGGCAGGCCCAGGGAATTCCCGTAGCCGCCGATGCCGGCCACCGCACCGTGCATGACGCGGGCCGTGTCCGGATGGTCAATGGCGCCGAAGCGGAGCGGATCCATCACGGCCACCGGGCGGGCGCCCATCGAAATGATGTCGCGGACGATGCCGCCGATGCCGGTGGCGGCGCCCTGGTAGGGCTCCACGAACGACGGCGAGTTGTGCGACTCGATCTTGAAGGTCACGGCCCAGCCGTCGCCCAGGTTCGTGACGCCGGCGTTTTCGCCGATGCCCACGAGCATGTCCTTCTTCATCTCCTCGGTCACCTTTTCGCCGAACTGGCGCAGGTGGTTCTTCGAGGACTTATAGGAGCAGTGCTCGCTCCACATCACGGAGTACATGGCGAGTTCCGCGCCGGTGGGGCGGCGGCCCAGGACCTTAACGACCTCGTCGAATTCGTTCTGCTTCAGGCCCAGTTCGGCCCAGGGGAGTTCGACGTCCGGGGTCTTCGCCGCGTTCTCGACGGTGTCGATGTTGAATTTCTTGGTCTCGGTGGCGGTGCCTGCCGTCCGGCCAGTCGACGTCTCCGTCATTTGTTGTCTCCCACGATCTTGTTCAGGACTGAGGTGAAGAAGCCGAGGCCCTCGGTGCCGGAGCCGTTTTCGGGGCCGAAACCGGCCTCCACGGCGTGCTCCGGGTGCGGCATGAGGCCCACGACGTTGCCCGCGGCGTTGGAGATGCCGGCGATGTCGCGGCGGGAGCCGTTCGGGTTGAAGCCGACGTAGCGGAACACCACCCGGCCCTCCGCCTCAAGCGCGTCGAGGGTCTTCTCGTCCGCGATGTACTGGCCGTCCTGGTTCTTGAGCGGCACCGTGATTTCCCGGCCGACGGCGTAGTCCCGGGTCCAGTCGGTGGCGTTGTTCTCCACCCGCAGGACCTGGTCGCGGCACATGAACTTCAGGTGGTCGTTCTTGATCATTGAACCCGGCAGCAGGTGCGATTCAGTGAGGATCTGGAAACCGTTGCAGATACCCAGCACGGGCAGCCTGGCGTCCGAGTTGGCGGCGTCGATGATTTTGGCCATGAGCGGCGCGAACCGTGAGATGGCGCCCGCACGGAGGTAGTCCCCATAGGAGAAACCGCCGGGAATGACGACGGCGTCGACGTCGCCCAGGGTGGTGTCGGCGTGCCAGAGGGCCACCGGCGTGGCGCCGGCCAGGCGGACCGCGCGGACGGCGTCGCGGTCATCCAGGGTGCCGGGGAAGGTGACGACGCCGATCTTCGCGCCGGCGAGCCTGCGGGCAGCAGGAGCGTCGGCGGCGATGGCTTCACCGATCAGGGGGAGTTCAGTCATCTCAGGCCTCGACGACCTCGACGTTGACGACGTCCTCGATGACCGGGTTGGACAGCAGGGTCTCGGCGGCGTTCCGGGCCTGGGCCAGGATTTCCTCGGTCACCTCGCCGTCGACCGTGAGTTCGAAGCGCTTGCCCTGGCGGACAGAGCTGAAAGCGGTGAAGCCCAGCCGGGGCAGAGCACCCACGATGGCCTTTCCCTGCGGGTCCAGAATCTCGGGCTTGGGCATGACATCGACAACGATCCGGGGCATCCGGCAACTCCTGTGCGTGAGCATTGGGTAAGGGCGCAGCGGAGTGATACCGTCTCACACCGGTCCGCTGTGTGGTGAGGACTGCTTGGTGGATACAGCGTGAAAGGGCGCTCCGCGAGCTTGCAAGCCCATTCTACCGGCAGCGGTGCGTCCGGCCGCATTCGGGCGGGGGAGTGTGAACCCTGCCCTCCGGCAGCCGCGGCCGACCGAGCGTCCGGCTGTCCGGCGACAGCCGCCCTCGTCCGGCGTGACCTGCGACGACACTATGGTCACCCACCTGCCCCGTCAGTAGCATGTGCGTATGGCTGAGAAATCGAAATCCGTGCTTTTGCCCGTTGTCGCTGCCGCCGTTTTCGCCGGCCTGGGCCGGATGGTCCTGCAGAAAATAATCGCGGACCGCAAGGCCCGGGGCAGCAATGTCGCCGGACCCCTCGATGAGAAGACCCGCGCCTGGATCAGCGAAGTAGTCAGGACGCCCAGAAAGTAGGCGCCCAAGCACCCGACAGGAGGGCGCCGGGAGCGCCCGGATTCCCACAAATCAGCTGCCCGGCAGGACCGGCGGCGCCCCTCCGACGCCGCCTGTCTGAGAGGGCTGTCGAATTGATTGACTAATTTTGATTTCCTCATTGTGGTCTATGTCATAACTGGCTCTCAGTCTGTACTGTATGAATCGGCTGGTATCCGTCGGGGCCGTGAGAGTCTCAGCTCTTTACAACCTGCCAGTCTTTGACCCGGCAGCAAGGCCGGGACCGTTCATTCTGAAAGGTTCAACATCACGTGAAATCACCAGGAAAGAGCTTCCTTCGAAGCGGGGGACTCCGGAGGGCCGTGGCACTGACCCTGGGCCTGCCGCTGCTCTTGTCAACAGTCGCGATTGCGCCCGCCACCGCGGCGCCGGCAGGGGGCCCCACCGTTGCAGGAGTGGCCCAGAAGAATCTGGATCCCGGCAGCTACCCGGACGGACGCTACATCGTTCTCCTGGCTGACAAGCCGGCGGCGAGCTATGAAGGCAGCACGGCAGGATTCCAGGCCACCAAGCCGGCCGCGGGAAAGAAACTCGACACCGGCAAGGCTGAGGTCAAGAAGTACCGTGCCCACCTCGAGACCAGGCAGGCCGAGGTTGCAGCCCAGCAGAACGTCCAGATCCAGCGCCGGTACACCGCGGCCGTCAATGGCTTCAGCGCCACGCTCACCACGGACCAGGCCGTCAGGCTTGCCAAGGACCCCGGCGTCCTGGTGGTCGCCCCCGACTCGGAAAACGCCCCGGATTACTCCAGCACCGACTTCCTGAAGCTCAGTGGCAAAAACGGCACCTGGAACCGGAAGTTCGGCGGCCAGGACGGTGCCGGCAAGGGCGTCGTCGTCGGTGTCATTGACACCGGCTACACCCCCGACAGCGCCTTCTTCACCGGCGAAGAGGTCACGCCCCTCGTCGGCGAACCTGTCGTCGGCGTGCCGTACAGGTTGGCGGACGGCAGAATTCAAATGCTCAAGTCCGACGGCGACCTCTTCACCGGAGAGTGCCAGACGGGCCAGGGCTTCGACGGTTCAGCCTGCAACTCCAAGGTCCTCAGCGCGCACTACTTCGCCGAGGACTTCCTGCGCTTCGTTCCCCCGAGCGAACGTGCACCCCAGGAACTGCTGTCCCCGGTGGACGTCGACAGCCACGGCACCCACACCGGAAGCACCGCAGTGGGCAATGCCAACGTCGAGACGTTCGTTGACGGCCGCAGCTTCGGCCTCACCAGCGGCATCGCGCCGGCCGCCAAGCTCTCCGTCTACAAGGTCTGCTGGGAAGACAAAGACCCGGCAACCGGCGGCTGCTACAGCTCCTCCTCCGTTGCTGCTGTGGAGCAGGCCATCGACGACGGCGTGGACGTACTGAACTACTCCATCTCCGGCTCTGCGACCTCCGTTATCGACCCCGTTTCGATCGCGTTCCTGAACGCCGCCGCCACCGGCATCTTCGTTGCCGCCTCCGCGGGCAACTCTGGCCCGACGCCGCCGAGCACGGTCAACCACGGCGCACCGTGGGTCACCACCGTCGCCGCCAGCAGCTTCTCCCAGGAGCTCCAGGGCACTGTGGAGTTCCCCGACGGGACCAAGTTCCGCGGAGCCAGCATCATGAACCGCGAGGTCAGGGACGCCGGCGTGGTGCTGGCTGCCAACGCGGCCCTCGCCGCCGGCAACCCGAACGCGGCACTCTGCGGCCCGGGCACGCTGGACCCCGCCAAAGTCGCCGGCAAAGTTGTGGTCTGTGACCGCGGCGTCTTCGACCGGGTCGCCAAGAGCGCCGAAGTCGCCCGTGGCGGCGGCGTCGGTATGATCCTGGTGAACCTGAGCAGCTCGTCGCTGGACACGGACAAGCACTCCGTCCCGACCGTCCACGTGAACCCGCCGGCCACCGAGGCCATCAAGGCCAAGGTCACAGCCAACCCGGCCATCACCGTTTCACTGGTCAGCAAGGACACCACCGGACTGCCGCTGGAGGCCCAGCCGCAGATTGCCGGCTTCTCCTCCCGCGGGCCGCTGCTGGCCACCGGCTCCGACCTGCTCAAGCCCGACGTCGCCGCACCCGGCGTGGCAGTCCTGGCCGGCGTCTCACCCATCGGCACGGGCGGCGACAAGTTCGGTTTCCTCTCCGGCACCTCGATGGCTGCACCGCACGTGGCCGGTTTCGGCGCGTTGCTCCTGGGCAAGAACCCGAACTGGTCGCCGGCAGCGGTCAAGTCCGCCATGATGACGACGGCAGGCAATGTAGTGAACGCCGACGGCACCAAGAATACCGACGTCCACGCCACCGGCGCCGGCCAGGTCGACCCTGCACAGATGGTGGATCCGGGACTCGTCTACGACGCGAGCCTGAAGGATTACCTGGAATTCATCCAGGGCACCGGAGTCAAACTCAATGCCGAAGGTCTGGGCAGCACCCTGCCGCGGGACATGAACGTGCCGTCCTTCTCGCTGGGCAACCTCACCGGCAAGATCGAGGTCACCCGCACGGTCACCGCCCTGACCCCGGGCGTCTACAAGGTCAAGGCCAACGTGCCCGGAATCAAGGTCAGCGTGGCTCCGGACGTACTGAAGTTCAAGGCCGCCGGCGAAAAGATGACCTTCAAGGTGAGCTTTGAGAACGAGAGCGCCAAGCTGGGCCAGTTCGCGATGGGCTCACTGAGCTGGAAGGGTGCGGGCAAAACCGTCACCTCGCCGATCGCGGTCCGTCCGCAGTCCGTGGTGGCCGCCAAGGACGTTTCCTTCACCACCGAGTCCGGGACCGGGTCCGGTGACATCAACGTTGTCTCCGGCACCGACAAACCGGTCGACATGACCCTGGACGGCCTGTCCAAGGCGGATTCCACCGCGGTGGAACTGGTTCCGGGCTCCTCGGCTGCCTCGATGTTCGTCAAGACCGTCGAGGTTCCGGCCGGTGCTCCGCTGGCCAAGTTCTCGGTCAACTCCGTTGACCCCGCAGCCGATTTCGACATGTGGGTGGATGGCCCGAACGGCAGGGTCGTCGCGGCAACGGCCTCGGCAAGCGAGTCGGTTTCGATTCCTAACCCGGCGGCGGGAACGTACACGATCACGGTGAACCTGTTCTCCAGCGCGGATGGAAAGGCCCGCAAGGCCAACGTTGATGCCGCGATTCTAGGCGCCAACGAAAAGAATGCGACCGTCACGCCGAACCCGCTGCTGCTGCCCAATGGCGAGACAGGAAAGGTCACCCTGAACTGGGACGGTCTGCAGCCCGGCTCGTACATCGGACGGGTTACCTTCGCCGGTGCCAGCGAAGCGACCTTCGTCAGCGTCCTCGTGGGTGCCGGTGCCGCTGCGGCGGCGCCGACGTCGCAAGGTTCTCCCGGCCAGTCAAAGTTCCAGAACCAGGAGCCTGACCGCACCAGTAACGCCATCTAGGCGCAGTTCCACGCCTGACAGCAACGGCAATGGCCGGCGGTTTCCACCGCCGGCCATTGCCGTTTGAGTAGCCAGCCGGCTACGGACATCGGCTTTGCGGCTAGATCGCGCCGGTGGAGCCGGCGACCCCGCCCAGCAGCGGAGCCATGGCACGCCAGCGCGCGATCTCGCAGCCGTCGGTGCGGCTGAAAGTGCGGTGGACGGCCCGGCCCGCAAACCAGCCGGTCACCACGGCGACCTGGGGACCGCCGTACTGCTGCGTGCACATCTTCGGCGGACCCGGCTTCGGGAAGAAGATGGCCTCCCCGTGCTCCGTCACTGCCGCGAGGGCCGCCGCGGAATCCGGCAGCGTGCACCCCCCGGCCAGTGAGCCGCCGCTTGCCTCCAGCTTGAACACATATTCCGGGGCGCCCGGGGCCTCCGTCAGGCGGACGGTGAGATCGATGTCATGGTGGTGACTGTTTTGCGTGGCGGTCATTGCGGTCCTTCCGTGCGTTCGGGTGCGTGGCGTTGGCCGGGCGCCGTCGACTGGAGCAGGGGCGTGAGCTCGCGCAGCAGCCGTTGCCGCAGTTCCTGCGACTCGGCGGCAAAGGACCGCTGGTGCTCCACGTACGCGGCCTTGCCCTCGGGCGTTTCGATCAGGATGGGGGGATAACCCCACTCCTTCAAATCGTAGGGGGACGCCTGCATGTCCATCGCCCTGATCCGCCAGGAGAGTTCAAAGCAGTCCATCACCAGTTCGCTGGGCAGCAGCGGGGCCAGTTTGTAGGCCCACTTGTACAGGTCCATGTTGGCGTGCAGGCAGCCGGGCTGTTCCAGCACCCGCTGGTTCTCCCGGCTTGGCTGCAGGCTGTTCAGCGCCACCGCATCAGGGGTGTAGAAACGGAAAGCATCGAAATGCGAGCAGCGGATCCGGTTCTCCTCGACCACCTCGTCGGTCCGTCCGGAACCGAGCCGGAGCTGGAGGTACTCGTGCCGGAGCTCGAATTTGTCCTGCCGGTAGACCATGGCCCATTCATGCAGGCCGAAGCAGCCGAATTGCGCCGGCCGGGCCGCCGTCCCGGCCAGGATGATCCCGGCGAACTGCAGTGCGTCCAGCCGGTCCCGGAGGAACGCTTCGACGTCGACCATAACGGCCGCTGCGCCCGCCGGCACCCCGGCGGCGGCGAGTTCGCCGGCGTCGGGCGTGCGGTGATACTTCCAGCCGGCGCGCTCCGCCGCGGCGGCACCGGAGAGCACGACGCCGCCGCCCGGGTGCCAGCGCGCCAGCTGGCCTGGCTTCTGCGTGTAGTAAGTGAAGAGGAAGTCCTCGACCGGGTGCTTCTTGCCGGCTGACCGCCGGGCCAAGTACGGATCAGCGTAGCGCCGGACGCGCGACTGATGGGCGCTCTGGCGCGGCAGCCAGTCTTCCTGCGGGAGGTGCAGCAGCTTAGACAGCTCCGCCGGTGGAGCCAAGAACATCCTTGGCGGCGGTCCAGGCGGCGATTTCGCAGCCGTCACGCAGGTTGAAGGTCGCCTCGACCGCCTGGCCGTCCACGACGCCGGTGACCGCGGCCTCTTGAGGGCCGCCGTACTGCTGCGTGCAGGGCTGGTCCGTTGCCCGGGGCGCGGGGCTGAGGAGCGCCGCATTGCCCTTCAAGGCAGCGCAGGCGGCGATGGCGTCGGGGTGCTGGCTCTCGGCTGCCGGGACGCCGTCCAGGCAGACCAGCGTGAAGTTCGCCGGCGTTCCGGTCTCGGACGGTTTGACCATGATGGCCAATTCCGCGTTGCCCTGACCCGGGCCGGAAGGCACAGGGGAAGCAGACGGCGCGGGGGCCGGCGTCTTCGTTTCGGTGTCCGGCGGGAGGGCAACCGGCGCCGACGGGCTGGCCGTGCTCGTCGGTGCTGAAGCCGTGGGCGACGGCGTCCCCGGCGCGCAGGCCGCCAGTCCGGCCATCGCCACCAGAACGAGCGCTGCGTGACTCAGTTGCTTGCGCATCAGCTGTCCTCCTGTGTTTTGCCCAGTCTACCGCCGCGGCGTGTTGCCGGATGCGGTCTTTGTGGCTGCAATCAGGGCCATCATGGAGGCGTGCAGCTGGCCAACCTGCTCACGGGTCAGGCCCAGTGCATCCATCATGGTTCCGGGCACAGCTGTGGCCTGCTGCCGCAATGCGGCGCCCAACGGGGTGAGGCCCACGGCAAGGGTCCGTTCGTCGCCCGGCACCCGCTGGCGCGTGATGAATCCGGCCGTCTCCAAGCGGCGCAGCAGGGGGGAGATCGTCGCCGGCTCCTGGGCGAGGGCCTCGCTGATGTCGCGGACGGAGCGGGGGCTGGACTCCCAGAGGCACAGCATTACCAGGTACTGGGGGTGGGTCAGGCCCAGCTTCTCCAACACCGGTTTGTACGCGCCGACAACACTGCGGGAAGCCACTGTGAGGGCAAAGCAGAGTTGGTGTTCCAGCAGGAGATCGTCCTGGGTTCCTTCGGCCACTTCTGGCACGTGTGCCTCCCGTAGATAGTTAGTGTACTAATCATTAGCGTACACTGGTGAGATCGCCGGGTTCAAAGGAGTGGATAGTGATGGCCAAGGACAAGACCGAAAACGCCTCGCAGAGGTTCATGCGGGCAATGGGCAGGATCCGGATGATTCTCGGACCGGCCAACCGCACCGCCCTTGGACACGAAATGACAGAGCAGAACCGTCAGTTGCTGGTCCAGCGCGAAGCCGAGACCCAGCAGTGGGAGACCCTCCGCCGGCCCGACGGCAGCACCTATGTTGTGCCGCGCAACCCCGAGGACAAATCGCTGCGGTAACGCCGGTGCCGGGCTGCCATTCCGGCGGGTTCCCCGGGGAAGCTTCCGCGCAGTCGCCGGGCTTCGGCGCCCATGCCATTTCCCGACGCCGGGCGTAAAATGAGGTCACTGGCACCAGCACTCAGCCACGGCCGTTCCGCGTGGCCCGGACGCTGGAGAGGGGGTGGGAATTATGGCACTTGCACTGAGGAAGGTGGCACTCAGGCAGCACCTGCACCCGACGTTATGGGCACGCTTCCTTTTCGGCCCTGCCTCGCGGGGGGATTACACCGCGCCGGTCGTGCACAAACATGACGACTTCGAGCAGGCCTCAGAGGTGGACCTCTCCGGTTTCGAAGTGGAGACGGACGCCCAGGGGCATCACTACGCGGTCCGGAGGGAAGACCTCCCGAAAGAGGAAGTCTGAGCACGGCCCGGTGAGGGCATGACGAAGGGAGCGGCACAGGCCGCTCCCTTCGTCCGTTAACTCGTGGTGCTGTCCGAGACGGGGTGGCTCAGCGGCCGGTACCGCCGTACACCGTTGCCTCGTCCTCGCTGTCCAGGTCGAAGGCCTTGTGGATGGCGCGCACGGCGTCGTCGAGCAGGTCCGCGTGGGTGACCACGGAAATCCGGATCTCGGAGGTTGAGATCATGTTGATGTTGATCCCGGCCGCGGAGAGGGCGGCGAAGAACCGCGCCGAGACGCCCGGGTGGGAGCGCATCCCGGCGCCGATCAGCGAGAGCTTGCCGATCTTCTCGTTGTATTCGATGGTTTCGAAACCGATCCGGTCCTGCGCGGCGTGCAGGGCGGCCAGAGCGTCGGCGCCTTCGACGATCGGCAGCGTGAAGGAAATGTCGGTCTTGCCGGTGCCATGGGTGGACACGTTCTGGACGATCATGTCGATGTTCGAGTGCGCATCCGCGATGACCTGGAAGATCGCCGCAGCCTTGCCGGGGATATCCGGAACCCCGACCACCGTGACCTTGGCCTCGGAACGGTCATGTGCAACACCGGAGATAATTGGCTGCTCCAAGGCAACTCCCTCGTGGGTTGTGATCTTGTCGTTGGCGCCGGGGAGGACCCAGGTGCCTTCGTTCTGGCTGAATGAGGAACGGACGTGAAGCGGAACACCGAACCGGCGGGCGTACTCGACGCAGCGCAGGTGCAGGATCTTGGCGCCGGACGCGGCCAGTTCGAGCATTTCCTCGCTGGAGATCCGGTCGATTTTCCGGGCGGACGCGACGACGCGCGGGTCGGCGGTGTAGATCCCGTCAACATCGGTGAAGATTTCGCACACATCGGCGTCGAGGGCGGCGGCGAGGGCCACCGCCGTCGTGTCCGAGCCGCCGCGGCCCAGGGTGGTGATTTCGTTGGTGGTGCGGCTCATGCCCTGGAACCCCGCGACAATCGCGATGTGTCCCTTGTCCAAGGAGGTGCGGATGCGGTGCGGATCCACGTCGATGATCCGGGCTTTGCCGTGGATGCCGTCTGTGATCATGCCCGCCTGGGAGCCCGTGAAGGACTGGGCCGAGGCACCGAACTTGTTGATGGCCATGGCGAGCAGGGCCATCGAGATGCGTTCCCCGGCGGAAAGGAGCATGTCCATTTCACGGGCCGGGGCGGAATCGGTGACCTGGGCCGCGAGGTCGAGCAGTTCATCGGTGGTGTCGCCCATGGCGGAGACGACCACGACCACCTCGTCGCCGGCGTTCCGGGCATCCACGATGCGCCGGGCTACCCGCTTAATGCCCTCGGCGTCAGCGACGGAGGAGCCGCCGAATTTCTTCACCACAAGGTGCCTGGTGGCAGCGGCGGAGACGGGCAGCACCTGTGGCTGCGGTCCGGGATGGACTTCGGTAGTGGGCAAACTCATGCGCGCACCCTCACTGGATCATCGGGGTTCTGGGCCAAGCAACCAAACGGCGCGACGGCGTAACTTCTCCGCCCAGTTTATCGCTGGCTGCCGTCCGGCGTTGAATTGTGAACGAATCCCCGCCTGACGCTTGATTCCCATGCGGAATTTCGCGGCGTGGGTTCCGAATTTGGCATAGCGGTACCGATCGGGGGACAGGTGCGCGTCAGCAACTTAGGTGAGTGCGTTGCGGCGGCCCTCGAAGGCGCGGCCGAGGGTGACCTCGTCAGCGTATTCGAGGTCGCCGCCCACCGGCAGGCCGGATGCCAGCCGTGTGACGGCGATGCCAATCGACTTGAGCATCCGCGCGAGGTACGTTGCCGTGGCCTCGCCCTCAAGGTTGGGGTCTGTGGCGATGATGATTTCCTGGATGGCTCCGTCATTGAGCCGGGTGAGGAGCTCGCGAATCCGGAGCTGCTCGGGGCCGATGCCGGCAATGGGATTAATCGCACCGCCCAGCACGTGGTAGCGGCCCCTGAACGAGCGGGTGCGTTCGACGGCGAGAACGTCTTTGGACTCCTCGACGACGCAGATGACCGAGGGGTCCCGGCGAGGGTCGCGGCAGATGTTGCAGAGTTCCTGCTCCGTCACATTGCCGCACACCGTGCAGAACTTGACCCGTTCCTTGACCGTGGTGATTGCGTCCACGAGGCGTTTCATGTCCTGCGGGTCGGCCTCAAGGATATGGAAGGCCAGCCGCTGGGCGGATTTGGGTCCGACTCCGGGAAGGCGTCCGAGCTCGTCAATCAGCTCTTGAACTGCACCTTCGTACACAATGTCCTCGTTCGTTTGGGTGGTGACGGGCGGCGGCGCCGGCGGGGCGGCTAGGAGCGCGGCGGCAGCGGGCTGCCGTCCAGCGACCGCTCCTCGACCAGCTTTCCGCCGAGGATACGTTCGACGGCGGCGCGGCCGAACACGCCGGACTCCTCGATGGTCTCGTCGTCGGCGCTGGGGATGTCCTGCACGAAGGCAGTGGTGACGGCCGTTGCCCGGGCCGGGGCTTGGGCACGTCCAGCTTCAGCTTCCGGGCTGTTGGACAGCCGCTGGTAGAGGCTTTGCCGGCCCGTCGCCGTGGAAGCAGCCGGGGATACGGGGTCCGCGGCCGGCGAGGCTGCCGGGGGAGCGGGCGCTGCCATCGGCGCAGCGTTGGCGCCGACCGGACGGGATGCGGCGCCAACGGTCACCAGATCCGCGGAGTCTCCCCAACTGGTTGACGGGGAGGCGGCAGGCTCATACGCGGCCGAAGCCGACACTGCTGCGGCGTACTGCGGGATCTGGGCCGCCGCAGGTTCGTAGTGCACCGGTTCTGGCTCAGGCGCGGGGTCGGGGATCCCGGGCTCTTCCCGCGTGGGGCCCCCGACGTTGGAATCCGTGCCGAGGGCCCAGATCCCGGGGGCCTGCTCGATGGCACGGGCCCACGGGTCGTTGGCGGTTCCCGGCTCCGCGGGAGCTTCGGCCGGGGCCGTTGTGGCGGCGGCGATGGAACGCGCCGGAGCGGCAGCTTTCGTGCGGGCGGACGCGGCGGCCGGCTGGGGTGCCCGAACCGCCGTGGGGGCAGCGGGGTCCCAGTCCATGGGAGGTTCTTCGTCCAGCGGCGGAGCGTCCTCGTCGCGGGGCGGACCCCAGTCATCGTCGGCGTAGGATCCGGCGGACTCCGCCGAACTGTCCTGTTCGTTTGAGGCCGCGGCTGCCGGGTTGCCGGGCGCGCCGGCGGCAGCGGGTGCCGGAACCGGGGAAGGAGCCGGCGTCACTGGCGCCTCGACGGGAGCCGCCGGCGTAACGGGAACGGTCACCCGGGCCGGAGCGGTCTGCGCTGGTTCGGTCTGGGCTGGTTCGGTCTGGGCGGCGGCCGGCGCCAGGCCCCAGTCGGCGTCGACGGAGGTGGCTGGGACGTCCCGGCTAACGGGTACTTTTGGGTTTGGCTCAGAGCTCGCTGCGCTGTTGCTCCCGCTGGCCACCGCGTTGATCTGGCATTCGATGCCGATCGTCTTGTGGATCGCCTGCCGCAGGTTCTCGGAGTGATCCGCCCGGCCGAAAGCGCCCGCCAGCCCGGAGGTGGCGAAGGCGAGTGTCAGGACATGGTCTTCGAAGTGGCCCACCTGGGCATTCGGTTCGACGAGGGCCCACGTGCTCCGCTTGATTTTGCTCAGCGTCTGGAGGATCTCCGGCCAGGCGCGGCGGAGGACCTCGACGTCGGGCCCGGGTCCGGCGACGGGCGCCGCGACAGGCGCCGCGGCAGCAGGAGCGGATGCCGGCCGGGCCTGGACAGGAGCGGACGCGGCCTGGCCTGACGGAGCTTGGCCGGAGGGGACAGGGACGGACGGCGCAGCGCTTGCCGGCGGCGGCTGTGTCGGCACCGATACCCGGGGCTCCGGGGGCCTGCCGGCGGCAGCCCGGTTGACGGCGGCGGACTCATCGACCGGCCAGTCCCCGGTGCTGACGCGCGGCGCGGTGAGGGTTTCCCGGACCTCCCCGGGACCGCGCGCAGGTGCCGCGGCCGCCCCGGCGGCTGCGGGGGATGCCGGCGCAGCCGCAGCGACGGGAGCTGCGGCGGCAGGAATTCCAGTCGCCGGTGCGGGGGCATCCGGCGCGGGACCGGCCTGCGCGGGAACCGCAGCTGGCGGAGCGGGCGGTGCCGCGGCCGGAGCCCCGACGTCGTTCCCGGCGTAATTCAGGCGGCGCTCGACCCGGTCAATCCGGGCGGCAATGCCACGCTCGGTCTGCTCGGCGGAAGGGAGCAGGATGCGTGCGCACAGCAATTCGAGATGCAGGCGCGGCGAGGTCGCCCCGGTCATCTCGGTCAGCGCGGTGTTGGTCACGTCAGCCGCCCGGGAAAGCTCGGCCGCGCCCAGGTTGTGGGCCTGGTTCTGCAGGCGCGCGATCTGGTCCGCGGGCATGCCGCGCAGAATCGCCTGGGCACTCGCCGGCATGGCCTGGACGATGATGAGGTCCCGGAAGCGCTCCAGCAGGTCCTCGACGAAGCGACGGGGGTCGTGCCCGGTCTGGATAACACGGTCCACTGCGCGGAAAACAGTCGCGGCGTCAGACGCTGCCACGGCCTCCACGACGTCGTCGAGCAGTGAAGCGTGCGTGTAGCCCAGCAGGGCGACGGCGAGTTCGTAGTCCAGGCCCGCGGGTCCGGCACCGGCCATGAGCTGGTCCAGAACAGACAGAGAGTCGCGGACCGAGCCGCCGCCGGCGCGGATAACGAGCGAGAGCACGCCGGGCGCCACGGGAACGTTTTCCTGCGTGCAGAGCAGCTCAAGGTACGCCATCAGGGGTTCCGGCGGCACGAGCCGGAACGGGTAATGGTGCGTGCGGGAGCGGATGGTGCCGATGACCTTGTCCGGCTCCGTCGTGGCGAAGATGAACTTGATGTGTTCCGGCGGCTCTTCGACAATCTTGAGCAGCGCGTTGAAGCCGGCGGACGTGACCATGTGGGCCTCGTCGATGATGAAGATCTTGTAGCGGTCGCGGACCGGGGCGTAGGTGGCCCGCTCACGCAGATCGCGGGCATCGTCGACGCCGCCGTGGCTGGCGGCGTCGATCTCGATCACGTCGAGCGATCCGGAGCCGCCGCGGGCGAGTTCGATGCAGCTGGGGCACTTGCCGCAGGGGGTGTCCGTGGGGCCCTCGGCGCAGTTCAGGCAGCGGGCCAGTATGCGGGCAGAGGTGGTTTTTCCGCAGCCGCGGGGACCTGAGAAAAGGTAGGCGTGGTTGACGCGGTTCTTGCGCAGGGCCGTCATGAGCGGCTCGGTGACGTGCTCCTGCCCGATAACGTCCGCGAACGAATCAGGGCGGTATCTACGGTATAGAGCGGTAGTAACAGTCACAGCTAAACCCTACCAATCGGCACAGACATAAAAGACCCCTCATGCACCCGCCAGAGCCCATTTACCCTTGCTACCTTCCGGTCCTGGGGGAGTTCAACAGGATGACGCCACATGAGGGGCCGTCAGCAAGTTTACCCGACGTTTGGGTGTGCCCCGAATCGGGCGGCGGCGGCCCGGGAATTCCTGCCGGACATGCCCATTTTCGACGCCCCGGAGTGGGCAGATTGGGACAGTGTGCGGTGCCCGCGGTCAGGGCGGGGCATGTCCCGTGGCGACGGGTCTGAAGGGCCAATTGGGCGATGCCGGGAAGTTCAGGTAGTCTAGTATCTGCTTTTGATTCAGAAGCTACTGGAGAATTCGCCTAGCGGCCTATGGCGCACGCCTGGAACGCGTGTTGGGTTAACGCCCTCGGGGGTTCAAATCCCCCATTCTCCGCGTTTGGCCCCGGTCCACTGGACCGGGGCCTTTTTGCGTCCCGGGAACCCTGGGCGGTGGAAAAATCCGGGGGTGCCCATCGGCTCTTGGGCCCGGTGGCCCAGCCTGCGCAGCCGGTCCCGCGCGGCCTGTTCGCTTGGGCCCACGCGCCCCAGGGCAAGGTGGACGACGCCGAGGGTCACCTTCGTGGCCAGTCGCACCGGCAGCGGGAAAGGACCAATGCGGGGGATCCGGAGGCCCAGCAGCTCACGGTATTTGGGCTCGAGCGTCGCAACCGCCGCCGCGAACAGCACGCGGTACCCCGGCCTGAGGGCGGGATGAAGTGGCGGATTGCGGATGAATGCCACCGTTTCGGCGACCCTTTGGTCGGATCGAAGCTCCCCGGCGTCGTACCAATGATCCATCTGCCGGCGCATTTCCTCCTCGCTGAGCGGCGGGGATTCCACCCCCATCAGTTCGCCGGCCTGCGCCCATTCGCGCACGTAGGCATCAGGACCGCCCGGGATGGGCCTGCCCCAGATCTTGTGTGCGGAAAGGAAAGCGTCAGTGAAGGCGATGTGCACCCAGCGGAGCAGCTCCGGATCGTTCGCCGCATAGTGCCGCGCAACACCGTGCCCGTCTATATAGTCCCCGCGCACGGATTCATGCAGCCTGAGCACCCAGTCGGAGCCAGCGCGGGCCGCGGCGGTTGAACCGTAGGAAACCGTGAAAATCCAGCGGATAGTTCCGGCAAGCCGGCCCAGAGGATCCTCGCGAAAGCGGGAGTGATCGTGCACGCCGGCCAGCGCGCCGGGATGGAGCGCCTGCATGAGCAGGGCCCGAATGCCCGCCACGATGGTCGGCATATCCCCATGGACGGCCCAGACGGCCGATCCCGGCAGGTGGTAGCCACAATCGGTGCCGTCCGCCAGGCGCGGGACCCAGTCCGGCACGGCCTCGCGGGTCCCGGTGAACGTCTGCTTGATTTCCGCCTGCCATTCCCTGAGGAGGTTGCGCATACTCCATTCTCGCCCACGACTGCCGCGCCTAGTACTTGGGCCGGTACTTAGTGCTACTGGGCCTCCACTGAGTCGGAAAGGAGTAGTTTTTACCGTTCCCACGGCAACCCGAGTGTGGTCACATAAGAACGTGAGTCCGCAATTCTGGGGACTGGCGGACAGAATGCGGGAGTCACATCGTGGGAAAACACTGGGGAAACTCATCGAGTGAGCAGGCAATCAGAGCACGGATCATTGCCGTGCGCTGTTTATCGGGCGGCTTTTGCCTCTCTCTGGCGGTCCTGACCTTTGGGGTCCAAGGCCTGTCGGGCGGCGCCGCTGTGGGGCGTTCCCCGTCGCTGGCGTCCGGCGTTGTGGGGCCGGGCATTTTGACTCCGGGCACCGCGGACACCTCCGCCGATTCAAGCCCGGAGGCGGTGGCCACGGCGGCTTTCACTGCGGACGCCTTGGCGCTGGTCGCCTACAACCGGTCAACAGTCGAGACGACCTCAAAGGACGGCGTCCCCGGGGAGCTCAATGTGGCATCTGCCGGAATGCAGCGGCCCGCGGAAGGCTTCCTCATGGCCCCACTGGAATCCCTTCGGGAGTCCTCTTCCTTTGGTTTGCGGACCAGCCCCATCACGGGGTCATCAGGCGAATTCCACTGGGGCCAGGACTATGCCGCGGCATGCGGTACCCGTGTCTACTCCGCCGATGCCGGGGTTGTGCGGGCAGTCGGCTGGCATCCGTGGGGTGGCGGAAACCGCGTGGAGATCGACCACGGCAACGGGCTCATCACTACCTACAACCACCTTGAGGCAATCGCCGTCAAGAAGGGTGACTCGGTGCGGGTCGGCGAGGTCATTGCCCGGGTGGGCACGACCGGATCCTCCACCGGCTGCCACCTGCATTTCGAGACCATCCTGAACGGCTCCCACAAGAATCCGCACGACTGGATCCTTCTTCCGATCACGCAGAAGGACCAGCTGGGCACCATCGACATGACCAGCTACGCGCCCGACGCCGGCAATCCCTCCAACACCGCCGTCGGCTGGGCTATCCCGGTGTCCGATGACAGGACGCACGAAGTGGCTGGCGGTGACCAGGAAGCGCCGGTCGCAGCGCCGCCGGGAACACCGGACTCCACAACTGTCGTGGCCACACCGTCGCCGGATGCACCCACGCCCGAGCCCAGCCAGCCGACGACCGGTTCTCCGGGCGGGACCTCCACACCGGGCGGGACCTCCACACCGGGCGGGACCACGACGCCGGGCGGCACTTCCGACCCCACCGACACTCCGCCCCCCGCGGAGCCCGGCACCTCGGTGCCCCCACCACCAGAAGCGCCGACGCCGACGCCGACGCCAACACCAACGCCAACGCCAACGCCGACACCAACGCCGACACCTACGCTGTCGCCGGAGCCCAGCCCGCCGCTGTTGCCGCCGGCCCCGCCGGTCGTGGAGCCGGCGCCGGCCCCTCCGCCTTCGCTGGAACCCACCGGAGTGCCGGCTATATCGCCGCCCGTCGTGGTGCCTGCGCCACCCGCGCCGCCACCGCCCCCGCCGGTGGTGGAACCAGTCCTGCCTCCGCCTCCGCCCCCGGCAGCGCCGGCACCTGTGCCGCCCCCGGCAGCGCCGGCACCCGCCCCGCCGCCGGCTCCTGCACCGGTGCCCACTGTGGAACCGGAGCCGGCTGCGCCCACCGGGTCCACTGCGCCGTCAGCGACCGCGGACCCGTCGCTGACGCCCGGCCCGTAGCGGGCACAAACCCATACCCGCGCTCGTTGGTATCGAATGACTATCGTGACCAGTTCCGGGACACCTTTCCGGACACGATCTTCAGGACCAACTTCGCGAGGAACCATCCATGACCGCTCTCCACAGCATTCCGCTCACCCTCATCGACGGCACAGACACCGACTTTGGCTGTTTTAAGGGCCAGGTGGTGCTGGTGGTGAACGTCGCGTCGCAGTGCGGCTTCACGCCGCAGTACGCAGGACTCGAAGCGCTGCATAACAAGTTCCGGGACCGGGGCTTCCAGGTGCTCGGCGTCCCCTGCAACCAGTTTGCGGGCCAGGAACCCGCGGCCGACGCCGAGATCGCCGCATTCTGCGAACGCAACTTCGGCGTGACCTTCCCGCTTGCCGCCAAAACCGACGTCCGAGGGAAGAACCAGCACCCGCTCTATGCCGAGCTCACCAAATTCAGGAACGGCTTCCTGCCGGGACTGGTGAAGTGGAACTTCGAGAAGTTCCTGGTCAACCGCGACGGCGAAGTGGTGGCCCGATTCGCCCCGACAGTGGAACCCGATTCCCCGGAGGTTATCGAGGCCGTCGAGGCCGCCCTTAGCTGAGAGTCGGCTTTCAGACCACAAGGGGACAACGGCCCCTATCCCTAAGCATGCTTACCGTCCTAGACTGGCCGGACCTTCCAAGTAAACCGGGCAACCCCGCGTTACAGACACGCCTGCGCCACAGGCCCGGGGGACGGTGCTTCAGCACGCTTCGTGAATCACAACTGGACACTCATATTGGGTTCCGTGAAACCAGGAGGAAAGTGATGACAGGGAACAAAGCCGTTGCCTACAAGGGTCCGGGCAAGGTCGAATTGATCGACATTGACTACCCCAGCTTCGAACTCAAAGACGGCCCGGGGGTCAATCCCGCCAATGTGGGCCGTTCGGTGCGCCATGGCGTCATTCTCAAAACCGTTGCCACCAACATTTGCGGATCCGACCAGCACATGGTCCGGGGCCGGACCACGGCCCCCTCGGACCTGGTCCTCGGCCACGAAATCACCGGCGAAGTCGTGGAAGTGGGACCCGACGTTGAATTCATCAAGGTGGGGGACATCTGCTCGGTCCCCTTCAACATCGCCTGCGGCCGCTGCCGCAACTGCAAGGAGCGCAAGACCGGCATCTGCCTGAACGTCAACCCTGACCGTCCGGGCAGCGCTTACGGGTACGTGGACATGGGGGGCTGGGTCGGTGGACAGGCCAACTACGTCCTGGTTCCGTACGCGGACTGGAACCTGTTGAAGTTCCCGGACAAGGACCAGGCCCTCGAGAAGATGATGGACCTGACGATGCTGTCGGACATCTTCCCCACCGGATTCCACGGCGCCGTCACCTCCGGTGTCGGAGTCGGCTCCACGGTCTACATCGCGGGCGCCGGTCCGGTCGGACTCGCTGCGGCCACCAGCGCTCAGTTGCTGGGTGCCGCCGTCGTGATTGTGGGCGACCTGAACGCCGACCGACTCGCGCAGGCGCGCAGCTTCGGCTGTGAAACCGTCGATCTGACCCAGGGCGGGCCCGCCGAGCAGATCGAACAGCTGTTGGGCGTTCCGGATGTCGACTGCGGCGTCGATGCCGTCGGCTTCGAGGCCCGGGGGCACGGCCACGATGCCAAGGAAGCTCCGGCGACGGTGCTCAACTCACTGATGGAAGTCACTGCTGCCGGCGGCGCGCTGGGTATCCCGGGACTCTACGTCACGGGGGATCCAGGCGGGGTGGACGAGGCCGCCAAGAAGGGTGCGCTCTCGATCAGTCTCGGCACGGGCTGGGCCAAGTCGCTGAGCTTCACCACCGGGCAATGTCCGGTCATGAAGTACAACCGCCAGTTGATGATGGCGATCCTGCATGACAAGGTCCATATCGCGAAGAACGTCAATGCGAAGGCGATCTCGCTGGAGGACGCGCCCAAGGGTTACGCAGAGTTTGACGCCGGAGCGGCCACGAAGTACGTGCTGAACCCCAACGGCTACCTGAGCTAGCCGCGCGGTACCTGAGTAAGCACGGCCCGGTGGACACATACCGGAACAGGTATGTGTCCACCGGCATACTCGTTGTTGCCTCTTTTCGAACATGCCTACTGGTGTTTGCACATTGTTGGCCGAATGTCTGGTTGGATAGATATTACTGAGAGGGACGCCGGGGGCAACCGCCCCCGCCCAACCAGGAAGGTAGCAATGGAGCTCATGGAGGCCGAGCACCCCCGGCCACGTCATTTTCTACTCCATCTGAGTGACCCCCACCTGTTGGGCGGTTCGGCACCATTGCATGGTGTGGTCGACTGCGACGCCCTGCTCCAGCAACTCTTTGACGAAGTGCGCGCTTCCGGAGCGCGGCCCGAAGCCGTGATTTTCACTGGCGACCTCGCTGACCAGGGCGAGCCCGAGGCGTACGCAAAACTCCGGGCCATCGTAGACCCCGCCTGCAAGGCCATGGGTGCGAAAGTCATCTGGGCGATGGGAAACCACGACAACCGGGCCCACTTCCGCACCGGCCTTCTTGACCTGCCGGCCGACGACGACCCCGTCGATCACAGCTACTACATCAACGGGCTCCGGATCATCACTCTCGACACTTCCGTCCCCGGTTACCACCATGGCGAGGTGAGCCCGGAGCAGTTGGAGTGGCTCGAGGCCGAACTCTCCACCCCCGCCCCGGACGGAACAATCCTGGCCCTGCACCATCCGCCGGTTCCTTCGGTCCTGGACCTTGCCGTCCTGGTCGAGCTGCGCGATCAGGCGGCCCTGGCCGGGGTCCTGCGGAACTCCGATGTCCGGACCATTTTGGGCGGTCACCTGCACTATTCGACGACGGCGACCTTCGCCGGGATCCCTGTCTCCGTGGCCTCGGCCACCTGCTACACGCAGGATCTCAACGTTCCCGTTGGCGGGACCCGCGGGCGTGACGGCGGCCAGGCGTTCAACCTCGTCCACGTCTACGAACACACGATCGTGCACTCGGTTGTCCTGCTCGGAGACACGCCGGCCGTCGGCGAGCTCGTCTCGGCCGAGGAGACCCAGCGCCGGATCTCGGCGGCGGGGATCCGCATCCCGAGCAGGGCGCGGCCCGAGGACCCGGCCAATGTTCCCGACCGCCGTCGGCTGTCCGCCAGCAACTAGGACCATTGCCCGGGCCGGCACAGCCGTGACATGGCCGGTGGCCAGAAACCGGTCGCGCCGGCGCGGACACCGAAGGGGGAGCGGGGGACCCTACTTCTCCCAGGGGGCCTTGATGGGGTAGTACTTCTCCAGGAAGTCGGTCACGAGCGCGGCGCGTTCCTCCGCCGCGACCTCGGGGAAGCTGCCGTCATTGAGGCAGAAGAAGTCCATGTTCCGCTTGGCGAGCAGCTTGGGCAGGTAGTTGAGGCCTGCCCTGGCCGTGGTGTCCACGTAGCGTACCTTCGCCGCCGTCTGGGTGACAGCCCGGCCGGTCAGCAGCGCGTAGTAGTGGTAGAACGAGTTCGTCACCGAAATGTTGTCGGCCGCGCGGAAGGTGCTCGCCGCCGTCTTGGCGAATTCCGCTGGGAACTCCTGCTCCATCGTGGCCACAACGCTACGCCTCAGCGGCGCAGCCGTGTGTTCCAGGTGCCGGGTGGTGATCCGGCCAAAGCGGTCCCAGAGCAGCTTCCGGTTCACCCGGGCGGCGTTCTCGAAGCCGCTGCGTTCCGCGTCGTTGTCCCCGAGCCCGATCCGGGTTTCCGCTTCGATGAACTTCGTTATCCCGCCGGGCGTAAAGAACATGTCCGGCCCGACGGCGCGACCGAAGAACATATCGTCGTTCGAGTACAGGAAGTGCTCGGACAGGCCTTCGATGTGGTGAAGCTGGCACTCCACCGCTTGCGAGTTGTGCGTGGGCAGCACGGAGGCGTCCGCGAAGAACTCCTCGCTGCGCACAATCGTCACGGTGGGATGCTCAGCCAGCCAGGCGGGAGCGGGAGAGTCCGTGGCGATAAAGATCCGCCGGATCCAGGGGGCGAACATATAGACCGATCGCAGCGCGTACTTGAGTTCGTCGATCTGGCGGAAACGGGCTTCATGGTCGTCGCCTTCACCGACCACAACGCCGGCCATCCGTGCTTGACGCGCCGCGATGTACTCCGGGGAGCTGCCGTCCACCCAAGAGAACACGAGGTCGATATCGAAGCTGATATCACTGGCGTGATCCGCGAACATGTTCTCGATCGTGGGCCAGGTGTGGCCGTAACGCTCCACCGTGCCGCGGACGGCGTCCTGGGCCAGCAGCGTCCGGCGCGTCAGGGAGTTTTCGATCGGCAGGATCAGCTGGTCGCCTTCGAAACTCCACAATTCCAGCTGCACCCCGGCCGAGGCGCCGAACTCAAAGCCGCCTTCCGGCTCCACCCTGGGGCGGTACAGCCTGAAGATCCGGGACTGCCGGTTGGGGGAGAGCTCGCCGTCGGCCACCAGCACCGAGGACTTCTTCTTGGCGTCCACGCTCATCGAGTAGAAGGGCTCATCGCGGCAGGCCGCCACGAGGGCGTCGCGGAGTCCTTTCCGGTCCTTCCAATCCACGGCGATGACCGGCCGGTGGTTGTTGCCGCGGACCAGCAGGTAGTCGAGGCCCGCACCATCGAGCACCGATCGGAGGAACATCAAATCCTCGACCATGGCCTGGTAGGGCGTACGGTTCTCATTGATGAGCCCGTACCGGCTGCGCCGGCGCACAACGTCCTGGCGGGACCGGAACCGCGCCACGGCAGCTGCGGAAGTGACCTCGTCATGGGCGTCTACGGACGCCTGGCTGCCGTAGTAGATCTCGTCCTGGACCAATGCTTCTGTAATGTCGATTCTCCGTGATTCTTTGCGTGAATGTGTCCCTACTTGCATGATAACGCCCGCCCCAAAATCGCCCCGAAATTCCGCGGCCGAAACGCCGCCGGTGTGGGCCGCGAGAGCCCGCCGTCGTGGTCCCAGAATTCCGGATCCGGACCTCGGACCAGCTGACCTCAGCCCCCCGGTTCAACCGATGAGGGCCGAGCGCCACCGGTGCAGGAAGGCCGCCCCGGCGTCGTCGTGGATGACCTCGGCACCCAGCCCCAGATCCGCGGCGGTGAGCACCTCGTACGGTTTCACCGGAACCCCGTCCGCGGGCCGGACATCGACGTGTTTCACCGGGTGGTCGTTGTGGTGCAGCCAGTCGGCCATGGCGTAGTCCGTGCGGGAGTCGCCCACCGTGCGCCAGGCCAGCGGCGTGATTCCCTGGGCCGCCAGCAGCTCCACGGCCCGGCTCGCGCCGAGATCCTTACCCAGCCGGACCGACTCGATATCAGTCGAGATGATGGTCGGATCCACCCGGTAGTCTATCTGGTCATCGGAGTCCGGAGCGTGGTGCTCCAGGCGGACAACTCCGAGGCCGTGACGGGCCATCAGCCCGATGGCATCGGTGTCGAACAGCTCCTGCTCGTCCCGGTAATCGGAGTTCGCGACATCGATGTGTTGCTCCACGGAGACCATCGCCAGTTTGGTTTCATCGAAGAACATGTGCCTGGCATAGTCCTCGGCCACAAGCCGCCGGACGTCGTCGCCGAAAGCCCGCGGGATGGCAAGTTCGTGATCGACGTGGACTGCGCCGGCACCGGTGGACGTGTAGCTGAACCAGACGGCGCCCTTCTCGCAGATGGCGTGGATGAGCGTGCCGGCCGGCATCCCGGCAGCGATCATCGGATCCATGACCTGTTCGCGGATGAACGCCGCCGAACGGCCGGTGTTGAAGATGACCGGGATCCCCGCCGCCGCCAGGGCCAGCATGTCAGCGATGATCGCCGGCTGCACGGTCCGGGTGACGGGACTCGCCACGGGACCGTCGACGTCGAGCAGCAGTGCCAGCGGAGGAGTCGACGGCGAGGGGGAGGCTGGGGTCTCGGGAGTTGTCATGCCCCTATTCTCCCAGCCGGCACGCAACTTTGCATGGGAAGTGGATCGCGTCTGGTGCACGGTGTCGGTCGTGACAGGCGGTGCGGATGGTGACAAATGGTTACCGTTTGGCTACAACCTCCCGGCTTCGGGCGTCGTGCATTCCTTTGGCCTTTCAAGTTCCATAGGCTTACATGGTGATATTCAAAGCCGTGGGCGAGGGACGCCCGTACCCCGACCATGGTTACAGCACGCCCAGGGATTGGGCGACGCTGCCGCCGCGCCCGGTCCGGCTGGACGAGCTGGTGACCACCAAACGCACGCTGGACCTTGAAGCATTGCTGGCGGAGGACTCGACCTTCTTCGGCGACCTGTTTCCGCACGTCGTGGAGTACCGCGGCGTCCTGTACCTGGAGGACGGGCTGCACCGCGCCGTCCGTACCGCGCTGCATCAGCGCACCGCGATCCACGCACGCGTCCTTGTGATCAATGGCTAGGAAGCCGAAGGACATTACCGTCCTGCACGGGCACCACGTCATTTCCGGCTCTGACTTGCGGGCCACTTTCGTTGATGATGACGAAGAGCACCACAATCCCGTCAGGAAGCGGCGCCGGATCCTGCACGGCATCGTCCTGGTGCTGCTGGTAGGCATGATTGCCGCGGCCATTGTGGTGGCAGTGGCCATTATGAACGGCCAGATCAAGATTCCGACGGCCGAGCGCAGCCAGGCTGTCGTGTCCGTCTGCCCGGAGGCGCTGCATGACTACGCGCCGCCGGAGACGATCAACCTCAACGTCTTCAATTCAACGTCCCGTCCGGGCCTGGCCCGATCCGTGGCCGACGAGTTCACGGCCCGCAAGTTCATTGTCGGGGCTGTGGCCAACACGACGTCGAGCTACCGCGGGGTTGCGTTGGTTGTCTCCGGGGCGGCGGGCCAGTCCGCGGCATTCAGTGTGCAGCGCAACGTGCCGGGCTCGGACTATTTTCAGGATGGCCGGACGGACGCGAGCGTGGATGTCATCCTGACCGGGGAGTTCAAGGAACTGGCAAAGGCGGAACTGGTCGACCAGACGCCGGGCCAACTTAGCTGTCCGCGCGAGGACCGGCGGATTGTGGACGAATCGGCGTGGCCGGTGACGCCGACGGTTCTGCCCACGCCCGGCAGTTAACCACATCCGCCGGCACCGCCACAGGCCCTAAATCAGGTGATCAGGAGTCCAGGCGGAGCGAGCGGCCGTCGTCGTCGAACCGCGCCCCCGCACCGAGCTGGACGAAACGGACGGTGCGGGCCAGCCGCGCCTCTGCCTCGGAGTCCTGGCCGGCGCCGTCACCGCGGGCGGCACTGGAGGACAGCGTTCCGTGGATCAGCTGCGCAAGCTGGGTGATGTCCGCCTCCGGCAAATAGCCCTGGGCGATGCCGTCCCGCAGGATGCCCTGCAGCAGAACGCTGAGCTCGCCCACGTGGTCCGCCAGCTTCGCGAACGACGCCGGGGAGAGCACAGCGCCCATCGCAGGACCGGGCGGCAGGTGCCGCCGGCTGAGGTCCTCGACCTGGGCCCGTACATACAGCGCCAGCCGGTCCACCGGGTTCTCCAGCGAGTCCAGGGATCCCCTCAGATCGAGCAGGAAACGCTCGGTCTCTTCGAGGGCATAGGCGATCAGAAGCTCTTCGATGTCCGCATAGTAGTTGTAGACAGCGGTCCGGCCGATCCGGGCGTGGCGTGCGACGTCGGTCATGGTCAAGCCGGGCAGCCCGTGCGTGAACAGGAGCTCGCCGAAAGCAGTCAGGATGCGCTGCTGGGTCTCGGCTCGTTGGGCGGCGTTGCTCGCGGCCGAAATCCTAGGCATACAGACACTTTAGCGTGATCTGTCAGCAAATCCGGTTGATCACGCGGCAGGTGGCGGAATTACAAAAAAGGTGACAGTTCCGGCGCTAGCCAATATGTCCTTGTCGGACGCCCGTTCCGGGCTGAAAATGGTGCCGTGGTCGCCTGTCAACGCCGTGTCTCTATGGTTCTTTCAG